>NZ_CP013355.1:635000-952500 GCF_001543325.1 Lutibacter profundi
ATAAAGAAACTTTAAAGTACGCAAAGGCTGAATTTACAAAGGTTTTTAGGAAATATGGAATCCCTAAACAACTCCACACAGACAACGGAAGTCCCTTTGGGTCTGTTCGTGCTATTCAACGATTTACACAACTCTCCTATTGGTTTATTGAACTTGGAATTATACCCGTTTTTTCTGACCCAGCACACCCAGAACAAAACGGAAGACACGAACGTATGCATCGCGATTTAAAAGCGGCTTGTGCCAAACCTTCAGCCTATGACTTAAAAGCACAACAAAGACGTTTAAATCACTTTGTAAAAGAATATAATCACATAAGACCTCACGAAGCCTTAGGGATGGAAACACCTGCTTCAATGCATAACTTTTCCACCAGACCTTTTCCTGAAAAAATACCTAACTTTGACTATAATTCAAATCTCAAAATTTTAAAAGTAACTCAAAATGGAGCAATCAGATGGAAGTCGTATTATTGGGTATATTTAACAGCAGCTTTAAAAGGAAAATACGTAGGTATTGAAGATTTAGGTAATGGAATTTGGAAAGTCTTTTATAGAGACGTATTTTTAGGTTTCTTTAATGAAACACAATTAAGAAATAAAGAAAAGTCAATAAGGTTAGAAACTAATTTAGTGTAAAGTCTAATCTTTAACTTGTGTAAACTATGTATCTTAACGAACATTAAATGAAAATGAAAAAGTTATTAATATTTCTAACTCTTGGAATTGGAATACAAAGTTATTCTCAAATTATATCAGGAAGATTATTTATTATCAATTCTTCAAATGAAAGGGAAATTAATAAGACTAATTTCGAAAATACCGTTATTTATATTGAAAATAAAGTGTCTGAAAAAGAATCGGAATCATTTGAAATTATTCAAGTCAATAGCAATGGAACATTTAGCTTTGATACTTCTAAACTAAGACGTGAAAATTTAAACCTAATTTTTATTGATAAATCATGTTTTGCTACAGTTCTAAAAAATATTCCAAAATCGAAAGTTAACGACTTTTTGAAAGTTGTTCCCATAGCCAATGAGTTCGTCGATAAAGAATTTCTATACGCAACTATCTATGAAAATGTAATTGAATACAAACGAAAAAAATACAAACGAATAAAAAAGAAAAATGAACCGTTATTAAATTTAATCAATACGGAATTTTATTATGAATATGAATATCGAATCAACTAAGTGCAACACTGGGTATAATTCATTGCTACCGATGAACATTTTACGACAAAAATTAACTATATTTAAAATCGATTTCTCTACCGACAAATCCTGCGGATTTATCGCAACGAAATCATAACCCAAACCCGTTGCCAAATATGGCGGATTATGCTCGGATTTTATAAAAGTTCTTTAAAATAAAAATTTAGAAAGCCGACAAATTTCAGATTATTTTTCTAAAGTAATGATTAGAGAAATGAAACGGTCTGATTGATTTTCAGAACGCACAGATTTGAGAAATGAAACGCAAAACTGTTGAATTGCACAGATTTTAGAAATGAATAGCACAAAATGAGAAATGACACAAACAGAGAAATGAATCCGATTTTATGTTCATTGCGGAGAAAACTATGATTGAAAAATGGTAACTAAACCGATAAAATTGTTGGACTTCACTCCTATTTCGCACAAACGGAGAAAAAAATTGACAAAAAAGTATAGAATATAAATAGAAACATATTGATATGATTAAAAACCACATTAGGCAACAAATCATAAAATTTATGCTTAAATTTGGATTTAGTACGAAATGACAAACATTTTAACAAACCGATTTGCTACAACCGAAAAATCTCCGATTTCTCAGTCGCACAAATCTTATAAAAGCCGTTGTAAGCTATATAAAAAAAGAAATGAAACGATTGATTATACTATTTATTGGAATTCAATTGACTTCTTGTGGAATGAGTAAAATCTCGACTTCTAAAAGAGTTGATTTGATAAATATTGAATCAAATATTGAGATTGAAAATTTTTTAGAATATTCAGCAAATGAGATTTATGAAATTGAGGATTTATCAAACTACAAAAAGACAAACCCTATAAAAACTCAACATTGTTCGAGTATTCAAACATTTAAGAAAAATGGTATTGATTTTGTATTGGTGCCTAAAATAGCATTTCGTGAAGATATAAAACGAGAAAAAAGTAATAGTCTCATAATTTTAGAATATAGAGGTTTTCTTAATTTTTCAAACGGAGGTGATGATGTTTTAGATTATTACTTGAATAATTCAAATAATCAAATAAATATCTCGAATACTTTTGACAAAACAGAAACAATATTTACAATTGACAAATTTGGAAAAATTGAAATAGTCGATAAAAAAGTTAAAAAGATAAATGATAGTACTTTTGAGAAAATACATATTCTTGACAATATTAAAGTTGGAGAAAATGGAGATTCGATAAAGTTCATTGAAACATTTAAGATAAATTTAAAAAAAAATATAAAGGTAAAAAGAACTGTAAAGGAAAAATGGATTTGTGACTAATACAGCTTACAACAACACCTAAAAATTATTACGGTTTTTAGGCTTAATTCAAGGGTAAGTGCCTATTTATAAAATAATTGAATGGCGGAAAAATGGTTTTGTGTTTAATCCGTAACAATTCTTAGCCAAAACGTTGTGGTTTATATTTAATCCGAACTCCAACTGAAAAAAATGTAATAAAAATAGAGTGAAATTTCAAGCTTGATAATAATGAGGTTTTACCTTTTCAATTTTACGGTTTTCCCGTAACAAATGGTGAAATATAATTTGTAAACTTGAAAACATAAATATTAATCATTAAATTTAAACACTATGAAAAAAATGAAAAATTATTTTAAAATTGGAATTCTATTATTTGGAATTCTATTTGTTTTGACTAATTGTGAAAAAGAAGATTTATCTGACTCTTCAACTCTTCAGCAAGTAAATCAAAAGCAAAACCCTTTAATTATTTCTTTTAAAAAGAATTTCTATCACGACAATTTTAAAGATAATTTTATGGTAAAAAATTTAGAAGTTGATTGGAATTCGTATTCTATGATTTCTAATAATGATTTATCACAAACATTTGAATTTAAAACAAATATTAATTCAACAATAAGTTCTAATAATAAAAATAGGATTTTTTCCAAATTTAATCTTATAGCTATAAAAGACAATAAAAATAGGATTTCTATTGAATTGATTAAATACTTGTCAAATGATAAAAATTCTTTAAAAAAATAAATTTAAATTATTTAGATAATTTTAATGGCATTCTTACATACTTCAAAACAGATGGTAATTTAATAAGGATTTGCGCTTATGAAAATGGCGTGTTAGTTAAAGAAATTACAGGAAGTCAAATTACTAATAATATTTCGGCAAAAGAAGCTCCTATTGGGCAGGTATTAATACCAATTTTTGTTGAACATTATACAGATTGGTATCAAAATTTAAATGGTGGCAATACATATTTCTATTTGGTATCTACGAAATATAGTGGCACAACGGTAGAATATGTCTATGTAAACACTGGATTTCAACTATATGGTACTTATCATGAACATTTTGATGACCCTCACGGTCCTCCTAATCATCCTGATAATCACCCTGATGAAATTATTTTGGATCCTAGTTCAATTACAGTTGTTGAAACTTTAAAACCAATATTGGACTTAAATGATTTTCTAAAATGTATTAATAAAAATATCGGAGCTACAATAACTATTTATGTTGACCAACCATTTGCAAACTCAGATGTAATAGCTTCACCTCTCGATAAAGCAGGTCATTCATTTATTTCTATAAATCAAAATGGGAATGTTAGTACTTTTGGATTTTACCCTAATGGTCATGCGACACCTTATTCACCAACACAATCTTCTGCTATAGGTGATGATAGCGGTCATTCATATGATGTAAGTATTTCTTTTAATGTTGCCCCTTCCGTTTTACAGAATATTATGGAATATTCTTATAATTATAATCCTATATATGACCTAAACAGTTATAACTGTACTGATTTTGCTATTGAAATTGGTAATATGGCTGGATTAAGTCTTCCTGACTGTTATCAACCATGGATAAATGATGGTGGAGGTTCAAATCCCGCAACTTTTGGGCAATATATAAGAAATAATCTAAATAATAATTCTATAGTAAAAAACATTACTGGTGGTACTTCCCCTATAAATATTAAAAATTGTTTATAATGAAAAATTTAATTAGCTATAGTTCTAGTGTAATAATCATTTTTATAATATTAACATCTTGTAAATCTCTTAATAGAAAGGCTACTATAAATGGGTTTGTAAATAACTATTTTGTAGTTAAAAATGAAGAAATAAAAATTGAGGATTTGCAAAAATACATAAATTATGATAAATTAACTTTCAACAGTCTTACCATATATGAGAGAAAAAAATTAAACGAGTACTTTAATTTTATGATAGATATTGGATATAAAAATCTGAAAATGAATGATTTCCAATTTAAAATTTATTCATCTTATGAAATCAATCCAAATTTAATTTTACACTATAATATATTATATCATGATAAAAAGAGTATATATTATATGGTTTCAAGAGATAAATTATTTTGTTTTTTTATACTTGACAAGAATAATAAAATTATCTCTTTTTTTTCAAGAGATTTTATGTCACAAGGGAAAGATATAGAACCATTTATTTTAACTTCTAAAAACAATTTAGAATCTCTTTTAAAAAATTAGAAAATACAAACCACAACACCTCATAAAATTTATGCTTAAATTTGAACTAGTACAAAACGACAAACATTTTAACAAACCGATTTGCTACAACCGAAAAATCTAACGATTTTTATGTCGCACAAATCTTATAAAAACTCGTTGGCTGTAATACGATAAAAACAAAAAAATGACTATAAAAGAGGCTATTTTACAAAGTTTAAGCGATATAAAAGGATTGACAAATTCAAATGAAGTTTGCAAACACATAATTGAGAATAACTACTATGATTTTGGAGATGCTAAAACTCCGCCAGCAACCGTATCTGCATTATTAGGTGATTTTATAAGAAACGGTGACTCAAGAGTAAAAAGAGTAAAAGGAAAAAGTGGAACATATTCTTATTATTTAGCGAAAAACGAACCTGAAATCGGAGTTGAAATTCTTATACAGACTGAACCTGAAACAAAAAGAAAAAACAATCATAAAACCTACTTAGAAAGAGATTTACATCAATTACTTAGCTCCTATTTGAAAAATGATGATGTTTATTCAAAAACTATATTTCACGAACAATCGAAAAATAGCAAAGACAATTATCAAAAATGGGTTCACCCTGATATGGTTGGAATTAACTTTTTGAATTTACAGACAAAAGCAAGTCAAACATTTTTAAAGGCAGTGAATAGAGCTGACACTTTTAAAATAACCTCATATGAGGTGAAAAAGGAAATAAACACTGATTATGAATTAAAAAAATGTTTTTTTCAAGCAGTTTCAAATTCAAGTTGGGCTAATTATGGATATTTAGTAGCTTTTGAAATATCGGATAGTTTAGAGGAAGAAATGGAAAGATTAAATCAATCATTTGGAATTGGAATTATTGAATTAAAGCCAAACCCTTATGAAAGTAAAATACTTTATCCTTCTAAACTTAAAGAATTAGATTTTAAGACAATTGACAAACTCTGCAAAATAAATCCAGATTTTGAGAAATTTATTGAACAAACTGAGAAATTGCTAACTGTCAGTGAGAAATATTTTAAGTCCACAGAAAAAGAACTCAACGGATTTTGTGATGATTATTTTAAGAACGATTCGGAAATAGAAAAATATTGCACAGATAAGAACATTCCGAATGAATAAAAAACTACAGCCAACACCTCATAAAATTTATGCTTAAATTTGGATTTAGTACGAAATGACAAACATTTTAACAAACCGATTTGCTACAACCGAAAAATCTAACGATTTTTATGTCGCACAAATCTTATAAAAACACGTTGGCAATAATTAAAGAAAAAATGATAATTGAATGAAAATAACAAAAGAAGATCTCATAAACAATTTTGCTAATTCTTTAGTTCAAGATCAAGAATTAAAAACGACAATATCAAAAAAAAGAAAACTCAATATAGAGAAATCAATTCAACAAGAATTAAAAGAAAAATATTTTGATGAGGGTTGGGAATTGATTAGAGATAATAAATCAACTTCAAGAATTAAAAAACCTAAATCTCATAATGTCTTATTTGAAGATAAAGTTTGGGTAGTTTTAGCGAAAATGGGGTTTAAGCAAATGAATGCTGATGCAAATCTTAAACTCCCATATTCAAAAGATTTCAGTATTCCTGGTAGACAAATTGATGTATTTGCAGCAGATGAAGAAACTATATTAATTGTAGAATGTAAAAGTTCGAACGAATTGCAAAAAAAATCTCTTCAAACAATTATAAATGACTTTGCTACAATTCAAAGAGGAAGCATTCCTTTTCTTAAGGAGTTTTATAATGAGCAAAGAAAAGTTAAATTTATTCTTGCAACTAATAATATCATCCTAAATGACAATGACCGTAAAAGATTAAATGACCTAAAAATCATTCACTTTAATCAAGATGATATATCTTATTATGAACAATTAACATCTTATTTGGGTCACGCAGCAAAATATCAATTATTAGGCAGATTATTTAAAACACAAGAAATTCCAGAGTTAAAGAACAAAGTTCCTGCAATAAAAGGGAAGATGGGTTCGCATACATATTATTCATTTTCAATCGAACCTGATACTCTTCTAAAACTTTCTTATATCTTACATAGTACTATAACCACAGAGGATTCAGAAGGAGCTTACCAAAGAATGGTGTCAAAGAGTAGATTAAATGAAATTGATAAATTTTTGTCTAATGGTGGTTATTTCCCTAATTCAATAATAATTAATATAAACACTCCTAAAGAAAAGCCATTATATTCAGATAATATTCAAGGAAATCACGATAGTTCAATTTCTGATTTATGCGTTTTACACCTACCTAAAAGTTATCAATCAGCATTTATTATTGATGGTCAGCACAGATTATATGGTTATGCAAATAATGAATGGAAATATAAAAACAGTATTCCCGTTGTTGCCTTTGAAAATCTCCCAATAGAAGAACAAGTAAAAATGTTTGTTGATATCAATCATAAGCAAAAAAGTGTTTCCAAGAATCTTTTAACCACTATTATTGCTGATCTAAAATGGGAATCTCCTATTTATAAAGATGCAATTTTTGCAATGCAATCTAAATTACTACAACGTTTAGGTGAAAGAGATGATAGTCCTTTATATAGACGTATTATAGTTGGAGAAAATAAAAAAAGCGAAACTACTTGTATTACATTAGATTACCCAATTTCGTATGGCTTTAATAAAACAAATTTATTTGCTAGAATAGTTAAAAATAAATTAATTAGTACTGGACCTTTATGGGTTGATAATTATTCTGAAATGCTTGATAAGAATTTCATCTATTTCCAAGCGGTTTACAGTTTTATAAAAGAAGAAACATTAACGAGTTGGAAAAGAGGTAGTGCAGAAGGAGGCTTTATTGCAATGAATATTGGAATTTTGTCAATTATTAGACTATGTGATAGTATTCTAACTCATTTAATTGAAAATGAACATTTAGAACCTCAATTAACAAATGGTAAAGATCTTGCTGATCTGACAATAAAATATTTAAATCCTGTAACTGATTACATTAACAAACTAACCAGTCAAAAAACAAAAGATTTTAGAAGTGCTGGTACTGGTGGTCAAGGACGAGAAAATGTTATAAGAGAATTTCAAAGAGTAATAAGAGAAAGGTTTAAAGATTTCGAACCAAATGGTTTAGAGAAATGGATAAAAGATAATTCAGGAAAGTACAACACTCAATCAAAAGATATTGTTGATCAAATTCAACTGGCTATAAGAGAAAACTTATTTAATTCACTAAAGGAAGAATTTGATGATAGGTGGTGGTTTGATGGAGTACCTAAAGAGACACAAAAAAGAGCAGCAGCAGAAGCAATTGAAAGAGGAAGTAATGAGCCACACTGGAATTTTGTTTTCTTATTGGATTATTTGAAAATAATAAATACTAATTGGGCATTATTTAAAGACAATTATTCTGATCCAGATAAAGATGCTTATCAAGGTAAAGGTAGCCAAAAAGAAAAAGCAACTAAATGGTTTTCAAAATTAAATGACATAAGAATCAAAGTCAGCCATCCTGAACGGGCATCTGTTACTGAAAGTGAATTTAAGTTTTTAACTCGATTACAAGATTGGTTGTTACCTAATATTTTTATAGATGAAATAAATAATACAGAAACAGAAATTGAAGAATAACTATTGCCAACAAAGTATAAAAATAATAGCCTAAATAGTAGTAAATATGAACATTGTAGTCCGCATAAAATTTAGTAGTAAATTGAAAAATTCTACTTCCGCAATCGGCTACTATTCTTATACTAAACGTTGCAATTAATTGGGAAATTTCGTTTTTTAGGATATAAAGTTCATTAAAATTATAATATTAACTATCGGAAAAATCTCTGATTAAGGAATGAATTGTTCAGATTGATTTTCTAAGTGAACAGATTGATTTTCAGAACGCACAGATTTGAGAAATGAAACGTAAAAAACTGTTGAATTGCACAGATTTTAGAAATGAATCGCACAAAATGAGAAATGACACGAATAGAGAAATGAATCCGATTTTATGTTCATTTCGGAGAAAAATATGATTGAAAAATGGTAACTAAACCGATAAAATAGCAAGATTTTATTCTCATTTCGCACAAACGGAGAAAGATAAAATTAAATAAAATACAAAAAATCAGATAATACCGAAATTGAAAAATGATTGAAAACAACTAATTGCAACAAATCATAAAATTTATGCTTAAATTTGGATTTAGTACGAAATGACAAACATTTTAACAAACCGATTTGCTACAACCGAAAAATCTCCGATTTCTCAGTCGCACAAATCTTATAAAAGCCGTTGCAATTAATTGGGAAATTTCGTTTTTTAGGATATAAAGTTCATTAAAATTATAATATTAACTATCGGAAAAATCTCTGATTAAGGAATGAATTGTTCAGATTGATTTTCTAAGTGAACAGATTGATTTTCAGAACGCACAGATTTGAGAAATGAAACGTAAAAAACTGTTGAATTGCACAGATTTTAGAAATGAATCGCACAAAATGAGAAATGACACGAATAGAGAAATGAATCCGATTTTATGTTCATTTCGGAGAAAAATATGATTGAAAAATGGTAACTAAACCGATAAAATAGCAAGATTTTATTCTCATTTCGCACAAACGGAGAAAGATAAAATTAAATAAAATACAAAAAATCAGATAATACCGAAATTGAAAAATGATTGAAAACAACTAATTGCAACAAATCATAAAATTTATGCTTAAATTTGGATTTAGTACGAAATGACAAACATTTTAACAAACCGATTTGCTACAACCGAAAAATCTCCGATTTCTCAGTCGCACAAATCTTATAAAAGCCGTTGCCAAATATGGCGGATTATGCTCAGATTTTATAAAAGTTCTTTAAAATAAAAATTTAGAAAGCCGACAATTTTCAGATTATTTTTCTAAAGTAATAATATGAGAAATGAAACGGTCAGATTGATTTTCAGAACGCACAGATTTGAGAATTGAAACGTAAAACTGTTGAATTGAACAGATTTTAGAAATGAATAGCACAAAATGAGAAATGAATCCGATTTTATGTTCTTTGCGGAGAAAACTATGATTGAAAAATGGTAACTAAACCGATAAAATTGTTGGACTTCACTCCTATTTCGCACAAACGGAGAAAAAAATTGACAAAAAAGTATAGAATATAAATAGAGACATATTGATATGATTAAAAACCACATTAGGCAACAAATCATAAAATTTATGCTTAAATTTGAACTAGTACAAAACGACAAACATTTTAACAAACCGATTTGCTACAACCGAAAAATCTCCGATTTCTCAGTCGCACAAATCTTATAAAAGCCGTTGGCATACATTAGGAATGAAGTACAAATTTAGAACAATATCAATTTTTTATTTTATTATAATATTCGGAATATGTTTAATTACAATTGGATATTTAGGAATTAGAATATTTGGAATAATGAATTCATTTATGGCTATCTTATTTTCCATTTTTGCATTTATTATCTCATATTTAATTTCATACAAATTGACTTTAGGAAAAGTACAAGTTACATTGACTACTAAAAAAATCGATTATTTATGGATACAAAAACCACTTTTTACATTCCAAAATAATGAATCTATTGATATTGAAAGTATTAAAAGTTGGAAATATCAAACTGAATTCCAATACAGTTTTTTTAAAATTTATAACCCTGCTGATATTATTACTATTATGAGACTTCCTAATTGGAGTCCCGAAAAAGATGATTTTGATAATTTTTTATTTGCATTTAAAAAGAGAATTGAAAGAATTAATAACAAAAGAGATATTAAGACTAATAAGAACAATATTAATCAGAACAAAAAAAATAAAATAAATGATAAAGAGGTCGATTTTTACAAATCAAAAGGAGCAAAATTATTATTGTATATATATTTCTTGACAATAATAATGGCTTTGTTTTACGTATATCAAAACTGGAATAATAATGAGTCAAATACCATATTTATGATTTATGGAATATCAGGCTGTATATTTCTTATCCAAAAACATTTTAGATTTATAAAAGATAAATAACGTATGCCAACACCTCATAAAATTTATGCTTACATTTAAACTAAATATTAACGACAAAAATTCTAACAAACCGATTTGCTACAACCGAAAAATCTCCGATTTTCCAGTCGCACAAATCTTATAAAAACTCGGTTAGCATAAATGGCTCGACTGATTTTTTCGCCCGACAAATTACAGTAGAAAAAGTAATTTAAAATACTAAGATTTTGAGTATTAAAAATGAGTAAATAAGACAAATTAAACTAGTCCGATAAATTTTAAATGGAAAATGAGTAAATAAGACAATTTGAACAATTATGACAAATTTTAGATTATCCTCTACTCTACCGAATTGAGAATTGAAACGTAAAAACTTATCGAATAGCGCAGATTTAAGAGCTGAAACGAAAAATAAGCAGAACCAATACAAGTAAAATTAAAAATTGTAACAAAACCGATTAAAAACAATAGATTTCGCTAAATGAATGTAATAATTGAAATGCTGGATTTAAAAGTTGTTATGGATAATACTACAACAGACAAAACTCAGATAATAGAAAAATTCAATTATTCCCATAACGTTTCGCCAAATATGCTAACAACTCATAAAATTTATGCTTAAATTTGGATTTAGTACGAAATGACAAACATTTTAACAAACCGATTTGCTACAACCGAAAAATCTCCGATTTCTCAGTCGCACAAATCTTATAAAAGCCGTTAGCACACATAAGATGAAAAAGATTATTCTGCTAATATTGATAATAATTTCGAGTCTAACTTACGGACAAGAAGTTGGAGTTCAAAATCTATCTGATGCTGCAATAGAACTTACAAGACAAAAAGTAACTTACGACCCAAGTTATTTCTCAATCAATTACCCAAACGGAGATATTCCGAGTGATAAAGGAGTTTGTACAGATGTCATAATAAGAGCTTTCCGAAAAACTGGAATTGATTTGCAAAAAGAAGTTCACGAGGATATGAAATCTAACTTTAATCTCTATCCGAAAAATTGGGGATTAAAAACAACTGATAAAAATATTGACCATCGGAGAGTTCCTAATTTGATGAAATTCTTTGAGAGAAAAGGAACTGTAAAAGTTAAATCGACAAACCCGAGTGATTATAAACCGGGAGATATAATTTGTTGGAATTTATCGGGAGGAATTACTCACATTGGAATTGTTGTAAAAAGAAAATCATCAGATAATAAAAGATATTTGATTGTTCACAATATCGGAGCAGGACAAGTTTTAGAGGACTGTATGTTTGATTTTAGGATTATTGGACATTATAGATACGATTGATAAAACGTGTGCTAACACCTCATAAAATTTATGCTTACATTTAAACAAAATAACGAACAGACAAACATTCAACTAACGATTTGCTACAACCGAAAAATCTCCGATTTTCCAGTCGCACAAATCTTATAAAAGCCGTTGTAATTAACGGCGGATTTCAGGTCTGAAATCCTTATTGAGCATTATAAGTTTGAATTGTAAGATTGTCTAGCTCACGAGCCGAAAAAATAGTATTGAAACGTAAAAAAAATGATTTTAAAAACGGATTTGATTATTGAAACGTAAAAAAAATGAGAATTGAAACGCACAGATTTGAGAATTGAAATGGTCAGATAAAAAAAGGATTTGAGAGTTGAAACGTAAAAACTTATTGAAACGGTCAGATTTGAATATCACACCGAAAATAACGAAAAAAGTAAAACAGAAAAATTGTAACTAAAATGAAAATATACTCGATTTTTATAATCACAACCGATTTGAGAATTGACTCGTAAAACTAATTGACACGTATGAAATTTGAACAAAATAGAATAATTCGAACTAAAGCCGCTAAATTACAACACCGCATATAGCAAATTGCTTAATTGTAATAAAATAAATAGGAAAATTTTAGTACTTTTAAACAAATTAACAAACAGTGGAAAAGTACGGTTTCAAACCCGCAACTAGCCATATTCAAACCCGTTGCCAACAATTAAAAAATTCTGTTCTAGATGAATAATAGGATAATAAAAGATATTCGATATTTTGAGACTAAACCTGATAACTATCACGGAAAATTTGACGGAATTATTGGGAATATTTATCAGAATTCACCTGACACAAATTACATCGGACAAAGAATTGCAAGAAAGTTAAACGAATTTGGATTTATATCTGGAGAATTTGACCACATTTATATAAATCTTTCCCCTAAACTCAATGACAACGAAATTAAAGAAAGCAGTGTTTTTTTGGATAAACAAATAAGGTATTTTGATTACGGCTTTACAATTAATGTATTCAATAACCTAACTGAACACGAAAAAGATACAAAAATCAAAGAGATAACATTTAAGGTTTTAAATTGGATTTATAAAAAAGATAATTTAAAAACACAATTAATTAGTGACGTTCAAAACTTGATGGATAAGTACAACAAGAGTTTAACAATTAATTATAAAACTAAAGAGACCAATCATTATCGGATTGACCTAAATTTCCAAATACGACCAGATAATGCTACGTCTAAATTGATTATAGAGTTCACAGATAAAAAGGAAAATAAAACTCAATACGCAATTTCGGACATACTAGATTATGAAGATTTATATTCATTAATTGACAAGGTAACATTGAAAGATGGATTTGTAGTTTTTCAACCAAAGAAAAGTTATCACGCTGAACTTGTAGCTGGAAAATATAAAAAGCCACTTTTGAGTATTGATATAAAAAGTATGACAGAAAATAAATAACTGTTGGCAACACCGTATAAAATTAATTGCTAATGCAAGCCTACTTACGAAAATCCTTGCGGATTTTCTATTCGGTTTGTATTTGCTAAATTAGGTGCTTAATCAACGCAACTAATCTTATACCAAACGTTGTGGTTTATATTGGTATGATAAAGGGACATCGTTTACAAAGTTAAAGAGACATAGTTTACACTTTTTAGGTTGTAATTTGAGAAATAAAATCAAATTATTATGCCTTGGAAAGAAACAACAACTATGGAACAAAAAATTGAATTTATTTGTGAATGGAGAACTGGAAAATATACCATCACAGAATTATGTAAAAACTTTGAAATCTCAAGACCCACCGCCTATAAGTTAATAAATAGGTTTGAAAAACAAGGTTTTGAAGGCTTAAAAGAGCAATCAAGAACTCCAAAGGAACATCCAAATGCGACAAAGGAAAATATTGTTGATGGGATACTTAAATTAAAGAAAAAACACCCACGCTGGGGAGCTAAAAAATCAATAAACTATTGTTTAACGATTTTACAGAAAATGAGATCCCCTCGGTGGTTACTGTTCACAACATACTCAAAAGACACGGTTTAGTATGCCCTCAAAAAAGGTTAAGAAGAGTCAAACCTGTATATCCTATTTTTGATCCAAAAGTGTGTAATGAAGTATGGAGTGCAGATTACAAAGGAAAGTTTTTAATGGGTAATAAAGTGTATTGTCACCCACTGACCATTGCTGATTCCAAAAGTAGATTTTTATTCACAGCTAAAGGACATTATAAAGAAACTTTAAAGTACGCAAAGGCTGAATTTACAAAGGTTTTTAGGAAATATGGAATCCCTAAACAACTCCACACAGACAACGGAAGTCCCTTTGGGTCTGTTCGTGCTATTCAACGATTTACACAACTCTCCTATTGGTTTATTGAACTTGGAATTACACCCGTTTTTTCTGACCCAGCACACCCAGAACAAAACGGAAGACACGAACGTATGCATCGCGATTTAAAAGCGGCTTGTGCCAAACCTTCAGCCTATGACTTAAAAGCACAACAAAGACGTTTAAATCACTTTGTAAAAGAATATAATCACATAAGACCTCACGAAGCTTTAGGGATGGAAACACCTGCTTCAATGCATAACTTTTCCACCAGACCTTTTCCTGAAAAAATACCTAACTTTGACTATAATTCAAATCTCAAAATTTTAAAAGTAACTCAAAATGGAGCAATCAGATGGAAGTCGTATTATTGGGTATATTTAACAGCAGCTTTAAAAGGAAAATACGTAGGTATTGAAGATTTAGGTAATGGAATTTGGAAAGTCTTTTATAGAGACGTATTTTTAGGTTTCTTTAATGAAACACAATTAAGAAATAAAGAAAAGTCAATAAGGTTAGAAACTAATTTAGTGTAAAGTCTAATCTTTAACTTGTGTAAACTATGTATCTTAACGAACATATTACAACAGAAACAAAAACAGAAAAATTGCATTGCAACACAAAGAAATTAATACTGACAAATAGTAAGTATTTACCTTACTTATTTTACGGTTTTACCTTACAACTAAATGAAATATTCTCAGTATTCTTGAAAAGAAAAAATTAATACTTAAATTTAAACATTATGAAAAAGAAACAAATCAAAACTTACTTAAAAAATGGGATTCTATTACTTGGAATTTCATTATTGCTATGGAATTGTGAAAAATCTGATTTAACCGTAACTGTTGATTCTGAAGTTACTAAAAGTTTATTAACTCAAAAATCTGTTAAACTTTCTGACATACCTGATGTTAAAGATTTTTTAAACTTAAAAGTAAAAAATAAACTTTCTTCTAAAACAGGTACACTAAATGATGCTATTTTTGATATAGATAATATTTTAGAAGTTATTGATACACTAGGTAATATAAACTATACTTTTCGATTTACTTTACCAAATTCTTCTTTAGATACGTTTTACAATTTAGTGGTTGGTAAAACGCCTCCAGGAGAACTAAAAACTCCTTTTGTCTTAAAGTACACTTGTGATGAAACATCGCTTGACTTATACATTGACAACAATTATAATTTTAGTTTTTTCAAAGGAACAATCTCCTTACATAAATATACAGATTTTTTTGAACAAGGCTACTTCTCTAAAACAGAAGCAACAAATTGCCCTCCAGAGTTAGACCAAAATGGAGACCCAATACCTTGTGAAATACAACCTATTGATGGAAGTGGAAGTAGCTCAGGAGAAGGAGTTGATGGAACAGGTGATAATACCACATCCGGTGGTAGTGGGCCTATTACTTCTGGAGGTAGCAGCTGTCAGTATGTTGGTGTTTATGTTATGGGATGTGGAGGAACTAATTCTCATAGATTACACACATTAGGTTCCTGTGGTGGTGATAAATCCATTGCTAGTTACTTTTCTGTGTGGAATTGTGCCATGCAAAAAGCAAGTAAAACCCAAGTTGATTGCCCTCCTTGCTCTAATTTAATTGAAGGAGGGGTAGGTATTAATACTATATCTCTTAAATCCATGAGGACAACACTTAAAAATAAACTTACTCTTAATTCATCACAAATTAATTGGGTTAATAACTCTAAAAATGATAAGGAAGTAACTAATATTTACAACTTTTTACAAACTCAAAATATTGATGGAAATTATGCTGCTGGAGTAACTAACTTTTCGAAACTTGCTATTGACACTTATATTGATAAAAGTGATTTTGATTTAAATACTTTCAATAATTTTAACCAGTTTATTCCAGACTATAAAGCACGGATGACTCAACAAGAGTTATCAATCTTTAATTCAATGTCAATAAAACTCCAAACAAGGTATTTATATAATGCTAATGAAGCTCAAAACAAAGCCTTTGAATTATTCCCAGGGGTTCAAAGAAATACAAAAGCTGATGCATTTAGGCATTCATATTTTCACAGTCTAAACACATATTTCATTGGTGAAAATTTATCAATACAACTAGGAGATGCACATGAAAACGAGACACCTAATTCATTAATTCTAGAAAAAGTGATGGATTTGTTTAATAATCAAGTCGGTCGTGAAAAATCTAAAACACCAGCAATATATTTTAATGCTTACGGTACTATAGTTGTTAGAATCTATAATGCAATCCAAAATGGTGAATTAAAATATTTAAATCCATTAAATAGTGATGGAACAATAAATTCTACAACCCAATTAATTCCTACAAATCAATAATTTATGAAAAATTTAATTTCAATAATTGTATTAGCTTCTTTAATTGGTTGTATAAGAGACAACCCAAAAATTAAAATTCAAAATAAAAGTTCTGTAAAATTGGATAGTGTAATTGTATATGCTACGTCTCAGGATAAAACGGTATTTAAAAACATTGAAATTCGCGAAAAAAAACAAGGTATAATTTCATTTAAAAATGTACCAAAAACAGATGGTGGGTATTTAATTCAAGTTTTCAAAGATGGAAATTTGATAAAAGAAAATGGTTTTGGTTATTACACAAATGGAGGGAGTTTAAATTATGGATTTAATATAATGATTAAAAATGACACAATATTAATTGATTATAAATAATACAAACCACAACAATGGCTATAGCAAATGTGAGGTTTTAAGATGAAAATAAATTTTAAAGTTAAATACAACTTTGTATTAACTGAAAAATTCAATAATAAATCTCACACTTGTCATAGCCTAAACGTTTTGGCATTAATAGTTCCGATGAAAATTTTAGTTTTACTGAAAACGACTCACAAGCCATTTAATTTCGATTTTTAAAGATACATTTAGTTGAAATTCCTTTTTGGGGATTTAAACGCGTCGAAAACTGTCTTGTACTTTTAACTTAGGATTGATTTGCCCGAAAAATGGTGGTCTATTTGGAAACAGAATGATAAACCTCAACGGAATGTTTTTAATCTACCAAGTTCTGATTCATCTTGTACTTATAACTTGGTCTTGTAAGCGTTCTGATTCAATCTATTTCCCAAAAAGGTGTAAGTGTAAAATAATTATTTTTTTGCCATCTAAACGCAAGAAAATGTGCTGTTTATTTACAAATTGATTTGCTGTTTAATTGTTAAGTGATTATTTATAAACACCTGCGCTGGCGTTCTGATTCGATTGGCAAAAAAACACGTAGGGTGATTTTTTTTATGGTGTTTTAATAGCCAAATGTTTAATGTGTCTCTACTAAAGCCAACAATGTATAACCAAAATTGCTTAATTCTAACTAAATTGAAAATTATTACAAATAAAAAACTATATTTATAAATCCGAAAATTGCGCTTTCAAAATAGCAACTTTCGTTATACTAAACCGTTAGCATAAATGGCTCGACTGATTTTTTCGCCCGACAAATTACAGTAGAAAAAGTAATTTAAAATACTAAGATTTTGAGTATTAAAAATGAGTAAATAAGACAAATTAAACTAGTCCGATAAATTTTAAATGGAAAATGAGTAAATAAGACAATTTGAACAATTATGACAAATTTTAGATTATCCTCTACTCTACCGAATTGAGAATTGAAACGTAAAAACTTATCGAATAGCGCAGATTTAAGAGCTGAAACGAAAAATAAGCAGAACCAATACAAGTAAAATTAAAAATTGTAACAAAACCGATTAAAAACAATAGATTTCGCTAAATGAATGTAATAATTGAAATGCTGGATTTAAAAGTTGTTATGGATAATACTACAACAGACAAAACTCAGATAATAGAAAAATTCAATTATTCCCATAACGTTTCGCCAAATATGCTAACAACTCATAAAATTTATGCTTAAATTTGGATTTAGTACGAAATGACAAACATTTTAACAAACCGATTTGCTACAACCGAAAAATCTCCGATTTCTCAGTCGCACAAATCTTATAAAAGCCGTTAGCAACAATAACCACGAAAATCAAAATATGAGTAATAACAGAATAATATTAGATGGTTGTATATCAATTTTCAAAGATAATAACGAGTTAGATAATAATGATAGTGAAATTTTTGAACTTTTTTCATTAACTCAAATTCATAAAGATAAAAGTTTAACCTACGAAAACATCGAAAGTTCTATTGTTGACGGTGGAAATGATGGTGGAATTGATGCTTTGATGGTATTAATTGATGAAGAGTATGTTGAAAACATTGATGATCTTGAGAATTTCAAGTTTAGTAATACAACGAAAAGTCGTTTTATAATTTCACAATGTAAAAAAGAAAAATCTTTTAAAGAAAGTGCAATTGATAAATTAATTACTACCATTCCAGTATTATTTGATCTTGAAAAATCTGAAAGAAATCTTTTAACAAGATTTAATTCAGATTTAGTCAACCAAGTTTTATTACTTGTTGATGTTTGGAAAAAAACTATAATAGGTGGTGGTTCAATTTTTATAGAATATATTTACGCAACAAATGCCACTGAAATAGAAGTTAATGATGTGTTTAATCAAAAAGTAAGTCAACTTATTGAACAAACAAAAAATATTTTTTCAACCGATCAAATATTTTTTAATAAATATAGTAGTGCTGAATTATTAAGCCTATACCAAAAACAAAAATCAAACAGACTTGCTTTAGAATTTAAAGATAGACCGCTATCAACTGACTATGATGAAAATGGTATTGGCTACATTGGAACAGTAAAACTTGCAAATTATAAAGAATTTTTAACTTCTGAAACAGGCGATATTAGAGATGATTTATTTGAAAGCAATATTCGTCACTTTCAAGGTTTGGTAGATGTAAACAAAAAGATAAAAAAAACTATTGAAAATGCGTCAAATGAAGATTTTTGGTGGTTAAATAATGGAATTACAATAATTGCTGAAGATCCAAAAGAAGTTGGTAAAAAATTAACAATTGAAAATATACAAATTGTTAATGGCCTTCAAACTTCTTACTCAATATTTAACACTCATAATGGTTCACAAGATGATAATAGGTCTGTATTAGTAAAGGTCATTATCAATAATAATAAAGAAACTACAGATAATATTATTGCTTCAACAAATAGTCAAAATCCAGTTTCTGCAACATTATTAAGAGCAACCGAACCAATTCAACGTAATTTAGAACTCTTTTTTCTTAATGAAGGTTATTATTATGACAGACGTAAAAATTACTATAAAAATCAAGGAAAACCTTCTACTAAAATTTTTAGTATACAATATACTGCTCAGACAATTCAATCCATCGTTTTTGATGATCCACATACTGCCAGAGCGAGACCTACATCATTATTAAAATCACAAACAACTTATAATAATATATTTGATGATAATAAAAACTTTAAAGGTTATCTTAATTGTTGTTTAATAAACAAAAAAACTCATAATTTTTGGCTAAAACATAATGCATTAGATATTAAATTAAAAACTTCTAATTTTAAATTACATTTAAGTTGTGTTGTTATTAAAGAACTTTTTAATAAAAAATCGGTTTCATTTGATGAAATAGTAGAAGTTGATTTGGAAAGTATTGATCAAAATTTATTTGATCGTTCAATAAACTTATTGAATGAAAAAATTGATGCTTATTTAGCAGAAAATGAAAATAGAAATCTAATAAATATCGCAAAATCGAAAGAATTCACAAATTATGTGTTTGATAAATATGAATAATAAAGTTGCTAACAAAGTATATAAATCATTGGGCAATAAGTGATTAAACCAAAGTTAGTGCATATAAATAAAAATAGTAATAAGCCGAAAATGAAGTGCTTTTAAACGCCCAACGCTTCATATACAAATCGTTGGCAAATATGGGGTATGATAAAGGGACATCGTTTACAAAGTTAAAGAGACATAGTTTACACTTTTTAGGTTGTAATTTGAGAAATAAAATCAAATTATTATGCCTTGGAAAGAAACAACAACTATGGAACAAAAAATTGAATTTATTTGTGAATGGAGAACTGGAAAATATACCATCACAGAATTATGTAAAAACTTTGAAATCTCAAGACCCACCGCCTATAAGTTAATAAATAGGTTTGAAAAACAAGGTTTTGAAGGCTTAAAAGAGCAATCAAGAACTCCAAAGGAACATCCAAATGCGACAAAGGAAAATATTGTTGATGGGATACTTAAATTAAAGAAAAAACACCCACGCTGGGGAGCTAAAAAAATCAATAAACTATTGTTTAACGATTTTACAGAAAATGAGATCCCCTCGGTGGTTACTGTTCACAACATACTCAAAAGACACGGTTTAGTATGCCCTCAAAAAAGGTTAAGAAGAGTCAAACCTGTATATCCTATTTTTGATCCAAAAGTGTGTAATGAAGTATGGAGTGCAGATTACAAAGGAAAGTTTTTAATGGGTAATAAAGTGTATTGTCACCCACTGACCATTGCTGATTCCAAAAGTAGATTTTTATTCACAGCTAAAGGACATTATAAAGAAACTTTAAAGTACGCAAAGGCTGAATTTACAAAGGTTTTTAGGAAATATGGAATCCCTAAACAACTCCACACAGACAACGGAAGTCCCTTTGGGTCTGTTCGTGCTATTCAACGATTTACACAACTCTCCTATTGGTTTATTGAACTTGGAATTACACCCGTTTTTTCTGACCCAGCACACCCAGAACAAAACGGAAGACACGAACGTATGCATCGCGATTTAAAAGCGGCTTGTGCCAAACCTTCAGCCTATGACTTAAAAGCACAACAAAGACGTTTAAATCACTTTGTAAAAGAATATAATCACATAAGACCTCACGAAGCCTTAGGGATGGAAACACCTGCTTCAATGCATAACTTTTCCACCAGACCTTTTCCTGAAAAAATACCTAACTTTGACTATAATTCAAATCTCAAAATTTTAAAAGTAACTCAAAATGGAGCAATCAGATGGAAGTCGTATTATTGGGTATATTTAACAGCAGCTTTAAAAGGAAAATACGTAGGTATTGAAGATTTAGGTAATGGAATTTGGAAAGTCTTTTATAGAGACGTATTTTTAGGTTTCTTTAATGAAACACAATTAAGAAATAAAGAAAAGTCAATAAGGTTAGAAACTAATTTAGTGTAAAGTCTAATCTTTAACTTGTGTAAACTATGTCTCTTAACGAACATGGTGAAACCAAGTTCATACGAGAAAAGTTCTTTAAAATAAAAATTTAGAAAACCGACAAGTTACAGATTGATTCCTACTCGATTCCGATAAAAATTGAAATGAATAGATTTTGAGAAATGAAACGGTCAGATTTAGTAATGAAACGTAAAAATTTATGAATCGCACAGATTTTATTATAATTATGGATTTGAGAAATGAAACGGTCAGATTTGAGAATTGAAACGTAAAATTTATGAATCGCACAGGTTTTGAGTAATAAACAGAACGAAAAACTAAATAAGAAAAATTACAACAAACCGAAAAATATTTCCGACTTTTATAATCATTAACGATTTGAGAAATGAAATGAAAAATTATTGAAATGTAAAAAACCACATTAGCCAACAATGTATAAAATTTATGCTTTCATTTAAACTAAAAACTAAACGACAAACATCTAACAAACGATTTGCTACAACCGAAAAATCTCCGATTTTCCAATCGCACAAATCTTAAATACTAAACCGTTACCACCAATTAGAACAAACTATGAACATAGATATTATTGGAGCAGGAATAGGAGGATTAACTACTGCAATTGCACTTGAACAAAAAGGAATTAAAACAAGAATATTTGAACAAGCTGAACGAATAAAATCAGTTGGGGCAGGAATTATTTTAGCTAATAATGCAATGCAAGTTTATGAAAAGTTAGGCTTACGAAAAGTAATTGAGGAGAATGGAAACCCAATATCTTCAATGAATATTACTAAACCCAACCTAAATCCACTTTCCAAAATTGACTTGACATATTTTGAACAAAAACATAATATCAAAAACATTGCAATTCATAGAGGAACATTACAACAGATATTACTTGATAAATTAAACTCAACCGAAATTAAACTTAACCATAAACTTACTTCAATTGTTGAAAACACAAATGGATATTATTTGGAATTTGAAAACGGAGAACAAATTCAATCCTCAACTGTTTTGGGAGCTGATGGACTAAACTCTATTGTTCGACAAAATATATTCCCGAATAATAGTATAAGAAATGCAAATCAAATATGCTGGAGAGGAATTACGGAATTCGAATTACCGATAAAATTTAAAAACGAATTAAACGAAGCTTGGGGAAAATCTGAACGATTTGGCTTTGTTCAAATTGCTGAAAATAAAGTTTATTGGTATGCTTTAAAATCGTTCAAAAAAAATAAGAATGAATTCTCTATCAACGATTTAGAGCAATATTTTAGCGATTATAATTCAGTAATTAAAGACATTATAAAATCAACTAAGAAGGAGCAAATAAATGCTGCCGAAATTTCAGATTTAAAACCAACAAACATTTGGTTTAAAGATAATGTATGTTTAATCGGAGATTCTGCACACGCAACAACCCCAAATATGGGTCAAGGTGCTTGTCAAGCTATCGAAGATGCTTTTGTGCTTTCAGAATGTTTATATAAATATGGGATTACTAAAGCATTTTTGGAATATCAAAAATTACGATTACCAAAAGCACATCAAGTAGTTAAAGCAAGTTGGCTCGTTGGGAAAATGGCACATCTTAAAAATCCAATATTAATTGGTTTACGCAATCAAATGTTAAGATTAATGCCTTCTTCAATTAATAGAAAACAGAATGAACAAATTTTTCAATTGGCAGAAATATGATGACAACAATATTATCTATTAGCTTATTAGCCATTTTTACGTTACTAGGATTTATACATTTTTATTGGCTTTTTGGTGGGAAATGGGGCATTGAACAAGCTTTACCTACAAAAGAAATTGGAAAAAAAGTAATTGAACCACCAAAGATTGCTACTGCAATTGTTGGTATTGGTTTAATTTCATTTGGTTTATTTTATTTGATAAAAACAGGTTTAATTAATTTTCAAGTTCCGAATTGGATAATTACCTATGGTAGTTGGATAATACCAAGTATTTTCATTATTAGGGCAATAGGAGATTTTAAATATGTTGGTTTTTTCAAGAAAATAAAGAATACTGAATTTGCAAAAGCTGATTCAAAATGGTTTGCACCTTTATGTTTGACAATTGGAATATTTGGAATACTGATACAACTTATGAATAAATAACTGGTGGTAACAATGTATATAAAAAATAGGCTAAATAGCAATAAAATCAAGGGTTTGGGTTCGTATCAAACTTTGTGCTTAACCGAAAGTTTAGTGCTTCGAAATCGCCTACTTTTCATATACTAAGCGTTGGCAACAAGCAAAAAAACGAAGTGAGAAACATTGAACATTTACTAAAAGAATTAATTCCACCATCTGATTATCAACATCGGAATGGATTTAGTAATGAGCATATTGTTTTAAGTTTGAGTGAAAATGAAAAAACTGAAGTCGAGCGGAATTTAATCGAAATGCTCGAAAAAAAGGAAGATGATTTAATCGGAGAAACATTAACGATAATGAAATCGACTGACTCTTTGCCGACCTTGAGAAAAAGATTGGATTTATCCCAAAGTCCAACTATGAAAATTATTTGGGCGAGTTACATAAACGAAATAAAAAGCGGAGATGGAGAAATGAAAAAAATCGCTTTGAATGAATTCTACAAAGTATCGGAAAAATATTCTCAAATCGGAATTTTTCATCATTTGGCTAAATTCTGCGATTCTCGAATAAATGATGAAATTCGGAATTATATAAATGACAAAGATTATTTAACTGCATATAATGCGAGAACATCTTTAGGTATTGACACAACGGAAATTATAAACCGAGAACAAATAAAAAATGGAATCGGAACAAAAAAATGGTGGGAAATATGGAAATAAAGCCAGTTGCCAACACCGTATAAAATTAATGCTTAAGGTCGGTGTTTAACCTAAATTTTGGCATATTTACAAAGTCCGCAAAATTTTTCAAATTTTGCATTCAGCGGAAAAATAGATAAAATTTAAAAAATTTCGCTAAGTGCTAAACTCGAAAATTATTGTATTTTTAACCAGCACTAATCTTATACCAAACGTTGCAAGTAATAGCTCGGATGAATCCAAGAATTACAACAAAAAAGAAAAAGATTAGATCAAAATGACAAATAAAGATTTTTTTAAAAGAGAACATTGGAGTTTGAAAATTTTATATATTCTCGGAATAATTGCATTCATAATTCATTTATCTGATATGGGATTGGGAAATAAAGATTATAAAATATTACCAGTGATAGCTTACAGTTCAATGACAATTTTTTTCTTCAGATTAGCTTTGGCACAAAGAAGAGAAAAATCAAAATAATTTAATGACACATTAAATTAAAATGATAAATTTGAGTTCACTTCTACTCTACCGATTTTGAGAGTTGAAATGCAAAAAACTCAATGAAACGGAGAAATTTAAAATTAGAACGTATTTGAGCATTGAAACGGAGAAAAATTGCAGAACGTAAAAACAAGAAAAAAGATAAATTAAAACAAAAAAAACGATTTAAATAAGATTTATAAGAATGACAAATCTCGGAAAGTACTAAATTCAATTATCAGCATAGCGTGTCGCTAAAACTTGCAACAACTCATAAAATTTATGCTTAAATTTGGATTTAGTACGAAATGACAAACATTTTAACAAACCGATTTGCTACAACCGAAAAATCTAACGATTTTTATGTCGCACAAATCTTATAAAAGCCGTTGTAAAATATTAGATGAATAAAAAAGTAATCATAGGAAAATGGATTTTTAAAGAGAATAAAATGATTGCTGATTCAAATTGTGGAATTATAGAATCAATGATTAAAAATGAGTTTGTTAAACTTAAATCAAGTGAAGATGGTTGGACAACTAGATATAAAAGAAACGATGGTGAAATTTGGGAATTGAGTTATCCCGAGAATCATTTACAAGGAGGTGGTCCACCAAAACTTATTCAAATCAAATAAAAATATTGCTAGAAAAGATGAAACTCGAATCAAAATGCAAAAATTGTGGAAAATATATTGAGTTCACTGAAAATGTTTCTGACCGAGCAGAATTGAGTCTTGAAAAAGGAGAAAATATAGAATTATTCTGTAAAAAATGTTCAACTAAAAGTTGTCATCATCCGAATGATATAAATGCAAAGAAAAATAGAGTTATCTCGATAATTGGATTTTTAATTTTCGTAATTGGAACAATTCTGATTTATCATTTTATTGGAGAATTTTACTTGGAACATAAAGAACAATTTGAAGTAAAAAGAACTTTTCTAGTTTTGGAAAATTACTCGGAGCATTTGCAATTCCATTTATAATTTTTCAATTAATAGAAAACATACAAATGAGAAAAGTTAGACGATTTAATTCGTACAAGATTAAAGATTAGAATTAAAAAACATTTTACAACACCTCATAAAATTTATGCTTACATTTAAACTAAATAACAAACCGACAAACATTCAACTAACGATTTGCTACAACCGAAAAATCTCCGATTTCTCAGTCGCACAAATCTTATAAAAGCCGTTGCCACACATTTAAGAAAAAACCATCGTAAATGATTGAAAAATACCGAAATCGATTAAAAGAAATTATTAAAATGTCATTTCGGACATTGGAAATGAAACTAGCGAATGGTGGAATAATCTCAAAGAACGAGGCTTCTTTTCAACTTGAATTAGGTTACATACTCAAAGTTTTTGGTCAACTTTACGAATTTCATCCCAACGAGAAATTCAATCTCGAAATGGAAAATTATGTTAAGCTAAAAACGAATAGCATCAAAAGCAAAAGTAAAAATGCAAGAGTAGATATTCTTATGAATTTCGGAACGGAACACGAATTTGCAACAGGCGCAATCGAATTAAAGTTCTTTAAAAAGAAAAATCACAGAGAGCCAAACAACAGATATGACATTTTTAAAGATATATCAAATTTGGAGCAGTACAAAGAAAATGGAATTGACTTAAATTACCTTTTCCTTTCAACTGACCACAGCCATTATGTAAATCAATCGAGTTATTCAGCCGACACAAAGGATTTTGATATACGGAAAGGTTCAAGGTATATGTCAGGGCAGATTTTGGAATATAGGACAGTAAAACCTTATGGACCACCAATAATTTTGAAAGGAAATTATGAATTTGATTGGAGCGAACCGACTGATAATATTTATTTTACAAAAATTGAGATTTAACTTATGGACGAACTTATAAAACAAGCTCTAAATGAATATTTTTCAGATTATAAAAAGTATCATTTAATAATTCTCATCTCTTTTGTAATTATAATTGCATTAATACAAATTATCCAATCAGTTTGGGTTTCGAATAAAATTGAAAGGTTCAAAACTGACTTGAAAAAGTCAGAGATTAAATTCTCACGATACAATGAACTTCAAATCAATTCATTGAGAGAGATTTACCATAAACTTGTAGCTTTTCAACTTGCCAACAATCTGATTTTTAAGTCCAAACCTAAAAGTGTCGGACATTCGAAGTATAAAAATAGAATTAACGAGTGGATTAAAAGTTATATTGAATGCGCAAACGAATTTGCTCGTGAAAAAATACTGCTGACGGACGAATTAAAATCTTTATTTACAAGAACTCTAAAAGATTTCGAAGAAGTCAAGGATATCTTAATGACGGAAAAGGAAAATCTCGATTATTGGGAAATGGTTAACGCTGGAAACTGGAACGCTATGTATGACTTTGAGGACAATGAACTTGATACAATTTCAAGTCAAATCGAGAAGTTAAAAGATAAGTCATCGATTAAAAATTCAGAAAAGCATATTCGTGAATTAAGAAATAAAATAGAAATAGAATTTACAAGAATGGCGGACTAAAAACGTGTGGCAACAAAGTATATAATTTATTGCTATTTCTAGCCTACTTACGAAAATCCTCGCGGATTTTCTATTCGGTTTTTATTTGCTAAATTAGGTGCTTAACCACGCAACAAACCATATACCAAACGTTGCCATTCATTGGGTATGATAAAGGGACATCGTTTACAAAGTTAAAGAGACATAGTTTACACTTTTTAGGTTGTAATTTGAGAAATAAAATCAAATTATTATGCCTTGGAAAGAAACAACAACTATGGAACAAAAAATTGAATTTATTTGTGAATGGAGAACTGGAAAATATACCATCACAGAATTATGTAAAAACTTTGAAATCTCAAGACCCACCGCCTATAAGTTAATAAATAGGTTTGAAAAACAAGGTTTTGAAGGCTTAAAAGAGCAATCAAGAACTCCAAAGGAACATCCAAATGCGACAAAGGAAAATATTGTTGATGGGATACTTAAATTAAAGAAAAAACACCCACGCTGGGGAGCTAAAAAAATCAATAAACTATTGTTTAACGATTTTACAGAAAATGAGATCCCCTCGGTGGTTACTGTTCACAACATACTCAAAAGACACGGTTTAGTATGCCCTCAAAAAAGGTTAAGAAGAGTCAAACCTGTATATCCTATTTTTGATCCAAAAGTGTGTAATGAAGTATGGAGTGCAGATTACAAAGGAAAGTTTTTAATGGGTAATAAAGTGTATTGTCACCCACTGACCATTGCTGATTCCAAAAGTAGATTTTTATTCACAGCTAAAGGACATTATAAAGAAACTTTAAAGTACGCAAAGGCTGAATTTACAAAGGTTTTTAGGAAATATGGAATCCCTAAACAACTCCACACAGACAACGGAAGTCCCTTTGGGTCTGTTCGTGCTATTCAACGATTTACACAACTCTCCTATTGGTTTATTGAACTTGGAATTATACCCGTTTTTTCTGACCCAGCACACCCAGAACAAAACGGAAGACACGAACGTATGCATCGCGATTTAAAAGCGGCTTGTGCCAAACCTTCAGCCTATGACTTAAAAGCACAACAAAGACGTTTAAATCACTTTGTAAAAGAATATAATCACATAAGACCTCACGAAGCCTTAGGGATGGAAACACCTGCTTCAATGCATAACTTTTCCACCAGACCTTTTCCTGAAAAAATACCTAACTTTGACTATAATTCAAATCTCAAAATTTTAAAAGTAACTCAAAATGGAGCAATCAGATGGAAGTCGTATTATTGGGTATATTTAACAGCAGCTTTAAAAGGAAAATACGTAGGTATTGAAGATTTAGGTAATGGAATTTGGAAAGTCTTTTATAGAGACGTATTTTTAGGTTTCTTTAATGAAACACAATTAAGAAATAAAGAAAAGTCAATAAGGTTAGAAACTAATTTAGTGTAAAGTCTAATCTTTAACTTGTGTAAACTATGTATCTTAACGAACATTGCGGAAGGAACTTAAAACAACATTTAAAGAATATGAAAAAACGAACATTTGATATAATTTTTATAATTATTTCGACCATAATTCTAATAGCACTATCTGAATATGGACTGTTAGAAAAGTATATGGCATTTTCATTAATACCAATTTTGATTGCTTATCAACTTGGACAATATTCTGAACGAAAATTTAAAAAATAAAGCCATAACCAAAAACAGGAGCAATTATGACTAAAATTAACAGCGGAATTTTTCTCACTCAAACGGAATAGATCAACTTTATGAAAACTGAAATAAACGCAGAAAAGGAAATTACAAAATTTATAACTCAAATCCTGAATGGAAAGCACATCGGAATTTGAGCAATATTGAGGAAATAAAACTGAACGAAAAAAAACAAGAATATGAAAAATATTTTTATTTATTATTTGACAATTATAGCACCAATTGGAATAATTGTATGGCTGAATAAAACTGACTCGTTAAACTCGACACAATTTGTTGGACTATTATTTTTCTATCTTTTAATATTCAGAACTTACGTTGACGGAAAAAGACTTTACGACAAAAATATAATTCCAAAAAAAATATTTGGAAAATGATAGTTCCAGGAAAACACTTTAAATTTTTTAAGGAATTATATCTGAAATAAATGATTCGTAAACGGAAAACAGCAGCGGAATAAAACAACGAAATGGCAACAACGTGTATAATTAATGGCTAGTTCTCGTTTACTTACGAAAATCCTCGCGGATTTTCTATTCGGTTTTTATTTGCTAAATTAGGTGCTTAAACACGCCACTAATCATACACAAAACGTTGGCATTAATACTGAACGAATTTTGATAACTGAAATAAAAGTAATAACTTTGTAGCCACACAGAAAAAAGAAAATTATGGAAATTTCTATTATTAAAATCGGAAATTCAAGAGGACTGCGTTTAAGTAAGACTATTTTGGAAAAATACAACATCAAAGAAAAAGTTGAGTTGATTCTTGAAAAAGGGCAAATTATTTTAAGACCAATTGAAAAACCAAGAAAAAATTGGGAAAATGAATTCAAAAAAATGAGATTAAATCAGGATGACAAATTGTTAATGAACGATGTGTTTGACGATGAAAATCTTGAGGAATGGAATTAAAACAGTATTCTATAATTTTGGTCAATCTTGATCCAACTATTGGAAGTGAGATAAAAAAGACAAGACCTTGTGTGATTATTTCACCTGACGAAATGAACAAACATCTGAACACGATAATTGTCGCCCCAATGACAACGAATATGAGAAAATATCCGACTAGAGTACCTGTAGCTCATAACGGGAAAAAAGGAATGATTACAATTGACCAAATAAGAACTATTGACAAAACGAGAATTATCAAAATATTTGACAAATTATCAAGTTCGGAAATAATAAAATGTAAAGAAATAATCAAAGAAACGTTTGTTGATTAAAAGTACTAAATGCCAACAACTCATAAAATTTATGCTTACATTTAAACTAAATAACGAAACGACAAACATTTTAACAAACCGATTTGCTACAACCAAAAAATCTAACGATTTTTATGTCGCACAAATCTTATAAAAACTCGTTGTAAAACATTTCGACAGAATATTATATGAAAACAATAGCATTTTTACTTTTGAGTTTATTTTACTTAAACTGTCTTGTTGCCCAAGAAAAAGGCATTAAGATTTTTAACGAACAAACAGGAAAAGGAATAATAATTAAAGAGAATAAAAGAGTTAAAATTAAGACTTTTGACGGAGTTAAAATTTCTGGTAGACTAAAAATATTTGATAATGAAACCATTATCGTAAAGAATGAAACTATCAAATTGAGTCAAATTGAAAAAATTAAAAGGAATCCTTTGATTATATCTATAATTACAAATGGAATGCTTTATTATTACGGAGCTGCACTAATTGGTGCAAGTATTGTTATATATGCTTTTACAGGAAATGCTACATCATTTTTACTTACAATTCCTGCAGCAGCATTTATATACGGAGGAATTAAATCCCCAAATATTCTAAAAGGATATAAAGCGACAAGTAATTGGAAATATAGTATAATTAAAATTTCTGAATAAAAAACGTTTTACAACAACTCATAAAATTTATGCTTAAATTTGAACTAGTACAAAACGACAAACATTTTAACAAACCGATTTGCTACAACCGAAAAATCTCCGATTTTTCAATCGCACAAATCTTATAAAAGCCGTTAGCTGTAATATGAAAAAAATCGAAGGAGAATTATACAGTCATCATCAAAAGGATGTATATTTTCCTGAAGGAAGTTTTTTAGAAAAAGGATTTAAAATAAGTAAACGAAAAGAATGGAATAAATTTGGAGGAACAGTTAATAAAGTTCGAGCTAGTGATGGATATCCTATTCAAAATTTCAGAAACTTAATTGACGAAGTTGCTTTAGTTACATTAAATAATCGAAGTTTCGAAATGTTTTACAGAGGTCAATCAACAGATTATCTGAACAATCAAGGTAAATATTTTAGTGACCGAAAGAAAAAGTCTAAAATTCATCCTTCTATCTGTAGACCTAATAAAAAGGAAGATGGAACTTTAAAATATTCTATTAGACAAACTGAAATACAAGAAAGATATAACCGATTATATGGACTAATTGATTTTATCAATCAAAAGAAGAGAGGGAAGTTTCCTAATGAATATTATATGTCACTTTTTCAACATTACGACATATTACCAACACCATTAATTGATATTACCCAATCTTTGAGAGTTGCCGCTTCTTTTGCTCTTAAAAAAAATCAAATTGGTTATATATATGTTTTTGGTTTACCTTATCCAAATCAAAGTATATCATATTTCACAGACTTGGGAATTGTTCTCTTGAAACTTCAAAACATTGTATCAGTTAAAGCTATACGACCAAGATATCAAGAAGGATATTTAGTTGGAAAATTCCCATTTTCAGAATCAAAAACTATTGGAGACGATTTATCAAACAGAATGATTGCTAAATTTAAAATTGATAACAGAAGTGAGAATTTTTGGGATAAAGATTTTATGCCAATGCCAGAAAAAATTCTATATCCTAAAGATGATGAAATTGAAAAAGAACTTAAAGAATATAAAACTGAATTTGATAAAAAATACTACAGCTAACAACGTGTATAAAACATAGCTAATAAAGGCTTTTCGAGAGGTTCGCTCCTATTTGCAAAGTTCCGCCAAATTTTTAAATTTGGCTTTTAAGATTGATAAGTTAAAACAAAATATAAAAATTCGGCTCAGTGTTTATCCGAAAAGTTAGCGTCTTTTTACACGCTACGTTTCATACACAAGACCGTTGCAATTAATTGGGAAATTTCGTTTTTTAGGATATAAAGTTCATTAAAATTATAATATTAACTATCGGAAAAATCTCTGATTAAGGAATGAATTGTTCAGATTGATTTTCTAAGTGAACAGATTGATTTTCAGAACGCACAGATTTGAGAAATGAAACGTGAAAAACTGTTGAATTGCACAGATTTTAGAAATGAATCGCACAAAATGAGAAATGACACGAATAGAGAAATGAATCCGATTTTATGTTCATTTCGGAGAAAAATATGATTGAAAAATGGTAACTAAACCGATAAAATAGCAAGATTTTATTCTCATTTCGCACAAACGGAGAAAGATAAAATTAAATAAAATACAAAAAATCAGATAATACCGAAATTGAAAAATGATTGAAAACAACTAATTGCAACAAATCATAAAATTTATGCTTAAATTTGGATTTAGTACGAAATGACAAACATTTTAACAAACCGATTTGCTACAACCGAAAAATCTCCGATTTCTCAGTCGCACAAATCTTATAAAAGCCGTTGGCAATAATTATACGACTGACTCGAAGGCAACAATCGAAATTAAGCTTAAAACAATAATTTAAATTTTGTAACTTTGCTTTTAAATGGAAATAGTAACTGATATAAATAAAATACGAAGTTTATCACAAATCATTTCACCAGCTAATTTTAAAAAGATTGTGCGAGAAGATGACTGTTATTCAACATTTTACAAAATAAAAAAATATACAACAGTAACAGATTCTACAACCAACCTTGATGCAATAAATGTTATATACAATTCGCTATTAAAAAATTATAAGAATGAGTATGTTTATAAAAATATACTTACAAACAAATTACTTCTAAAAAAGTATAGTTTAAAAAACACAATAGCATTAAACGAATTCAATATTGGAAAGTCAATTGCAGACTTTGTTTTATTGAACGGAGAAGCAAGAGTTTACGAAATAAAAACAGAGCTTGATAATCTTGAAAAATTAGATAAGCAAGTATTGGATTACTGTAAATTTGGAGACAAAGTTTACATAGTAACTAGTTCAAAACACGTAAATAAATTAATTGAACTTTATGATAATTCTACAATTGGAATTATTGAATTAACATCAAGAAACGCTTTAAAGACAATAAAAGAAGCTACAAGTAATGAGGCTACTTTTAGTTGCGAAATACTGTTTAAAACCTTGAGGAAACAGGAATATTTAGATATAATTGAGGAATACTTCAACTTTGTACCAGAAGTTTCTAATACAAGAATTTTCAAAGAGTGTTTAGCACTTGCCAAAAAAATTGAAATTTCATTGTTTCAAAAATTAGTAGTTAACAAACTCAAATACAGAAATATTTCTAATCCTAAAAAAATTCAAGAAAAAGCAATTCCAGAGAGTTTAAAACATATTTGTTATTCATTAGATTTTTCAAAAAATGAGTATGAAAAATTAGACTCATTTCTTAATCAAAAAAGCAAAATATGTATTTCCCATATTTAAGAGGCAAACAATTTGAATTAATTGCCTTAAGAGAATTGTGTTCTCTTTTTCCGCAGGAATTAAATAAAATTTCCCCAGTTATTGAACCTGTTAAAGCTTCAAGCACTTTAAAATCTACTCTAGCTGAATTTGTAAATCGAAACGCAAATTTTAACCTAATAATAAATCCGAGAGTTGGAGATTTAGAAGGACAATACGAAAGAATTATTGAAATGATTACTTCTTCAATTCCAGCAGAGTATAACAACTACCAACTAGCTGTTATAATTGACTCTAAAACTGAAAGAAGCATTGGAACATTAATTGAGTTTATAAATGCACTAGATTTAAATTATAACGGAATTACATTAATACACGAAACAGAAATAAACAGTCAAAGTATTGAGTTATTAAATAACGAATTGAACATAGTTTATAATGTCATTTATTTTCAAAAAACTAGTCGTAGGTATTATCGTGAATTTGAAGCCAACACCCTTGTCAGTCTAGATGATTATTTTATAGAGCAATCGAAGAATGCTGACTATTTGAACCAAGAAAGTGATTTTTCAAAAGAATATAGATTTTATATCCAAGATGGTTTTGTTGGATTTTCTGATTTCTTAACAATTGGTGATAATTATTCAGAATCAGGGTTTTTACCAAGAGCAGTAGCAATTCATTTGAGTTATTTGGAAAATGAACAAATTAGGGTAAAACATTTCGTTTCTGACTCTAATGAGGATGTGGCAGATATTGGTGGTAAATTTTCAGAGGCAATTAATAAATTAGTTATTTGGTGTGACCAAAATAATTTAAACACTGCTGCTATAAACGTATTTCGAGATTTACAACAAAGAGGTCATTTTCCAGGTTTAGGGACTTTGAAAAAACTATCTATAATGAATCATATAGAATTAGTAATTAACAATATTTAATTATGAACTGTTGCGTTAATTGCTTTACTAGTTCATATCTAATTAGTATTATTAATGGTGACGATAGAACAGGAACTTGCGATTTTTGCAGTACTATAAACACTTCTATTTATTCGGCAAGAGAACTACCCGATTTTTTTAGAAACATACTTTCTCTTTACGTTCCAGACGAAAATTCCGCTTCACAAATTTCTGAATCATTAAAAAAAGACTTTAATGTATTAAGTGAGATTGTTGAAAGTCCTATTGAATTATTTCAAGCTATATTTGCAGATGAAATTGAAGATTTTGAATCAATTTTCAATAGCAATGTTTCCTTAAAACGCAGACCTTTTCTTGAAACTCAAGCAGATAACGTTCATAATGTATGGAATGAATTTAAAAAAGAAATAAAATTTGTTAATCGTTACCATATTCAGAACACAATTGACCTAAAAAAATTAGAAACGTTTTTTCTACACGAGAGTTTTTATAGAAACATTAAAAAAGGGAGGATTTTTTTTAGATGCAGAGTTTCGGATAAAAATGGTTTTCCTTGCAAAAAAATGGGAAATCCACCAATTGAATTAGCTTCAAGTGGTAGAGCAAACCCAAAAGGAATTTCTTATTTATATGTTGCTGACAGTCTTGAAACGTCAATGTATGAGACTAGAGCTTCGCTTTTTGATTATGTGACTGTTGGAGAATTTAAGCTAAAAGAAGATATTAAAATATTGAACCTTCGAAATCCGAAAGACGACCCAATTTACTGGTCTGAAATAGAAGAAATAGAAAATTATTTAATCTATATTCCTTTCATACAAACACTACAAAAAGAATTGTCTTTGCCTATTAGAAAGAGAGACCAAATTCTAGATTATATTCCTACTCAATACATATCGGAATTTATTAAGTCTTTGGGATTTGATGGTGTGGAATATCAAAGTTCACTGAATTCAGAAGGTTATAATATTGCAATTTTTAATCCTGAAAAATTGGAATGTTTTAAAACCAATGTTTACGAAATTAATGATATCAAATTAACACACGGAAAAATAAAATAACTATTGCCAACAACGTGTATAAATCATTGGTCTATAAGTAGTTAAATGATAATTATAGATATAAATAAACATTACGGTAAACTAAAATGAAGTGCTTCGAAATGCCCAACGCTTCATACACAAACCGTTGTGCTTAATACGGTATGATAAAGGGACATCGTTTACAAAGTTAAAGAGACATAGTTTACACTTTTTAGGTTGTAATTTGAGAAATAAAATCAAATTATTATGCCTTGGAAAGAAACAACAACTATGGAACAAAAAATTGAATTTATTTGTGAATGGAGAACTGGAAAATATACCATCACAGAATTATGTAAAAACTTTGAAATCTCAAGACCCACCGCCTATAAGTTAATAAATAGGTTTGAAAAACAAGGTTTTGAAGGCTTAAAAGAGCAATCAAGAACTCCAAAGGAACATCCAAATGCGACAAAGGAAAATATTGTTGATGGGATACTTAAATTAAAGAAAAAACACCCACGCTGGGGAGCTAAAAAAATCAATAAACTATTGTTTAACGATTTTACAGAAAATGAGATCCCCTCGGTGGTTACTGTTCACAACATACTCAAAAGACACGGTTTAGTATGCCCTCAAAAAAGGTTAAGAAGAGTCAAACCTGTATATCCTATTTTTGATCCAAAAGTGTGTAATGAAGTATGGAGTGCAGATTACAAAGGAAAGTTTTTAATGGGTAATAAAGTGTATTGTCACCCACTGACCATTGCTGATTCCAAAAGTAGATTTTTATTCACAGCTAAAGGACATTATAAAGAAACTTTAAAGTACGCAAAGGCTGAATTTACAAAGGTTTTTAGGAAATATGGAATCCCTAAACAACTCCACACAGACAACGGAAGTCCCTTTGGGTCTGTTCGTGCTATTCAACGATTTACACAACTCTCCTATTGGTTTATTGAACTTGGAATTACACCCGTTTTTTCTGACCCAGCACACCCAGAACAAAACGGAAGACACGAACGTATGCATCGCGATTTAAAAGCGGCTTGTGCCAAACCTTCAGCCTATGACTTAAAAGCACAACAAAGACGTTTAAATCACTTTGTAAAAGAATATAATCACATAAGACCTCACGAAGCCTTAGGGATGGAAACACCTGCTTCAATGCATAACTTTTCCACCAGACCTTTTCCTGAAAAAATACCTAACTTTGACTATAATTCAAATCTCAAAATTTTAAAAGTAACTCAAAATGGAGCAATCAGATGGAAGTCGTATTATTGGGTATATTTAACAGCAGCTTTAAAAGGAAAATACGTAGGTATTGAAGATTTAGGTAATGGAATTTGGAAAGTCTTTTATAGAGACGTATTTTTAGGTTTCTTTAATGAAACACAATTAAGAAATAAAGAAAAGTCAATAAGGTTAGAAACTAATTTAGTGTAAAGTCTAATCTTTAACTTGTGTAAACTATGTCTCTTAACGAACATACGATGACAGAATTAATTTACGAAGTTGATACTTTTGATAAAGTTTATAATTTGATTTCAAATTCACTTGATATTCAATTAGATAAGTACGACTTCCAATTATGTAGGTTTTGTGGAGAAAATAATCCAGATAAGTTTAAAAGTGTAGCTCATATAATACCAGAACTTACTGGAAATAAAGAATTAAAATATTTCAACGAGTGTGATAATTGTAATAATAAATTCAGTAAATATGAAAATGATTTACAATTATTTGGAGGAATAAAAAATATTCTTGCAGGAATAAAAGGAAAAAAATATCCGAAACATAAGGACTATAAGCATTATTTTCAAGCTTATAATTCAAAAAATGGAGTAATATTTAAATCACTTAAAGAAACTGGAGCATTAGATTTTTCAGATGAAAAAATTAGTATTAAAAGTGAGACCCAAAAGTTCAAACCAAGATATATACAAAAAGCATTTGTGAAAATTGCTCTTTCACTTCTACCAAAAAATGAATTGAAAAAATTGACTAAAACAATTGAATGGTTAAATAATCCGAATGACGATTTCACACCATCAAATCATCCTATGTTTTTATTAATTGAGAGAGAAAATAATATTCCTTTACGAAAACCTCTAGCTCTAGTTTATAAAAGGATTAATGATTCTAACTCACCTGAATTTACTTTAGTTTTTCATTATAGTTTTTTTTCTTATCAGTTATTTATCCCATTCAACGAGAATGATGAGAATTTAGACTATTCTAAACTAATTCTTCCATTAAATCCAGGCGTTATTACAGATAATAAAAATTTTAAAGAGGTTGCTTTCAATCATTATTATATGACAACTTTGAAAAAGTCAAGATTAACCGATTACTTTGATAGATTGACAAAATAACTTGTGCCAACAATGCACATAAAAAATTGCTTAATTCAGTGAAATAGAATGTTTATAAAACAAAAAAATATTAAATTTAAACATTGGAAAATTGCGTTTTCAAAACCGCAACTTTTCATGTCCTAAACCGTTGTGGTTTATATTACGACAGAAAAATACAAGAAAAAATTGCATTACAATACAAAAAAATTGACACTGACTAATATTACGATTTACCATATTTATTTTACGGTTTTACCATAAAACTAAATTAAATATTTTCAGTACTATTGAAAATCAAATATTAACACTTAAATTTAAACTTTATGAAAAAGAAACAAATCAAAACTTATTTAAAAACTGGAATTCTACTACTAGGAATTTCATTATTGCTATGGAATTGTGAAAAATCTGATTTAACCGAAACTATTGATACTAATATTACTAAAAGTTTATTAGCTCAAAAATCTGTTAAACTTTCTGACATACCCGATGTTAAAGATTTTTTAAACTTAAAAGTAAAAAATAACCTTTCTTCTAAAACAGGTACATTAAATGATGCTATTTTTGACATAGATAATATTTTAGAAGTTATAGATACACTTGGTAATATTAACTACACTTTTCGATTTACTTTACCAAATTCTTCTTTAGATACGTTTTACAATTTAGTGGTTGGTAAAACGCCTACAGGAGAACTAAAAACTCCTTTTGTCTTAAAGTACACTTGTGATGAAACATCGCTTGACTTATACATTGACAACAAGTATAATTTTAGTTTTTTTAAAGGAACAATCTCCTTACATAAATATACAGATTTTTTTGAACAAGGTTACTTTTCTAAAACAGAAGCAACAAATTGCCCTCCAGAGTTAGACCAAAATGGAGACCCAATACCTTGTGAAATACAACCTATTGATGGAAGTTCCACAGGCGGGTCTGGAGTTGATGTTGGTGGAACGGGAAATGTAAGCAATGATGACGGAAGTACAGACGGTTCGTCTGATTCTAATTCAGGTGGTGGCACTACCTCTAATTGTGATTGGTATATTGAGAATGTTCCTACTTATCCTTGTCCTTATGCTAATTTTGAAACAGGTTGTCTATATCCTACATTAATAATTGATTGCACAACTCAAAGTCAAAAAACAGAAACTGATGAAAATTGCCCTCCATGTGACACTAATGTTGATGGGGGAATTGGTGTGAACACATTAACCATTGAATCTATTAGAACTACCCTTAAAAATGAACTTACTCTTAATTCATCTCAAATTAGTTGGATTGGTAATTCAGAAAATGATAAGGAAGTTACTGATATTTATAACTTTTTACAAAATAATAATATTGATGGTATCTATACCTCTGGAGCTATTAGCTTTGCTGAATCTGTTATTGCTGCTAGTGCAGAAGGTTCGTTAATATCATCTTTTCCATTTTTCAAATACCCACCTAACAGTAACTTTACTATTCAATACCCAAAACTAACAGAATATTTAAAAAATAAGTTACCAAATGTGGCTGATATACCTTTAATTGTGAACACCATAAATGATATTACGGGTGTTTCAACTACTCAAATTAAATTTGACCTTCAATGGAATCAAGGGCCTACTATTCAGATAACTCAACTAGATAACTATGCAGATAATACCGATACTAATACTGTAGGGGCATTTGATAAAGGCTTACCTAATACTTTATTATTAGACATCGATTACGTTAATGGATTAGAAAACAATATAAATGAACAGTTTCAAGAAGACGGTTTACTTTTTTATTTGGGTGTCGTTTTACTGCATGAATATGTTCATTATGCAGATAATTCTGATGGAATAGACTATCCAGGAGAGGAAGGTGAAATTTTTGAATTTAGAGTTTATGGAGAAAATATTAACACTTCTACTGCACAATGGTTAATCCTTAATAAATATTACTAAAATGAAAAACTTACTTATTCTAATTTGTTTTATCCTATCAAACTATAGTTGTCAAACAGAAAAAAAAGATACTCATTCTTGTTTTTCAAAAATAGAAAAAGAAATATTTATAACTCAACTATTAAGTAATGATAGAGTTAGTAATTATCTTCATCTTGATATTATTGAACGAATTCCATTAAAACTAAAAGAAAGTAAATTAATAACTAAAAATTTAAATATTTTCATTAAAAATGAAAAAATAATAGTTATTAATAATGATTCAATAACAGACTTGATTACATTAAAATTTTCAAAGATAGATTGTAAAAAAAGTGAACTTAAATTTTCAATATTTTTTAAAATTGAAAATGCTCTTATTGAGGGGAAAGCTAGAAAAATGAATAAAAACAAATGGCTAATTGAAATGACTAAAGAAATTGAATATTAATAAATACAAACCACAACAATGGCTATAGCAAATGCAAGGTTTTAAATATTAAATAAATTTTAACATTAAAGCAACTTTAATTTACTTGGAAAATTCTACAATAAATCTTGCACTTGCCATAGCCTAACCCGTTGGGCGTCATTAAGGTATGATAAAGGGACATCGTTTACAAAGTTAAAGAGACATAGTTTACACTTTTTAGGTTGTAATTTGAGAAATAAAATCAAATTATTATGCCTTGGAAAGAAACAACAACTATGGAACAAAAAATTGAATTTATTTGTGAATGGAGAACTGGAAAATATACCATCACAGAATTATGTAAAAACTTTGAAATCTCAAGACCCACCGCCTATAAGTTAATAAATAGGTTTGAAAAACAAGGTTTTGAAGGCTTAAAAGAGCAATCAAGAACTCCAAAGGAACATCCAAATGCGACAAAGGAAAATATTGTTGATGGGATACTTAAATTAAAGAAAAAACACCCACGCTGGGGAGCTAAAAAAATCAATAAACTATTGTTTAACGATTTTACAGAAAATGAGATCCCCTCGGTGGTTACTGTTCACAACATACTCAAAAGACACGGTTTAGTATGCCCTCAAAAAAGGTTAAGAAGAGTCAAACCTGTATATCCTATTTTTGATCCAAAAGTGTGTAATGAAGTATGGAGTGCAGATTACAAAGGAAAGTTTTTAATGGGTAATAAAGTGTATTGTCACCCACTGACCATTGCTGATTCCAAAAGTAGATTTTTATTCACAGCTAAAGGACATTATAAAGAAACTTTAAAGTACGCAAAGGCTGAATTTACAAAGGTTTTTAGGAAATATGGAATCCCTAAACAACTCCACACAGACAACGGAAGTCCCTTTGGGTCTGTTCGTGCTATTCAACGATTTACACAACTCTCCTATTGGTTTATTGAACTTGGAATTACACCCGTTTTTTCTGACCCAGCACACCCAGAACAAAACGGAAGACACGAACGTATGCATCGCGATTTAAAAGCGGCTTGTGCCAAACCTTCAGCCTATGACTTAAAAGCACAACAAAGACGTTTAAATCACTTTGTAAAAGAATATAATCACATAAGACCTCACGAAGCTTTAGGGATGGAAACACCTGCTTCAATGCATAACTTTTCCACCAGACCTTTTCCTGAAAAAATACCTAACTTTGACTATAATTCAAATCTCAAAATTTTAAAAGTAACTCAAAATGGAGCAATCAGATGGAAGTCGTATTATTGGGTATATTTAACAGCAGCTTTAAAAGGAAAATACGTAGGTATTGAAGATTTAGGTAATGGAATTTGGAAAGTCTTTTATAGAGACGTATTTTTAGGTTTCTTTAATGAAACACAATTAAGAAATAAAGAAAAGTCAATAAGGTTAGAAACTAATTTAGTGTAAAGTCTAATCTTTAACTTGTGTAAACTATGTCTCTTAACGAACATTGGAAATTTCGTTTTTTAGGATAAAAAGTTCATTAAAATTATAATATTAACTATCGGAAAAATCTCTGATTAAGGAATGAATCGTTCAGATTGATTTTCTAAGTGAACAGATTGATTTTCAGAACGCACAGATTTGAGAAATGAAACGTAAAAAACTGTTGAATTGCACAGATTTTAGAAATGAATCGCACAAAATGAGAAATGACACGAATAGAGAAATGAATCCGATTTTATGTTCATTTCGGAGAAAAATATGATTGAAAAATGGTAACTAAACCGATAAAATAGCAAGATTTTATTCTCATTTCGCACAAACGGAGAAAGATTAAATAAAATACAAAAAATCAGATAATACCGAAATTGAAAAATGATTGAAAACAACTAATTGCAACAAATCATAAAATTTATGCTTAAATATGGATTTAGTACGAAATGACAAACATTTTAACAAACCGATTTGCTACAACCGAAAAATCTCCGATTTCTCAGTCGCACAAATCTTATAAAAGCCGTTGGGCTTCATACGGACAAAAATATTCACTGATTAAAAATGTAATTTATATTTTTTGTAACTTTGACTAAAATATGATAAAAATGAATGTTCAAACTTCTAAAATAGAGTTACTAAAAATGATTCTCAACATTGAGAATGACAAATTCATTGAGAAAATAACAGAATTTATTCAAAAAGAAAAAGTAGATTTTTGGAGTGAGTTGAGTTTATCTGAACAAAAAGAAATTCAAAAAGGGATTAAAGAGTTGAATAAAGGAAAAAGAGTTGAGTATTCTGAGTTTTTGAAAAAGATTTCTTAATGAAAGTATTTTTATCAGAATTAGCTGAAACTAAACTTCTAAAACTGAGCAATTTTTTATTAGAAAATTGGAATTTAAAAGTTAGGAATGATTTTATTAAAAAACTGACTTCTAAAATTGACCAAATTTCTGAACAACCTGAAAGCTGTCCACAATCATCTGAATTTAACGGACTTTTTAAATGTGTTGTTACAAAACAGACAACTTTCTACTACAGAATAAACCCTGACAGAAATGAAATTGAGATTATTACTGTTTTTGACACAAGACAAAATCCAAATAAATTAGAAAAAGATATAAAGTAAGTACGAAAGCCCAACACCTCATAAAATTTATGCTTACATTTAAACTAAATAACAAACCGACAAACATTCAACTAACGATTTGCTACAACCGAAAAATCTCCGATTTTTATGTCGCACAAATCTTATAAAACCCGTTGTAACCAATTACTAAATTCAACTCAAAAATGACAAAGAGAGTTGAAATTTAACAAAAAAAGAGCTGAATGAAATATTTATATTTTACAATTCATAATTTTTATACAAAAAAAATTAAGATACAACGATTAAATGATTCGCCTGATTTCTATTGCGAAATGGGAATTTCTATCCTTGAAACAATGTTTCTTTTCTCGTTGATTGACTACTATTTAATTCTTAATTTTAGTGGTGAGTATATTGACTATTCCAAATGGATTCCTTTAATGACAATTGCTGCTCTTTATGGAATAAATCATTATTATTTCAAAAACAGAAAAGAAAAATTACTGGAAAAAATATTAAAAAAACCAAATTCTACAAAAAGAGTAATTAACTCTATTTCATCATTGATTATTTTATTAACGGTTTTCTTGTTTTTTTATACTGGATATCTGATTAGAACCAATAATGGATTTTAAAAAACTGGTTACAACACCTCATAAAATTTATGCTTACATTTAAACAAAATAACAAACCGACAAACATTCAACAAACGATTTGCTACAACCGAAAAATCTCCGATTTTCCAGTCGCACAAATCTTATAAAAGCCCGTTGTGCGGCATACGAAAAAAGAGCCAACGCACAAATAGCACATTTGGTTTTTGCCGACACGAAAGCCAACGCAGAAAAAACCAAAAGAGCTATTTTTTTGCCAACGCTCGAATAAAATAGGAATAGAAATGCTTGAAATAAGAAAAGGAACAGCAGCAAAAAATTACGAAAACACCTTTTTTAGAGAGTTTGCTGAAAATTTGAGCAATCTTTTTGACAAGTACTCACGGGAAGGACTTTTGATAGCAAATTCGGAATGTGAATTAGAAAAACGTTTGCAAATTGATGCATTACTTATTACTACAAATGCTGTCTGTATCATTGACTTCAAAAACTTCGGGGGAAAAATCACTTTACCCAAAAACGCTAAATCAGAATTTGATTTTGGTAGATGGACAAATGAAAAAGGAGATATTATCAAAGGTGGAAGTTCAATAAATCCATTTATTCAACTCAAAAACCAAAAAGACAGATTTATTAAGGTTGTTGAAAAGCAAATTCAAAAGAAACTTTCTAAATCTGATTGTTTTAATCCTTATCACACAGTAAGAACTGTTTGTTTTCAGAAAACCATCGAACTGATTGGCTCAATACCATCCAAAGAGGAATTGAATTTCTTTATAATTGACAAGAGTAATTACCTTGAAAAAATCAGAGATATTATTGATATTACTGATAAAGAAGTCTCTCTTTCGAAAAGTTCATTTGACCTTTTCAAAACCGTATTTCTAGCAGATAAATTTGACATATCAGAACAATATGAGCAAACAACTGACTTTGCAAAATATCAAACAGAATTAGACTTTGAAAACCTTTATCCTGACCAAAAATCTGCTCTTAATGAAATAGAAAGTTTTATCAATTCTGATAAGGATCGATTTTTTGTACTGCAAGGAACTTCATTGAGCGGAAAAACCCACTTAATACCATTTATTCAAGATGTTGCTTTTAATAATGGAATATCTGAAGTAAAGCTTTTTGCATCATCTGGGCGTGTAGCTCACAATTTACTAAAAGACAGTAATTTGGAATTCAATAGTATGTATTCGTACATCTATGGTGGCAACACACAAAATGAAGAGCGAGAAGAAACAGAAGATACAAAGACTGATGAAACGCTGAACTTAGAAATCGTTCCCTTAAAAAAATCAGACGATACAGAAGAAGCTATTTTTATAGTTGACGAATCCCATTTGGTTTCAGACAATTATCACCAGTCAATTGATTTAAGGTTTGGTTCGGGTAAATTACTTGAGGACTTTATCGGATTTACAGACCTTAAAGAATCAAAGCGAAAAATTATTTTTGTTGGTGATAGCTTTCAGCTTTCTATCGGTAAAAAAGAAGAAAGTGCTTTAAACCCTGATTACTTATCGGAAAAATATGAGCAGAAATCAAAAGCATTTCAACTAATTGACAAAGAAAACAAATCTCCTATTGTTGAACAAGCTTTAATAGCTGTTGACTGTATAAGAAATCAATCTTTCAACACCCTTTCATTTAGCTTTAGTGAAACCTTAAAAGAGATAACCAAAGACAAACTTTTACGTCAAATCGAAAAATCGCTTAAATCTAATCGTTCTTCGCATATTCTATGTTTTTCAAACTATGATGCCCAAAAAGTAAACTTTTGGATAAAGAAATCCATTATTAAAAATGGAAGTGATTTACAACCAAAAGATTTAATTCTTTTTGGTAACAATATTCGCGTGGAAGATGAAAATGACCCTTTTGCAGAACCTAAGAAAATATACAACGGACAGTTCGGCAATATAATTAGTGTTTCAAAACCGATTACGAAAAAAAACAAGCTTCTAACACCTTTGACATTTCGGGAAGTTTCAATTCAGCTACACGAAACAAATCACATATTAAAGTTTTTGAGTTTTGAAAATTTCCGATTGAGTGATAAAGGCGAACTTTCAAAGGAAGAAATTATATCATATAAAATTCTATTGAACCAACTCGCTGAAATAGAATTGGAAAACTTCAAAAATGGTAAATATCACGCAGATGAAGAATTGAAAGAATTACTTGTAAAACTAAAAGACGGAAAAAGAGTAAAAACTAAAGTCCTTTCAAGAATACAGCGACTTTTAAGCAATATGCCATCAACCGATTATTATCAATTCAAAAATTCGGCACAGTTGCGATTTGGTTGGGCATTGACCGTACATAAAGCAATGTCTTATAAGTGGGATGAAGTCTTTTTTAATACAGAAACTGGTGGAGGAAAAACAAATGAGACTTATTTTAAGTGGGTCTATACCGCTTTAATTAGAGCAACACAAAAAGTAAGTTTAATTAACTATGAGCCAATTTCACCATTTTATAAAATTGACATCAAATCCTCAGCAACTCTACAAACAAGCGGAAAGGAACTGTTCTTTGTAGCGGATATATTAGTTGACTTATCAAACACTAACAAAGAAATTTCTGATAAATTCAAATTCCCTGATGTTGAGAATAAATCTGCACTTCTTCAACTTTATCAGTTCATTTATCATAAAATTGAAAATCAAAAGCTAAAAGTAAAATCAATCAATCATCCTGATTATCAAGAATTATACGAAATTAAAGGTAGTAATGGAGAGTTAGCAACACTATCAATATATTATAACAAAAAGGGGCAATTCAAGTTACCCACTCTAATGAAATCTCAACCAAAAGAGTTTGGAGCGGAGATTTTGGAAATACTGAAATCCAACAATAAAATATCTGACTTTGGTTTTATTAAGGATACTTGGAGAGTATCAGTTTATGAAAAGCTAAATGGCAAATTAACTTCCTTTGACATAGGAATAGGATATATAATTCAAGCACCATATAAGGACACTATTCAATTTATAAAAGGTAAGAATGTACTAATTGTCGATATGTATTATGATGGTGATGGTTTTTTCTCAACTGTTTCAGCTTCTTCTTGTACAGAAAGTAGTTTGTGGGATGAATTCCAATCAATTATTAATGAGCTAAAAGGTAAATAATGGCATCATTATATGATTTTAGCAGACATATAGCCGATTTGAAAAGAGAAAAGAAATATGCTGATGCACTTTCTTTTTTCAAGGAGAATAAAGCTGATTTCTCAAATGAGCAGATTGCTAATAATGAGTACCTCATTTCCGATATTATTTCCTGTTTGAGATACACGAATTATTTTGATGCTGGATTCCAGTTTTTAAAAATCTATAATATTCAAATCAATAGTGATACTAAAGAAAGAATTCTGAATGCTTACGGTTGGCTATTATGGTCAAAGTACAAATCTGAGAACTCAACCGTGTCAGACATTGAAGAAGAACATCATTTTTTTGAGGATGATGAAGAAGTAAATCAAGAAGATAATTTCCATTACGATAAAAGCGAACTAATTGAGCGAATAGAAACTCTAATCCCGTTGCTTTTAGAACTAAATAATGATTTCTCTAAAACCCTTATTTCTAATCTCTTTTCAATCGTTTTAAAAAGCGAAAAAAAGAAACCAGCTCCCAATTGGAAGTTAGTTAACGATTTTTGTAATCATATTAACCCTGAAGTTCTCTCACGCGAATGTTCAACCATACAAATTGAAAGGAAAGGTCAAATGAGAGATATGGAATTAGCATCTGACATTGAGAATTGGTACGCATACAAAACCAAAGCCCTTATGAAATTAGGGGAATGGCAAGAATGTTTTGAGAAATCTAAAGAGGCTCTTGTTATATTGGAAAGCTTCCATTATTCAAATGATGTTTGGTTTTCAAGGCGGATTGCCCTTTCAAAAAAAAATTTGGGAAATACAAAAGATACTATTGAAGAACTAAAACACATACTTCGTAAGAAAAAGGAGTGGTTTATTCAAAAGGAATTAGCAGAATTATATTTTGATGAGAATGATTTAGAAAATGCTTTTAAGTATGCTATTCAAGCAATTACTAATTTTGGACATTTGGAGTTTAAAGTTGATTTACTATTTCTATTAGGCAAAATTTTAAACAAGAAAGACGAAACAGATTTAGCCTTTAAGCACTTTTCTTTATCTAAACTCATAAGACAAGTTGAAGAATGGAAAATACCTCAAAAAGTATTTGATGAATTACGAAACTTTGAAAGTGTAGAAATCAATATCAATGATATAGGTAAGTTAAAATTAGAACTTAAAAAATATTGGAATGGTTTTTCTCAAGAGAAGAAGAAGTCATTTTCTAATACAAAAGGGACTCAAAAAGGAGAAATTATAAGAATAATAAATGATAATGAAAGAGGAAAAGATGGCTTTTTGAAAAGTAATAACAAAGACTTCTATTTTTCGTTATCATCAAAATTTTATTTAACGGGAAAAGTTGAAATAGGTACAATAGTTGAATTTATTGTAATACCTTCAAAAGATGGAAAAAAGGAACAAACAAGAATAAAAAAGATTATAAAATGAAACCCTACGCTAAAAGCCATACACATTTGCAATTCGCACCAGCCAACGCTACAACCAAAAATTGCAAAAGAGTATGTCTTTGCCAACGCTAACAGACAGACGAAAAAAAAGTACGACCGCACAACAAGGTGTATAAATCATTGGGCGATAAGTAGTTAAATGATAATTATAAATATAAACTAACATAACGGTAAACTGAAAATGAAGTGCTACGAAATGCCCAACGCTTCATACACAAACCGTTAGCACACATAAGGTATGATAAAGGGACATCGTTTACAAAGTTAAAGAGACATAGTTTACACTTTTTAGGTTGTAATTTGAGAAATAAAATCAAATTATTATGCCTTGGAAAGAAACAACAACTATGGAACAAAAAATTGAATTTATTTGTGAATGGAGAACTGGAAAATATACCATCACAGAATTATGTAAAAACTTTGAAATCTCAAGACCCACCGCCTATAAGTTAATAAATAGGTTTGAAAAACAAGGTTTTGAAGGCTTAAAAGAGCAATCAAGAACTCCAAAGGAACATCCAAATGCGACAAAGGAAAATATTGTTGATGGGATACTTAAATTAAAGAAAAAACACCCACGCTGGGGAGCTAAAAAAATCAATAAACTATTGTTTAACGATTTTACAGAAAATGAGATCCCCTCGGTGGTTACTGTTCACAACATACTCAAAAGACACGGTTTAGTATGCCCTCAAAAAAGGTTAAGAAGAGTCAAACCTGTATATCCTATTTTTGATCCAAAAGTGTGTAATGAAGTATGGAGTGCAGATTACAAAGGAAAGTTTTTAATGGGTAATAAAGTGTATTGTCACCCACTGACCATTGCTGATTCCAAAAGTAGATTTTTATTCACAGCTAAAGGACATTATAAAGAAACTTTAAAGTACGCAAAGGCTGAATTTACAAAGGTTTTTAGGAAATATGGAATCCCTAAACAACTCCACACAGACAACGGAAGTCCCTTTGGGTCTGTTCGTGCTATTCAACGATTTACACAACTCTCCTATTGGTTTATTGAACTTGGAATTATACCCGTTTTTTCTGACCCAGCACACCCAGAACAAAACGGAAGACACGAACGTATGCATCGCGATTTAAAAGCGGCTTGTGCCAAACCTTCAGCCTATGACTTAAAAGCACAACAAAGACGTTTAAATCACTTTGTAAAAGAATATAATCACATAAGACCTCACGAAGCCTTAGGGATGGAAACACCTGCTTCAATGCATAACTTTTCCTCCAGACCTTTTCCTGAAAAAATACCTAACTTTGACTATAATTCAAATCTCAAAATTTTAAAAGTAACTCAAAATGGAGCAATCAGATGGAAGTCGTATTATTGGGTATATTTAACAGCAGCTTTAAAAGGAAAATACGTAGGTATTGAAGATTTAGGTAATGGAATTTGGAAAGTCTTTTATAGAGACGTATTTTTAGGTTTCTTTAATGAAACACAATTAAGAAATAAAGAAAAGTCAATAAGGTTAGAAACTAATTTAGTGTAAAGTCTAATCTTTAACTTGTGTAAACTATGTATCTTAACGAACATAAGATGAAAAAGATTATTCTGATAATATTGATAATAATTTCGAGTCTAACTTACGGACAAGAAGTTGGAGTTCAAAATCTATCTGATGCTGCAATAGAACTTACAAGACAAAAAGTAACTTACGACCCAAGTTATTTCTCAATCAATTACCCAAACGGAGATATTCCGAGTGATAAAGGAGTTTGTACAGATGTCATAATAAGAGCTTTCCGAAAAACTGGAATTGATTTGCAAAAAGAAGTTCACGAGGATATGAAATCTAACTTTAATCTCTATCCGAAAAATTGGGGATTAAAAACAACTGATAAAAATATTGACCATCGGAGAGTTCCTAATTTGATGAAATTCTTTGAGAGAAAAGGAACTGTAAAAGTTAAATCGACAAACCCGAGTGATTATAAACCGGGAGATATAATTTGTTGGAATTTATCGGGAGGAATTACTCACATTGGAATTGTTGTAAAAAGAAAATCATCAGATAATAAAAGATATTTGATTGTTCACAATATCGGAGCAGGACAAGTTTTAGAGGACTGTATGTTTGATTTTAGGATTATTGGACATTATAGATACGATTGATAAAACGTGTGCTAACACCTCATAAAATTTATGCTTACATTTAAACAAAATAACGAACAGACAAACATTCAACTAACGATTTGCTACAACCGAAAAATCTCCGATTTTCCAGTCGCACAAATCTTATAAAAACTCGTTGGCTTTAATTTGACTAAATAACCAAATGACAGAATCTATTAAACATTTTTTTAATTTATTATTTGATAATTCAAAATCTTGGACATTCAGAACTGCTGCTGGAATTTCAATAATTGGATTTTTAATACTTACTGACATAACTTTAAGTTTTACTTATAATATTTACATTAATAACAAAATTGACCAATTAGAAAAAATACAAACTCTCAAAAAAGATTATAAATATGACTCTTTGAAACTCAAAAAAATTGTATTTCTTGAAAATAAAATACTTAACAAAGAGCATTACACAGAATTTTTATCTCGTAATTTATCAAATATATCTTTCAAATCAAGTATTAAAGACCAAAACGTAAACCAAAGTACAACCGATACTATAACGACTACGAAACCCATACAATCATTATTTTGGATGGTTTTTTCATCAAATTATTTATTAGTCTTAATTTCACCTTTTTTAATTCTTTTGCCAGTTTATAATAGAGAAAGTAGAACTGGGGCTGGAATTTTAGGATGGTTTGCATCATTAGTAATGATTGTAGCAATCGTAACTTTGATAACTTGGATTTCATACCAAATACCATTAATTTGGCATAATCCGATTTGGAATTATATTCTGAATTTTTTAATACACACTTTACTTTTGATTTTAATTGTAAAACTGAATAAAAAAAACTAAAGCCAACAATGCGTAAAAAAAATTGCTTAATTCTATTAAATACTTTATTTTTCATTTCTAATTATTTTTTAATTATTAATCGGAAAATAACGGTTTTAAATCCGCAACTTTCCTTACTCTAACCGTTGGCTGTAATAACACGAAAAAGATAAAAATGACACCGAAACAAGTAGAAAGAATAAAAAATAAAATCACGAAAATTAAACGTGCGCTTTCTGCTGACAAAAAACGTTGGGGAGGATATTATGATGACAGCCGAGGACTTCGATATTTACCACCAGAATTATATTTAAAAATAAACGATTATTCAGGAGCTTTAAGATATTATAACTGGTTTGATAAAAATTTCCCTGAGGACTCAGGATATCCAATATTTCTTTTTGAATGGACTATTACCCTTTTTAAAACTAAACGGATTAAACAGGCTGAGAAAAAGGTTATGGAAACATTTTACTCTAACACGTATTTGATTGACAAATTTTTAAACAAAGAATTACTTGACTTTGGCAAATTAGAGAATTCAAATTGGGAATATTCGAGTTTAGTTGAACAATTAATTTATTCAAAAGACCAAAACGAGTTAATTGATTTTGCTGACTGGTTAGAGAATTTTATTACTACTGAAAAATTTAAAGCTTTTGCCAATAAATTCATCGAAATTGAAAGTGTTTTAAAAACAGAGCCGATTGGAGAGAAAAGAACAAAACTTGTTAAAGAAAAATATAAACTGATAGATAATATTAACGATTAAAAACTACAGCCAACACCTCATAAAATTTATGCTTACATTTAAACTAAATAACGAACCGACAAACATTCAACTAACGATTTGCTTCAACCGAAAAATCTCCGATTTTCCAATCGCACAAATCTTATAAAAACTCGTTACCACACATAAAAACTGAAATAAATTTTGAATAACAATATTTTGTACTTAATTTTGTACATAATTAAAATTATTGAATTATGATTACAACGACAATATCAGATTTCAGAAAAGATATAAAGGATTACTTTAATAGAGTTACAGAAAACTTTGAGACACTAATTATTAACCGAGGTAAAAACACGGGAGTTGTAGTGATTTCTTTAGAAGAATACAATTCTCTTATTACAACTCAACACGAAATGTCTTCAGAAAAAAATAGAGCAAGGTTAGATTCTGCAATTGAGAAATTTAAAAAAGGAGATTCTTTTAACAAAAATCTTCTTGAGTAATGAAATATGTATTTGTAGATGAATCTTGGGATGATTATCTGTATTGGCAGAAAATTGATAAAAGAATACTAAAAAGAATAAATTTACTTCTAAAAGATATTTCCAGACAGCCTTATGATGGAATAGGAAAACCTGAGCCATTGAAACATAATTATCGAGGGTTTTGGTCGAGAAGAATTGATGGAGAGCATAGATTAATTTATCAAGTTAGAGATGATGAAATTAGAATAATAAAATGTAGATTTCATTATGATTAAAAACGTGTGGTAACACCTCATAAAATTTATGCTTAAATTTGAACTAGTACGAAATGACAAACATTTTAACAAACCGATTTGCTACAACCGAAAAATCTCCGATTTTCCAGTCGCACAAATCTTATAAAAGCCCGTTGGCAAATATGGCGGATTATGCTCAGATTTTATAAAAGTTATTTAAAATGGAAATTTAGAAAGCCGACAAATTTCAGATTATTTTTCTAAAGTAATGATATGAGAAATGAAACGGTCAGATTGATTTTCAGAACGCACAGATTTGAGAAATGAAACGTGAAAAACTGTTGAATTGCACAGATTTTAGAAATGAATCGCACAAAATGAGAAATGACACGAACAGAGAAATGAATCCGATTTTATGTTCATAGCGGAGAAAACTATGATTGAAAAATTGTAACTAAACCGATAAAAATAGCAGGATTTTATTCTCATTACGCACAAACGGAGAAAAAATTGACAAAAAAATATAGAATATAAATAGGGACATATTGATATGATTAAAAACCACATTAGCCAACAAATCATAAAATTTATGCTTAAATATGGATTTAGTACGAAATGACAAACATTTTAACAAACCGATTTGCTACAACCGAAAAATCTCCGATTTTTATGTCGCACAAATCTTATAAAAGCCGTTGCCAAATATGGCGGATTATGCTCAGATTTTATAAAAGTTCTTTAAAATAAAAATTTAGAAAGCCGACAATTTTCAGATTATTTTTCTAAAGTAATAATATGAGAAATGAAACGGTCAGATTGATTTTCAGAACGCACAGATTTGAGAATTGAAACGTAAAACTGTTGAATTGAACAGATTTTAGAAATGAATAGCACAAAATGAGAAATGAATCCGATTTTATGTTCATTGCGGAGAAAACTATGATTGAAAAATGGTAACTAAACCGATAAAATTGTTGGACTTCACTCCTATTTCGCACAAACGGAGAAAAAAATTGACAAAAAAGTATAGAATATAAATAGAAACATCTTGATATGATTAAAAACCACATTAGGCAACAAATCATAAAATTTATGCTTAAATTTGAACTAGTACGAAACGACAAACATTTTAACAAACCGATTTGCTACAACCGAAAAATCTCCGATTTCTCAGTCGCACAAATCTTATAAAAGCCGTTGGCAAACATAACCGATGAAATACACACCATTTGACAAATTTATAATTGAAACGAAAAATGGAGAGCCAGAATTGACTACTCGACTTTCTGAACAAATAGAACCAAAAAAATATTTTAGGACAAATCAATATTCCTCTAATAAAGAATTAAAACCTTACGAAGGAATAATTGAGAATAATTCATTTAGAATAAATCGGATTATTAAATATCAAAATCCATTCTTACCGAGAATAACTGGAGAGTTTAAAACTCAATATGGTGGAGGCTCGAAAATTCTTATTAAAATGAGAATTAAATATTCAATAATGATTTTTGCAGTTATTTGGTCATTTGCACCTACTCTATTTTTTTTAAGTTTCTCATCAAATTCAACTGAAGATAAAAATATTATTCCACAAATTTTGATTAGTTTTATTTGGATTAGTATAGGTTATTTATCAACTTATCTTCCTTTTAATTATGAGAAAAAAAAATCAAAGAAATTCTTGATTGATTTATTTAAAAATAGTTAAGATTAATGTAAAACGATTTGCCAACAATGTATAAAATTTATGCTAAAATTTAAACTAAATACAAACCGACAAACATTCAACAAACGATTTACTACGTCCGAAAAATCTCCGATTTTTAAGTCGCACAAATCTTAATACTAAACCGTTAGGCACAAGCAAAATAAACATTCGTAAATAAATGAACTTACAGCAATTAAAAGAAAAAACTGAACTAATTATTTCGGATTTAAAAGACAATGGTCGTTTTCCAAAAGAAAATAATGGAATTGATTATAAGTTGAAACTTAATATTGCAAAAACAAAAACGCCTTTAGAAAACTTCTTACTAAATTTCACAAAAGATATATTGTCTTTTTCAAATTCAGATGGCGGAATATTACTTTTAGGAATAAATGAAGATTCTGCTTCAGGAGTTCACACAGAAACGGGTTTAGAAAAAGATAATCTTGATTTGCTAAATCAAATTGACCTAAATGATATAACCCAAAAATTTGAAAAGATAGTGAAAATAGGTATTTCTATAGATTTACAGATATTTCAAATCGGAACAAAAAAATTCTATTATTTAATCATTGAGAAAAGTAGTCAGGTTCTAATTCCTGTAAACGATTTTCCTGAATATAAAATTACAAAAGGGTCGATATATTATCGTGCTTCAAGTAAAAATGAGCACGCAAACAAATCAACAACTGATTTCAATAGGTTTTTGCAAATAAAAGCCAATGAAAAAAGTAAAGAATTTATGGAGATTTGGTCAAAACTTCTTCCTGAAATGGTTGATATAAATCCAAGAGAAATTTTGATTATAAATCCTGCACAACATAAGGTATATGGATTTAATAGTAAAGATAAAATTCTTTCAGGAAGTGATATTGAAATTGATGAAACTCAAAATGGAGTATTTAATATAATTTTAAATGCTATTTCAGCAGGAGAAATTGGAAAAATAACAACAGACGAAGGAAAACCAATTTATAAAATTGTTGGAGAATTTCAAACTGACAGAGAACATATAATTCTAAATAGTCTTGAACAAGAAGTCAAAAAGAAGTCAAAATTTAAATTTACTAATGTTCAACTGAAAGTAGCAATACATCATTTGGGTTGGGTTAGTAATCCTAATTTTAAAGTCGTTAATCCACCAGAAGGTACGGTTATACCATCAAAAAGAAAATATATTTGGACTGAAACAATGGACCAAGTTTCTAATCGATCAAAAGTATATTTCTCATCAGATGCAATAGAGAAATTAGCAGAATTAATTGATGACGAAACGAAACATACAGAATTATTTAATAAGAAATTGAGTAAGAAAGCCAGTGCCTAACAAAGTGTAAAAATAATAAGGGTTTTAGTGCTTAACCCAAAGTGAAGTACATTTTACAAAGTCCGCAAAATTTACAATTTTGCGTGTCTATTAAATAAAGAAAAAATTGTAAATTTGGCTAAGTGATAAACCGAAAGTTCAGCCCTTCGAAATCCCTTACTATTCTTACACAGAACGTTATAAACTAGTTCGATGAAAAAATTACTCTTAATATTTACTGCAATTGGAATTATTTCTTGTAAAGAAAAAAATGTTGTCGGAGTTTGGATGTCATATAACGATAGAGTTATTGATTATAATAAATCGTTTGTTGGAGGACAAAGTGGTTATGTAATTGATTTTGATAACAACAATTGGAGTCATATGCTTTCAGATTCAGTAAAAAGAGTGAATTTTGATTTTAAAAGAAAATTCTTTCAAATATTTCCAGACACAACTAGTTATGATTTCAAAATTTATAAGAAAGACTCAATAGAAATTGAATTATTCGAAAATACAATGTCTGTATTTCGACCTTTAAATCTTAATTATAAAATAAATAGAACAAAAAAACAGATTTTTGATTTTTTAACCCAAAATAAATTTGAAAATATTAGAGATTCAACTAGTATTGAGTTTTCAGAATCTTTTCACAGGTTTGATAAAAATAAAGAGTTAAGATTACTAAAAGGAAATTCATTCAATAGTCCAATAATTGGATATTGGTATTTAGGAGAAATTCATCAGAATTATTTTTTATTTTTCACAATAGATGATTGTCTTGAACATAATATTTATCAGATTAAATCATTAGAAAATGACAGATTACTATTAAAGAAAATTCAGGAGAATGATTTGATATTCGGATTGAATGAATTAAAAACCAGTTTATAACAACTCATAAAATTTATGCTTAAATTTGAACTAGTACGAAATGACAAACATTTTAACAAACCGATTTGCTACAACCGAAAAATCTAACGATTTCTCAGTCGCACAAATCTTATAAAAGCCGTTGCCAGTAATACGATTAAAATTGCAAAAAAAATGAGAAATACTGATTTAATCAAAGTCTTAAAATTTATTGAAGAAAATATAAGAATAACTGATCAAACTTCAATTGAATATTTAGACCCTAAAGGTCACATTGAAAGACTTGATAGTAAACAAAATCAAATAATTTTTGGACGAAGAGGCTCTGGAAAATCTCTACTTCTAAAATCTTTAAAAGAAACTAAACCTGAAATTCTTTGCTTAACAATAAACCTCGAGGATTTTAAAGATATTAGTTTTCCTAATTCAATTACACAAGTTTTAAGAAGTCTAATTAAACAACTAAAAAAGGAAGTTGAAGGAGAGTTTAGTTTTTTTAAATCCAATAAAAAATGGAGAGCTAGAAGAAAAATAACTAAACAATTTGATAAAATTCTAAAAAAACTTGAACAAAGATTAAAACAGCCTGATTCATTTGACGAATCAATAAGAGAAAAAAAAGGAGCAAAAGTTTCTGCTGAAGCTAAAGGTTCATATACAACAACTTCAACAGCAGTAAGAGCAGAACAATCTAAGGAAATTGAAACTTCAAAAAGCTTCAAAATTGACAAATTAAACATTTTAAAAAATGAGTTACCCGATTTAAAAGAACTTATAAATGAAACTTGTTCCCTTTTAGATAAAAGTATATTTTTAGTATTAGATGATTTCTATTTTATCCGTAAGTCTGACCAACCATATTTTGCAGATTTTTTTCACCGTTTATGCAAAAATACAGGTGTATATTTAAAAGTTGCAACAATAAAACATCGAACTTCATTATACATTCAAGGAGAAACTTATGTTGGTATGGAAATCGGACACGATGCACAAGCTCTTAATCTTGATTATAGTTTAGAAAATTTCAATTCTTTAGTTCGATTTATGAGAGATTTATTAAAACACGTTAATGAAAAGGTAGGTGTTAATATTAATTATAATAATATTTTAACTGAGAATGCATTTAAATTTTTGTGTTTAGCCTCTGGAGGAGTTCCAAGAGATTTTTTCACGCTTTTTATTTCTCTTGGCAACAAAATGATTGACGGAAACAAATCTATAAGCAAACCGAATGTTATTGATTGTAGTATTGAAAATTTACCAAATAAACTTGAAGCATTCAAGACAGATACAGCAGATGAAAAAGAAGTTTTAGAACATTATTTACAATATATTAGAGAAGAAATTATCTCCAATAAAAAACATAATGCCTTTCTCATTCCTAATGCTGAAATATTAAAATATTCTCAAATTAACCAAGCTATCAAAGAACTTGTAGATTTAAGATTAATTCATCTTGTCAATTCAAATACAAGTTCTGCTCCAAGTGATGGATTAAGATATTCAGCTTATATGGTTGATATTGGCTTATTCCCTAATGCAAATCCAAGAGATTTTAAACAGGTACAACCAGGCGAAAAAGATGACAGAGGAAGAGATGATAAAATAAGATCTGCACCAAAGGTTCATTTGAATAAGTATCAAGAATTTATTAATGAACTGAATTTGAATAAAACATTAACTTTAACTGATTAAACTACTGGCAACAATGCATATAAAAAATTGCTAAATTCAATAAAATATAATGTTTCTAAAATTAAAAAAACTTAAATTTAAACATCGGAAAATTGCGTTTTAAAACCCGCAACTTTTCATATTCTAACCCGTTGGCAACAAGCGGATTTCAAATCATAAGATAAATTTAACTCTGAATTTAAAATAGATTTTGTATTTTTGATTAAAAGTAATTGATGTATGAATTTAGAAACTAGAAAATTATCATTTATTCAAGAAATTCTTAGAATACAAAGTGAGAAAACCATTTCTCGACTTGAAACTATTTTGAGAAAAGAAAAAACTGTAATTGAATTTGAGAATATTCAGCCAATGACTATGAAAAAATTTAATCAACGAATTGATAAATCTTTGGAAAACTCTAAAAAAGGAAAATTGACAGAGGTAAATGACTTAATTTCGGAGATTGACAAATGGAGCTAAAAATTTACTGGACTGATTTTTCTAAAAAAGAACTTCAAAACATTTTCGAATACTACAAAGAAAATGCAACTTTAAAAGTTGCTAAGAGTTTGACTATAGGAATTGCAAAAGAAACTTTAAAGCTAAAAAAACAACCTGAGATTGGTCAGATTGAGGAATTGCTAATTGATAGGCCAAATGAATTCAGATATTTAGTTTATAAAAATTACAAAATAATTTATTGGATAAATAAAAGTAAAAAACGAATTGAAATTAATGATGTTTTTGATTCTCGACAAAACCCTATAAAGATTGATAGAATTGAATAAGAGCCAGTTGCCAACAACTCATAAAATTTATGCTTAAATTTGGATTTAGTACGAAATGACAAACATTTTAACAAACCGATTTGCTACAACCGAAAAATCTCCGATTTTCCAGTCGCACAAATCTTATAAAAGCCGTTATATGCGATTTTAAGAAACACCCCTGAATTCAAGAACTTAACGCAACAAATCATAATCTTAGATTTGTTGTATGAAAGCAAATAAATATAAGCGACTAACATTAAAAGAACGTGTTGTAATAGAAACCTTATTACAAGAAAACAAGACCAAAAGCTATATCGCAAAAAGACTAAATCGGTCACGTTCTACCATCACCAGAGAAGTCAATAAATGGGGTGGAGATTACAATGCAACTCTTGCAAATTGGTCTGCAAAAGACGATTATTTAAACAAAAGAAATAAGGATAAAATAAACACCTATAATAGACTAAAAATATTCGTTTATCGAGGACTATTAAGCGGTTGGTCACCCGAACAAATTTCAGGTAGAATAAAGCTAAAATATCCAAATGACCCTGTAATGTCTATCTCTTATGAAGCCATTTATATGCATATTTACGCACATCGCCAAGCGCGTTTAAATCGTAAATTGATAGCATTATTACCCTATCAAAAAAGCCAAAGAAGAAGAGCAAATGCTAAGAGTAAAAGAGGTGTAAAAATAAAAGATCAAACCAGTATTGATGATAGACCAAAGCACATCGAAAACAGAGAAGAAATTGGACACTGGGAAGGAGATTTAGTTATCGGAAAAGGACAGCAAAGTGCCATAGGTACTCTAGTTGAGCGAAAAGCACGATATACATTTATTGTAAAACTTAAAAGCAGAAAATCAGCAACCGTTAGAAAAGGTTTTGCTAAAGAGTTTAATCAAATAGCCCCCCTTTTTACAAAGTCTCTAACCTACGATAATGGAATGGAAATGGCAGAGCACAAACAGTTCACAAATCACACATCAATGCCAGTATATTTTGCACATCCATATTCCTCGTGGGAGCGAGGAACCAACGAAAATACAAATGGACTCATTAGACGCTTTTTCCCAAAGGGAACTGACTTTAGTAAGGTAACCGAAAAAGAACTAAAGATAGTGCAGGAAAAGCTAAATAATAGACCAAGAAAAGTACTCGGATATAGAACTCCAAAGGAAGTTTTTTATTCTGAAATAGTAAACCATAAAATTAAAAATATGATGCTAATGTAACGGCTTGTTGAACTGGAAATAACTCGACCGTAGGAAGAGTTATTCTATTTCAACAATGCACCGTTTTAAAATAAAAATTAAACTCGTATATTTGAGTAATGTTTAACCAAAATTAATAACGTTTTGTTGCGTTAGAACCTTGAATCCAAGACCCAACAGAATGAAGATATCACTGACAATATTCGCATTATTTCAATTTTGTTTTGTTTTCGGACAGACATTTAACGTGACGACTAAAAATATTGACCTTGAAATTAAAGACTTAATTATACCAGTGACAAAAGTTGAACTGACTCACGCAGTAAAACACAAAGACATATTTTATTGCTTCTTCAATGAAGTTAAGAAAGATAATTACAGACGAGACATTAAGTTCTTTTTTACCTTTTCAGAAAAAGGTGATAATCTTAGAAAAATTGAAGTTCCTAAGGAAATTCAGAATACTGTTTACTTTGACTTGTTTTTAAGAAATGACACCATTTTCGCAAAAACATATATGAACAGCAAAACATTTTATTTCGACAGAGACAAGCAAAAATGGGAAAACAATTCAGAAGTTGACGATATGATTTTTGAAGATGACAGATTTTACTTCACATACATAGACTTTGGAGAATGGGGTTCTACTACTTGGATTAAAGACAAACAGACTGAAGTGGAATATGAACTTGCATCATCGGGAGAAATAGTTAATAGAATTGATAGCACCTATTACATTACTTCTGGATTAAGAATTTTGAAAATTGATAATACTGAAAAAATGAAAGCATCTAACAGCAATTATCTCTATGAAGTTATAAAAAAGAAAGACTACGCAGAAGGAACAAATTCATTACAAGGTGCTGAAATCATTTTTAAAGACACAACTTTTTCTGAATGGAATTGGATAAATAAAGAACCTAAACTTCGTATTGTAACATCTTTTGTACGAGAAAATAAACTTTATCATTTATGTGTTGACAGCACAAAAACTTTTATTGCAGAACTTAAAGATGGACAAATGAAACTAATTCAACAGATTGACAGAAAACTTTCTTTTTTTGATTGGTATTATTCACATCGCAGTAAGATACAAAAAGACGGTAGTCAACTATTGAAATTTAAGAAAAACAACAAGTTTGGAATTATGGAAATCAACCGACAGGTCATCAATATTTATAGTTTAACCTTAAAATGACAGAAAGAAAAACCGCATATAACAAAGTGTATAAATCATTGGGCAATAAGTGGTTAAATGAAAATTATAGATACAAATAAAAATTACGGTAAACTGAAAATGAAGTGCTTTGAAATGCCCAACGCTTCATACACAAACCGTTAGCCAAAATACGGTATGATAAAGGGACATCGTTTACAAAGTTAAAGAGACATAGTTTACACTTTTTAGGTTGTAATTTGAGAAATAAAATCAAATTATTATGCCTTGGAAAGAAACAACAACTATGGAACAAAAAATTGAATTTATTTGTGAATGGAGAACTGGAAAATACACCATCACAGAATTATGTAAAAACTTTGAAATCTCAAGACCCACCGCCTATAAGTTAATAAATAGGTTTGAAAAACAAGGTTTTGAAGGCTTAAAAGAGCAATCAAGAACTCCCAAGGAACATCCAAATGCGACAAAGGAAAATATTGTTGATGGGATACTTAAATTAAAGAAAAAACACCCACGATGGGGAGCTAAAAAAATCAATAAACTATTGTTTAACGATTTTACAGAAAATGAGATTCCCTCGGTGGTTACTGTTCACAACATACTCAAAAGACACGGTTTAGTATGCCCTCAAAAAAGGTTAAGAAGAGTCAAACCTGTATATCCTATTTTTGATCCAAAAGTGTGTAATGAAGTATGGAGTGCAGATTACAAAGGAAAGTTTTTAATGGGTAATAAAGTGTATTGTCACCCACTGACCATTGCTGATTCTAAAAGTAGATTTTTATTCACAGCTAAAGGACATTATAAAGAAACTTTAAAGTACGCAAAGGCTGAATTTACAAAGGTTTTTAGGAAATATGGAATCCCTAAACAACTCCACACAGACAACGGAAGTCCCTTTGGGTCTGTTCGTGCTATTCAACGATTTACACAACTCTCCTATTGGTTTATTGAACTTGGAATTACACCCGTTTTTTCTGACCCAGCACACCCAGAACAAAACGGAAGACACGAACGTATGCATCGCGATTTAAAAGCGGCTTGTGCCAAACCTTCAGCCTATGACTTAAAAGCACAACAAAGACGTTTAAATCACTTTGTAAAAGAATATAATCACATAAGACCTCACGAAGCCTTAGGGATGGAAACACCTGCTTCAATGCATAACTTTTCCACCAGACCTTTTCCTGAAAAAATACCTAACTTTGACTATAATTCAAATCTCAAAATTTTAAAAGTAACTCAAAATGGAGCAATCAGATGGAAGTCGTATTATTGGGTATATTTAACAGCAGCTTTAAAAGGAAAATACGTAGGTATTGAAGATTTAGGTAATGGAATTTGGAAAGTCTTTTATAGAGACGTATTTTTAGGTTTCTTTAATGAAACACAATTAAGAAATAAAGAAAAGTCAATAAGGTTAGAAACTAATTTAGTGTAAAGTCTAATCTTTAACTTGTGTAAACTATGTATCTTAACGAACATACGATCGCTGAAAAAAGACAATGATAAATAAATCAAAATATTTTATCATTTAACAAAGTTATGATAAGAAAATACAATTATTTTATCATAATGAATTATATTTGTAAAGAAAATTAACATTTCTATACATAATGGAATCTGAAAAACTAAAAAAATTACCTCTTATACAAGATATTGAAACTAAAAAAGTTCTTAAGAAATTAGCTTCAGCTCACAGAGCATTAGCCGAGTTAAAAGGAATTGTTTCAAGCATTCCGAATGAAAATATTTTAATCAATACTTTAGGTCTTCAAGAGGCTAAAGACAGTTCTGCAATTGAAAATATTATAACAACTCACGATGACATATTTAAAGCTGAATTAAATCTTGAAGGTTTCAAATCATTAAATGCCAAAGAAGTTCAAAATTATATCTCCGCACTAAAAAAAGGGTTTGGATTAATTACAAAAAATAAAATTTTAACTAATAATGATATTATTGTAATACAATCTGAATTAGAGAAAAATAATGCTGGATTTAGAAAAGTTCCTGGGACAGCTTTGAAAAATGCAACAACCGGAGAAATTGTATACACACCGCCACAAGATTATGAGACAATTCTAGATTTAATGACAAATTTAGAGCAATACATCAATGATGAAAGTATGTCTAAATTTGACACATTAGTTAAAATGACTATAATTCATTACCAATTTGAGAGTATTCACCCTTTTTATGATGGAAATGGAAGAACTGGACGAATTATTAATGTATTATATTTAGTAATGAACGATTTACTAAATTTACCTATTCTATATTTAAGTCGCTACATTATTGAGCACAAAGCAGACTATTATAAACTTTTACAGGAAGTTAGAGAAACTGATAATTGGGAAAATTGGGTGTTATATATGTTAGATAGCATTGAGCAAATCTCAAATGAGACAATTATACTTATTGGAAAAATAAGAGATTTGATATACGAATATAAAAACTTGTTGAGAAATAATTATAAATTTTATAGTCAAGACTTATTAAACAATTTATTCAAACATCCATATACAAAAATTGAATTTATTGAGAACGATTTAGGGGTTTCGAGAATTACAGCTTCAAAATATCTTAATAGATTAGCAAAAGACAAAGTGCTTAAAAAACAAAAATTAGGAACAGGAAATTATTACATTAATGAGAAATTAATTAAAATTCTAACTCTTAAAAAATAAGTACTTTGGCTAACACCTCATAAAATTTATGCTTACATTTAAACTAAATAACGAACCGACAAACATTCAACTAACGATTTGCTACAACCGAAAAATCTCCGATTTCTCAGTCGCACAAATCTTATAAAAGCCGTTGTAACCAATTACGACAAAACAACTAAAATGAAAAATATTTTTATCTTATTGACTGTTATAATTCTTTTCAATTCTTGTAAAAAGACAAACGGAAAGATTAATATCAATGGAAAATGGAATACATTATCAAATGGTTTTGGATATATGGAATTTGATATTGATAGCGACAAAATTGGAATATTTTCTCATTTAGATGGAGACTTAGGATTAATTGAATATAAATTACTAAATGACTCATTATTTATTGGTTCAAATACTTCATTTAAAATAGAAAAAATATCAGATTCCTTGATTATTTTAAAAAATATTTCTCAAAATGACACATTGAGAAAGATGAATAAAACAATAATGACTTATCATGAAATAGATTCTAAAAATGATTCACTATTAGATATATTCTATGAAAAATTTGAAAAAAGAATATATAAAAAATGGATTAAAAGTGGATATGTAACTGAAGATGAATTGAAAAATTCCTTTCTTGATTCGATTGAATTAAAATTCATTGACTCCATTGAAAAATCAGCATTTTAGAGAGGTAAATAAAATATTAACTGGTTACAACACCTCATAAAATTTATGCTTACATTTAAACTAAATAACGAACCGACAAACATTCAACTAACGATTTGCTACAACCGAAAAATCTCCGATTTTTATGTCGCACAAATCTTATAAAAACTCGTTGCCAGTAATTTAGGAAAACGACCAGAATTCAATTACAATATAAAAAAATTAATCTTTAAATGAAATCACATTAAATGAAAAAAACTATTTTTCTAATTCTACTTTTAGCTTCATTAAAATGTATCGGACAAAAATCGAAATTAAACATAACAATTGACGAAAGGATAGAGACCATCTATACAATAGCATTTTTAGACAATTACTTTTTAGTCAATAACCACGACAATCTTTACAAATCAAAGCTGAACAGTAAATTTAAAGCACTTAAAAACCATAAGGCAGTAGCTTTGTTTGATACATTATCTAAAAAACACGATTTTAATTTTAATAACGTTACCGATTGGGTGCTACAGTTCGGGGAATTTCCCGAATTGAATAAAGTAAGAGAAGTTGTAAATCCTAACTCTTTTGATGAAAGTAAAGGAGACTATTTAATTAGAAAATTCAAAAAAGAACTTATTTCCTTTAATCAAGATTCATTATTTCAAGCCTATTTAATTGAAGTAAAAGAATTAAATGAGAAAGTAATTAAACAAGTTAAACAATCTAAATCTATTCAATATCTTCCTGCTTATTTAGAAAAATATTACGGAAGTGAATTGGGTTCCTACAATTTAATTCTCTCACCATTAGTTCATTCAGGAGGTTTTAATTCAAAATTCATAGCAGATGGAAAAATTGAAGTTTATGCTATAATTGGACCAAATGGAGAAATTGAACATATCCCATATTTTGAGAAAGGATATCTTGAAATGGATATGATTTTACACGAATTTGGACATTCCTTCGTAAATCCTCTAACGGAAAAATTTCAAGATGAGATAGCAACGATTAAAGAAAAATATTACACCGAAAGTTTAAAAAAAGATGGAAAAACCCAAGCTTATGGAGAATGGAAATATCTATTTAACGAACTCGTAATAAGAGCAATAACAATAAGAATAGCAAATAAATACTTTGGAACAGAAAAGGCTAAAGAACTTTTAAACTACGAAAAATCTATTGGGTTTTCATTAGTAGAAAATATTGTAGAAATTTTAAAAGAATATGAAAATAACAGAGAAAAATATTCGGAATTTAGTGCGTTTTACCCAATTTTAATTGAACGAATGAAATAAAAAAACTCCTGGCAACAAAGTATAAAAATAATAGCCGAAATAGTAGTAAATATGAACATTGTAGTCCGCAATAAAATTAGTAGTAAATTGAAAAATTCTACTTCCGAAATCGGCTACTATTCTTATACAAACCGTTAGCACCAATTAGGTATGATAAACCTGAATTCAAGAACTTAACGCAACAAATCATAATCTTAGATTTGTTGTATGAAAGCAAATAAATATAAGCGACTAACATTAAAAGAACGTGTTGTAATAGAAACCTTATTACAAGAAAACAAGACCAAAAGCTATATCGCAAAAAGACTAAATCGGTCACGTTCTACCATCACCAGAGAAGTCAATAAATGGGGTGGAGATTACAATGCAACTCTTGCAAATTGGTCTGCAAAAGACGATTATTTAAACAAAAGAAATAAGGATAAAATAAACACCTATAATAGACTAAAAATATTCGTTTATCGAGGACTATTAAGCGGTTGGTCACCCGAACAAATTTCAGGTAGAATAAAGCTAAAATATCCAAATGACCCTGTAATGTCTATCTCTTATGAAGCCATTTATATGCATATTTACGCACATCGCCAAGCGCGTTTAAATCGTAAATTGATAGCATTATTACCCTATCAAAAAAGCCAAAGAAGAAGAGCAAATGCTAAGAGTAAAAGAGGTGTAAAAATAAAAGATCAAACCAGTATTGATGATAGACCAAAGCACATCGAAAACAGAGAAGAAATTGGACACTGGGAAGGAGATTTAGTTATCGGAAAAGGACAGCAAAGTGCCATAGGTACTCTAGTTGAGCGAAAAGCACGATATACATTTATTGTAAAACTTAAAAGCAGAAAATCAGCAACCGTTAGAAAAGGTTTTGCTAAAGAGTTTAATCAAATAGCCCCCCTTTTTACAAAGTCTCTAACCTACGATAATGGAATGGAAATGGCAGAGCACAAACAGTTCACAAATCACACATCAATGCCAGTATATTTTGCACATCCATATTCCTCGTGGGAGCGAGGAACCAACGAAAATACAAATGGACTCATTAGACGCTTTTTCCCAAAGGGAACTGACTTTAGTAAGGTAACCGAAAAAGAACTAAAGATAGTGCAGGAAAAGCTAAATAATAGACCAAGAAAAGTACTCGGATATAGAACTCCAAAGGAAGTTTTTTATTCTGAAATAGTAAACCATAAAATTAAAAATATGATGCTAATGTAACGGCTTGTTGAACTGGAAATAACTCGACCGTAGGAAGAGTTATTCTATTTCAACAATGCACCGTTTTAAAATAAAAATTAAACTCGTATATTTGAGTAATGTTTAACCAAAATTAATAACGTTTTGTTGCGTTAGAACCTTGAATCCAAGAAAGGGACATCGTTTACAAAGTTAAAGAGACATAGTTTACACTTTTTAGGTTGTAATTTGAGAAATAAAATCAAATTATTATGCCTTGGAAAGAAACAACAACTATGGAACAAAAAATTGAATTTATTTGTGAATGGAGAACTGGAAAATATACCATCACAGAATTATGTAAAAACTTTGAAATCTCAAGACCCACCGCCTATAAGTTAATAAATAGGTTTGAAAAACAAGGTTTTGAAGGCTTAAAAGAGCAATCAAGAACTCCAAAGGAACATCCAAATGCGACAAAGGAAAATATTGTTGATGGGATACTTAAATTAAAGAAAAAACACCCACGCTGGGGAGCTAAAAAAATCAATAAACTATTGTTTAACGATTTTACAGAAAATGAGATCCCCTCGGTGGTTACTGTTCACAACATACTCAAAAGACACGGTTTAGTATGCCCTCAAAAAAGGTTAAGAAGAGTCAAACCTGTATATCCTATTTTTGATCCAAAAGTGTGTAATGAAGTATGGAGTGCAGATTACAAAGGAAAGTTTTTAATGGGTAATAAAGTGTATTGTCACCCACTGACCATTGCTGATTCCAAAAGTAGATTTTTATTCACAGCTAAAGGACATTATAAAGAAACTTTAAAGTACGCAAAGGCTGAATTTACAAAGGTTTTTAGGAAATATGGAATCCCTAAACAACTCCACACAGACAACGGAAGTCCCTTTGGGTCTGTTCGTGCTATTCAACGATTTACACAACTCTCCTATTGGTTTATTGAACTTGGAATTACACCCGTTTTTTCTGACCCAGCACACCCAGAACAAAACGGAAGACACGAACGTATGCATCGCGATTTAAAAGCGGCTTGTGCCAAACCTTCAGCCTATGACTTAAAAGCACAACAAAGACGTTTAAATCACTTTGTAAAAGAATATAATCACATAAGACCTCACGAAGCTTTAGGGATGGAAACACCTGCTTCAATGCATAACTTTTCCACCAGACCTTTTCCTGAAAAAATACCTAACTTTGACTATAATTCAAATCTCAAAATTTTAAAAGTAACTCAAAATGGAGCAATCAGATGGAAGTCGTATTATTGGGTATATTTAACAGCAGCTTTAAAAGGAAAATACGTAGGTATTGAAGATTTAGGTAATGGAATTTGGAAAGTCTTTTATAGAGACGTATTTTTAGGTTTCTTTAATGAAACACAATTAAGAAATAAAGAAAAGTCAATAAGGTTAGAAACTAATTTAGTGTAAAGTCTAATCTTTAACTTGTGTAAACTATGTATCTTAACGAACATACAAAATATTTGTAAGATTATAATCAGATCAAAATTTATAATATCTTTGTTGCTAGAAAGAAGTTCTTTTATATAATTTTATCGTACGAAGAGGTTTTACTTAATTGTAGATTAATAGGGAATCTGGTGTAAATCCAGAGCTGTCGCGCAACTGTAAGTAACATTCAAAAGATTTTTATCCTAGTGTTCCACTGTTTTTAATGAAAATGGGAAGGACGATAAAAACTGTTATAAGTCAGGAGACCTGCCCTTTTCGATATGACTTTGCTTTCGCGATTTGGAGTGATTGGTCAATTTTGGTGCTATTTTTAAACAACGGGAATCTAACTTTTAGATATCCTATGTGTTTTTTTGCGCATGTCTTTTAACTCCCAATTTTATTTCTCGAAAAGCAAAAGAAGTTTTTAATAGAACTTTTAAGTAATTATTTATTCATTATTTAAAAGTAAAAAAATGAAAACACACATTTTAGGCTATCCGCGAATTGGTAGCAAAAGAGAATTAAAGAAAGCCTGCGAACAGTATTGGTCAGGTAAAATTTCAACAGATGAACTAAAAAAAGTAGGAGCTGATATTAAAAACTACAATTGGAACCTTCAAAAAGAAGCAGGTATTGACTTAGTTACTACAAACGATTTTTCGTATTACGATCAAGTTTTAGACATGACACTCACCGTTAATGCTATACCTGAAAAGTATAAAAATCTTGATTTCAAATCGGAACTAGATTTATATTTTGCTATGGCTAGAGGACACCAAAAAAACAACATAGATGTTCCTGCAATGGAAATGACAAAGTGGTTTGATACCAACTATCATTATATTGTTCCTGAATTTAAAAAAGAGCAAAAATTTAATCTATTTTCAACAAAAGTAATCGATGAATTTCAAGAAGCTAAAAAACAAGGAATTATTACAAAACCCGTTCTTATTGGATCTGTTTCTTATTTACTATTAGGAAAAGAAAAAGAAGAAGGTTTTCATAGAATTGATTTAATAACGAATCTGTTACCAGTTTATTTTGAAATTTTAAACCAGTTAGAAAAAGCAGGTGCTGAGTGGATTCAATTTGATGAACCTTTTTTAGCTCTAGATTTAACCGATAAAGAAAAAACCGTAATAGCTGAAACTTATACGGCTATTCAAGAAAAATTTCCAAAACTTAAAATTATCGTTGCCACCTATTTTGAAGGCTTACAAGATAACTTGAAGTTAGCAATTAACCTTCCTGTAAACACATTACATATTGACTTAGTGAGATACCCAAATCAATTACAAGAAGTGTTAGAAAATGCACCCAAAAACCTATCAATATCATTAGGTATTGTGGATGGTAGAAATGTATGGAAAAATGATTATCAGCAATCATTATCTACAATACAAAAAGCCGTAGATATGTTAGGAAAGGATAGAGTGTTAATAAGCACAAGTTGCTCTTCACTTCATGTTCCTTGTGATTTGGAAAATGAAAATAATGAAGACATATTAACTTCAGAAATAAAAAATTGGCTTGCCTTTGCAAAACAAAAGGTAAATGAAGTTGTTACTTTAAAGCAATTATTTTTAGATGATAATACGGAAAATAATAAAAAAGTAGTCGCAGAAAATCGTGAAGCTATCGAAAGCAAAAAAACATCTAGCTTAATAAATAATCCAGAAGTTAAATATAGAGTTACTACCATTTCTGATGATGATGCAAAACGAAAAAGTCCATTTTCATCTCGTAAAATCATACAAAATAAAGCATTAAATCTCCCATTGTATCCTACTACAACTATTGGTTCTTTTCCGCAAACAAAAGAGGTCCGTTCTTGGAGAAGTAAATTTAAAAAAGAAGAAATTAGCCAAAAAGAATATGAAGACTTACTAAAAAAAGAAACGGAAAAAGCCATTCGTTGGCAAGAAGAAATTGACATTGATGTACTTGTTCACGGAGAGTTTGAACGTAATGACATGGTGGAATATTTTGGTGAAAAACTAAATGGATTTGTCTTTACAAAATTTGGTTGGGTACAAAGTTATGGTAGTAGATGTGTAAAACCCCCTATCATTTTTGGAGATATTTCACGTCCAAATCCGATGACCGTAAAATGGACAAGTTATGCACAAAGTTTAACCCCTAAATTAGTAAAAGGGATGCTCACCGGTCCTGTAACTATTTTACAGTGGAGTTTTGTAAGAAATGACCAAGAGCGTTCTGTTACTTGTAATCAAATTGCATTAGCCATAAGAGATGAAGTGAAAGACCTAGAAAATGTTGGAATTAAAATCATTCAAATTGATGAGCCCGCTATTAGAGAAGGTTTGCCATTGCGAAAATCCGATTGGCAACGCTATCTAAAATGGGCAATCAATGCTTTTAAAATATCATCTTCAGGAATTAATGATGAAACTCAAATACACACACACATGTGTTATTCTGAGTTTAATGATATCATCCAAAATATTGCAGATATGGATGCTGATGTGATAACCATTGAATGTTCTCGTTCGCAAATGGAATTATTAGATGCTTTTGCTGATTTTAATTACCCGAATGAAATTGGACCTGGAGTTTATGACATACACTCTCCAAGAGTTCCTAATAAAGATGAAATGGTTTTATTGCTCAACAAAGCAAAAAAAGTTATTCCTAAAGAACTACTTTGGGTAAATCCTGATTGTGGTTTAAAAACAAGAGGTTGGGATGAAACCAAAAAAGCCTTAACCGAAATGGTAACTGCAGCTAAAACTTTAAGAGAGAAAACAGTTTCAAATACCATTTAATTAAATGAACCCACTTTACGAATTTTAAAATTTCAGTAAAGTGGGTTATCATTATTAATTCAAATAGAAATGACAATACAAGAAAGAATAGAAAAGTCTGAAACAAGGTTATTTAAAGCTGTTTTTCCAAATACCACAAATCATTATGATACACTTTTTGGAGGAACTTCTTTATACCTAATGGATGAAGTTGCTTTCATTACAGCAACAAGATTTAGTAGGCAAAAAATGGTCACAGTAAGTAGTAACAAAATAGACTTTACCAAGCCCATACCTGCTGGCACAATAATAGAACTTGTTGGTAAAGTATCGCATATCGGAAATACAAGCCTAAGAGTAGAAGTTAATATTTACATAGAACAAATGTATAGTTACAAAAAAGAACACGCTATTTGTGGAGAGTTTACTTTTGTGGCTATTAATGATAAAAAAGAACCTATGAAAATTATGAGATAATGTACACTGCCCCAACAATGTATAAAATTTATGCTCACATTTAAACTAAATAACGAACCGACAAACATTTTAACAAACCGATTTGCTACAACCGAAAAATCTCCGATTTTCCAGTCGCACAAATCTTATAAAAACTCGTTGTGGTTTATATTTCGACAGAAACAAAAACAGAAAAATTGCATTGAAACACAAAGAAATTAATACTGACAAATAGTAAGCATTTACCTTACTTATTTTACGGATTTACCTTACAACTAAATGAAATATTTTTAGTATTCTTGAAAATCAAATATTAACACTTAAATTAAAATTATTATGAAAAAAATTAAAAATTCTATGAAAATCAAAATTCTTTTATTATTTGTTTTGATAACATTAACCAATTGTGAAAAAGATAATTATTTAGACTCTTCAGACTTAGAATTAATAAGTCAAAGACAGAATATTTTATTTAATTCTTTTAAAAAGGATTTTACATTAAAAAATTTTAAGAATAATTTCATTAAAAACAATCTCCAAGTTAATTAGAATTTATATACAAATATTACCAATTCCGACTCATTAAAAATGTACGAATTTGAAACAAATCTTAAATCTGAAATAAATTCAAAAAAAATTAAGAATAATATAAATAAATTGTATATTAAATATAATATTTTAGTTACATTATATAATAAAAATATGGCAACAATTGAGCTTGTTAAATATTTATCTAGAACTAAAAAATCACTAAAAAAAATAAATTTAAATACTTTAGACGATTTTAATGGTATAATAACCTATTACGAAACAAACGGCACAATAAAAAAAATAACTTCTTATGAAAATGGAATTCAAGTTAATGAATTTAATCAAAAACAAATTTCTAAAAATTTATCAGCTAAAGTACCTTCTATTGGTACTACATTAATCCCTGTTTTTATAGACCATTGGAGAGATATTTATCAGAATTTAGGGGGTGGGTCTACATATTTCTATTATATAAATTCTCATTATGAAGGTACTACAGTGGAATATGTTTATGTTAATACAGGATTTACAAGTTATGGTACTTACCATGGGCATTTTGATGACCCACACGGTCCACCAAATCACCCTGATAATCACCCTGATGAAATTCTTATAAATCCAAACTTTGAGAATACAAAAGCAGAATGCATTTATAACAAATTAAATGAATTAAGTACCAGTTTTAAGGAAGCTATAAAAAAATTTGATGGTGATTTCCCTGTTAGTCATTTAAGGTTAACAATAAACAATAATTTAGGATTAAACACTTATGGTGAGACACAACCTCCCCAAAATTATATTACTGAAATTCAGTTTAATGAAAATAGATTCGGAAATTTGTCAGATTTAGGTAAGGCTATAGTTTTTGCTCACGAAATAATACACGCTGAAATATTCAGAAAAATGCTATCAGCAGCACAGCAAGGTGATTTAAATCTTAATCTTTATTCAACTCAAGAAAGAATTAATTATATAAACTCACTTAAGGATAATTTTCCTGGAATTTATGATTATTATGTGGAAAGATACAAACCTACTTGGAATCATGAAATGATGGCAAGTCACTATAGAAACACTATTGCTGATATGCTACAAGAATTCGATAATAATAGACTATCTCGTTTAACATATGAAAATTTGGCTTGGGTAGGATTAGGTAAACTTGAAAACAACCAAAGCACTATTGCTTGGGATAATTTAACCATAGATGAAAAACAAACAATTGAACAATTAATTAATCAGTATTTCTTCAATGGTCCATCAAATTGTAATTAATCATGAAAAAAATAGTCTTCATTATCTTTATACTTAGTACTAATTTATTCTTTTCACAAGAAAAAAACAATAACTATTTCAGCCTTTACAAGGATGGAAAAAGTTATTTAAAGCCTATTAAATATATTTTATTTTTACCTGAAAGAGATAGAGAAAAAGATTATAAGTCAGATATATTCTTCTACATACAAGGTGAAAGGTTCGTGTTTTCTAAAAATATACACAGCATAGATACTTGCTCCAATATTTTTTTTAAAAAACTAAAATTTGAAGATGTTAGTGGGCTTAAAGAAAAAGAATATTTATTTTTTAAACAAAAGGTAAATGAAAATAATTTGAATAAAAAACTATTTAGCTCTATGCCTTTAACTAAAACACATTTATTTTTCAAAGTTTTTATAATTAAGAAAGTTGAAAATGATAAATATATAAAATATGAAGTTGACTGGGAGTATTCACATTCTTATTAAATAAAAACATATAAAATACAAACCACAACACCTCATAAAATTTATGCTTACATTTGAACTAAATAACGAAACGACAAACATTGGACTACCTAGTAAATTTGGTACAATTTGAGTTCTAAAATAGAATAAAGTTGCCAGAATATTATGCAGTTGGAGTTTAAAGCTAAAACGCAGAAAGATTGATAATTAAATAAAAAAGAAATGAAAAAAAGAAACTTAATGATTATTGGAATAATATTAGCATCATTAATTATTTCAACATTTGTATATTCTTTTGGTAAAAAGATTGGAAAATCATTACACCATTATCAAAATGATTTTGAGAAAGTTCAAGTAGAATAAATTCCCTACACAATTTTGAGCATTAAATCAGTTTAATTTTATCAAAATAACGGAGAAATAAGATATACGAAATGAATAATTGTAACAAAGCTGAGAATATTTCTGAGTTTTTCTATCATAACGGATAGAAATCGAAACCGATATATTTTTAGCAATTTAAATAGAGAAATTAAAAACCGATAAATAACAGATACTATCATGGCAAAAGGTAAAGATTCAAGGAAAAACGTGAAAAAAGAAGCTGCTAAAACTCCTAAAGAAAAAAAAGCAGAAAAAAAACTGAAAAAAGCTAGAAAAGATTAATTATAACTTAACTGAAAACATTTTCGAATTTTCCTATCATAATGGATAGAAAATAGAAAACGGATAGATTTTTAGAATATGGATAGAAAGCCACTAAATTGCAGCAATGCGTATAAAAATAGCTCATCTCTAACTAAATATGATATTTAATACAAATAAAAAACTTATTTTTAAACTGGACTACCTAGTAAATTTTGCACAATTTTATCAGGTAGTCCAGTTGCAGATTCTACAGATGCGTACTTATTTAAAATTTCCATTAGGACAACTTTTGATTCAGAACTTAGTGTAAGTAATATTAAATGATGAAATAAAAAAACACATTGTTATGTGATTGCATACGTTAAAAAACACTTGTATTTTTATATTATAATAATATAAAAAAAAATGAGACCTATACATTTAGCCATCATAGAAGACGACTTAATTATTCAAGAAAGTTTGGTAGAATATTTTGGACTACAGGATGCTATTGAAGTTGTTTTAGTGGCAAGTAGTGTAGAAGAATTTTTAAAAAAAATTATGACTAGCGAAAAGCAACCTAGTATTTTATTGTTAGATATCAATCTCCCAGGTATATCTGGTTTGGAAGGGCTTCCCTTAATTAAAAATAAATTACCCGAGTTGGATGTGATGATGCTAACCACTTTTGATGAAACCGATAAGATTTTTAAAGCTCTTTCTTGTGGAGCCTGCTCGTATATGTCTAAACGTATTTCACTTCAAAAAATATTGGAAGCAGTGCTTATTGTAAATGAAGGAGGATCCTATATGTCTCCTGCCATAGCTAGAAAAATAGCCAATTATTATGCACCCAAAAAGAAACAACTCCTCACTGAAAGACAATTAGAAATTGTTGAAGGCATTGTTGCGGGTCAAAGCTATAAAATGATTGCAGCAGATTTATTTGTGTCTATAGATACGGTACGAAGCCATATAAAAAACATTTACAAAACCCTCGAAATAAATTGCAAAGCCGAGCTTATACGAAAATCATTTGATAAAGAAATATAATTAATTTTGTTTTAATTTATTAATTTCTACTAAGATTTGAAATTTTCGCTTCTCCATCTATACTTTTCCAAGCTCTGTATTAAAACTTTCATTGTAGTTTTTTAACAAAAATTATCTTAAAGACAAACAAGTATCAATTAGTTTAAATAAAATATGGTATAAACTAGATTTTTAATGTATATATTGTAAATACGTTCTTCTAAACAAAGTGTTCTAATGGTTGGTTGTGTTAAGGAACATATATTTTGCAACGTGTGTGTTTTCCGTCTTTTTTATTGCCAATTTTTGTTTGCTATTAATTTAAATTAGGGTTTTCTAATATTGTTTGTGATTTTTCGGTTTTACGAGACTCTTTATACTCATTAAATTATATTCATTAAACTTTTTAATTCTTGAATTTTGTAGATGTTCTATAGATGTCTTTGATTCATCATAATGGTAAAATCTTAAATCATGTTCTTTTTGCCGTTCGGAACTAAAATTTGAAACACGTTTTAAATAGCCAATCACTCTTGTTCCATAATCTATATTTTTAGAATTACATTGACTACATTTTTGAAGTGTTCTTTTATCAATATTTCCACACTCGTTACAAATGGTTATTTTTATGTTAAAACAAAAGTAATTACACCCTGCTAAAGCGGTAGCGTTAATTAATTTTAAAAAACCTTCTTTATTGGGTGATTCTTCTAAATTTAGGTGAAGAGCAGAACCTCCGTCTAAATACTGTATAATTTCATTTCCATGAAGCATTATTTTGTCTAAAGAATTTATTGAAGAGTCTTCTACAGGGTAGAAATAAGAATTGTAACAATCACGAGGAACAAATAAACCATCTTCTCTATCCCATTTTGCATTTTTTACCCCTAAATTTTCTGCTGGAACAAACTCGGTATTAAACATATATCCATATTGTTTTTTTGCTTCTTTATTAGCATCATAGATAACTTTTAGTTGTTTGGTTATGAAATCTTTATAAATTATGCTATTTTTAGCTATAATTCCTTTGCTCTCAGCAGCCTCAACCATTCCATTTATTCCAATAGTTAAAAATTGTTTGTCTAATGAAATAAACCCTGCATCATAAACAGGTAACATTCCTGCTTCTTTATATTCTTCAATCAATTTTCTATAAGCAACTTGATACTTATGAATTTTATTTATTTCAGTTTTGAGGTTTTTATCTTTTTGTATTAACCGGTTCATATTTAATGTAATTACATTAATTGACCCGGTTGAAACTCCTCCAGCACCAAGAGAGTAACTAAATGTATTATCGCTAATTTCATTTCTTAATCTGCAGCAAGATGCTAAACTGTCTGCACTTTCTGATTGATAAATAAAGAACGAATTTCCCTCGCTTAATTCTGTTGCACACATATCTGCAAATTCAGAATCAACGGGCTTCCCATTCTTAACCAGCATTGCAGCGGTAACAACAGGAAATGTTAATACTGCTTTTTCTCTTTCTTTATTAAACCATTTCATAAAAAACTGTTGCATTTTTTTTAGGCTATCCCATTTAGGCTTACTCATATCAGGAAACACAAAATCATCAAACATGCTATTGAAATACAATTCATCATACAAGGATATATTCCAAAAAACGGATTGATAACCACGAGCTGCAGCTGGTTGATTAATAGCGTAAACGGCATGTTGAAGATGGTTGAAAACTGACTTCTTATTTGTATTTAAATAATCATCACCAAAATCCTTTTTTGCAAAATAATCAAAATACAACAAAAATTCAACTGTTGCCAAAGCACCTGCAAACTGTGAACTAACAGCAAAAACTAGATTTACAAACTCTCCACAAAAACTTTCCAAATGTTGCGGAGCTTTACTTTCGCCTCCAAGTTTGGTTAATCCATCAAATAAAAAGGGATACATACTAATTGATACACAATATGGTTTTAATGATGTTTCGTCATGAACATATATTTCATGAGATTCTATTTGTCTAACATATTCATTGGCTAAGTCTTTGTCAAATAATTGAGCAATCTTGTTTTTTACTAATTGTCTATTTACTTGTACATTAATGTCTTTGTTAAGTTCTGCTTCCATGGTGGCAATATTTTTTGAAGAAACATTAGCATTGGCATCTATTTTTGAACCATCAGCAGCATTGTTTGCATTAATATAGTTATTAATAAAATTAATTTTTTTATTTATCTGTTCTTGTGATAGTCTAATCATAGCTTAATAGTTTTTAAGAATAAATGATTTAATTTTTTATTTGTTTGTACTTCCAAAAATTTCTGATTCGTTGTAAGGCTTTCTAAACCTCCTTTTTCAGATATCCATTTTCCAGTTTTAATCCATGTAAGATGATTTAAAATGGATTTTTCAATTTTATCTTCACCAGAATAAAGACATGTTTTGTAGCCTTTTTTTTGAGCATATTTTAAATGGGAAATAAGTTCTTGTTTATTCCATTCTCCACCCATAAACAAAACGCAACTGGCAAATCCGCTGTATTTTATTAATGTATTTTGGAAAATAGTAGAAGTAAGTTTTTGCCCATTATTTTCTTTCCACAAAATAGGAGAATGACAACCTTCACAGTGAACTTTACAACCGCAAATGCTAAAACATATACTAACTTCTCCAGGTACTTCTTGTAGTACAATTTGAATGGTAGAATAATTCATTTTTTCTAAATTTTATTAGTAAAAAAGTCATTAATAATTCTGTCAAAAAAGGTACGGTTATTCTAAAATTGAATATATCGTGCCAATAACTTTTTGCCCGAAAGTTTGACATTCTTTTGAAAGAGGCAGGTCTTCTGACTTACTCCAGTTTTTACGTCTTCCCATCTGCCATCAGGCAAACAGTGACAAAGAATGTAAAAACCATAAAGAGTTTACAGCTGCGGGAACAGTTCAGGATTTACACCTAATTCCCTTTTAATCCAATACAATTGCCTATTGTAATAGAACCAAATTCATATCAAATGTAAAGGGATTTTTCTTAAAATTTGTACAACTTAAAATAAATTATTAAAAAACTTATTAACAGAAAAAGATTATTTTTTTGATAGCATGTTTCAAAATATGGTTATAGGCTAAAATGAATATTCGGTTAGTTAAACAGGGTGTTTTTGTGTTATTTTACTTAATTCTACAATTTGCTATTTACAGAGTTATCCAAAGTATTTATTTAGCTGGAGCTAATTTAGACACTCACCTAAAACGCATAAAATAAGTTATTTATATTTTATTTTAAACCTTCTATTTTATTGTTCGTATTTGTTATTGTCTATTTTATTAAATAATATTGATTTAAAATCTTATTGAAAGACCACCTCCTGTACCAAATCGGTTATCATAACTTGCCATCAAAGAAAAATTTCTTGAAAGCATATACTCTGCTCCTACGCTCCAAACGGTTTCAGATTCATAATTAATTCCGGTTGAAAAATTATTTACTAGCCCAAAATCTAATTGATATTCATAATAACCAAAAACAGAAAATTTTGGGAATAGCATTATGCTTCTTCCTATTGAAACTCGAGGTCTTAATTCACTATCAATTCGAGCATCTATACTGAATAAATAAGGTGATAAATATCGAATTCCTGCCACAGCTACGGTATTGAATTCATCTAAATTATCTGCAATTTTATTTTCAATATTTACACCTCCAAATACTCTAAAGTAATCGTGTAAATAATATTCATAAGTTACTTCTGCTTCTAAATTCTCATTCCATCCATATTCAAAGGATATATTAAATTGATTTCGAATATTAGATGTTGAGGCATTTAATGAAATTGCATTTGAAGCTATATCTAACAATCCCCAAGAGTAATATCTGTCTGTTTCAGCCACTCCTGTTTTAATAGGAAATCCTTTCATCCTTATATCTCTTGGCGTATCATAACTTATTACACGAGCCATTCCGCCCATTAAATGGTATAATATATGGCAATGAAAAAACCAATCACCATATTCATTTCCGTAAAATTCTATGGTAACTGATTCCATTGGAGGAACATTTACCGTGTGTTTTAATGGAGAATATTCTCCGTTTTTGTTAAGTACCCTAAAAAAATGCCCGTGTAAATGCATTGGGTGATGCATCATAGTAAGGTTGTTTAATGTAATTCGAGTTACTTGATTTCCTTTTATTTTTATTTTATCAGCTTCGGATAATGGCACACCATTCATACTCCAAATATAACGTTGCATATTTCCGGTAAGATTCAGTAATATTTCTTTTACAGGAATCTCTTTATCTAAATTTGTTTTTTTAGGTGATTTTAAATAATCATAGGTATAAGGTGATGTTTTTTCTTTTGGGGTTTTTATTACTGTTTTTTCTGACATTTTCATTTGATCTGAATCTTCCTTTTTCATACCCGTCATTTTCTCATCGCTCATTTGCATTCCGTATTCTTTCTTCATTTCATAACGTTCGTCTTTTTTAGGTCTATATTTTAAAGCATGTGCACCCATTTCCATGTCCATTTTTGCCATTTTCATCATCATCCCAATTTTATCGGGACGTGGAATATCTGGTGCTTTAAGTATTTCTCCTTTTCCTAAAAAGGCTGATGCAGTACCTGATCCATCTTGTGCTGTGATTTTAAATTCAATTTTTTTGTTTTTGGGAATGGTTATTATGTAATCATAAGCTTCAGCAATAGCGATAAACGTTTTATTTTTTTAACGGGAACAATATCCAATCCATCAGCAGATACCAAAATGGGGTCTCCACCTCCAAATGTTATCCAAAATGAAGTAGAAGCACCGCCATCAATAATTCGCAATCGCACTTTTTCTCCAGGTTTAAAATTGGGATATTCTATTGATTCTTCCCCATTAATTAAAAATGCTTCATAGTATATGTCTGCAATGTCTGCGCCTTCCATACGCTGTTTCCAGAAATTCATTTGTGCACCAAAAGCACCTCTTTTTATTACTTGATTTAAGGGAGTTGAAGTTCCTTTTCGGTAATTATACCATTCGTTGCCACGTTTGAGGTTTCGTAAAACACTCATTGGTTTTTCGTTGGTCCAATCTGAAAGCATTAAAACCAATTCTTTATCATAGTTTAAGGTTTCTTTTTTAGGATGAATTACAATCGATCCAAATACACCTACTTGTTCTTGTAACATTGTATGTCCGTGATACCAATACGTACCAGATTGTTTAATGGCAAACTCGTATTTTAATGTATGTCCAGGTTCTATGGGTGGTGTTGTTAAATATGGAACACCATCATAAAAATTAGGTAATAACAAGCCATGCCAATGAATAGAAGTTTCTACATTCATTTCATTTTTAACATAAATTACAGCATATTCACCCTCGGTAAATTCAAGTGTTGGGCCAGGAATACTTCCATTAATGGTCATTCCCATAACTTCTTTTCCTGCTTTAGTTACTTTTTCTTGTTTAAGTGTTAATGTATATTCTCTTACAGGAATATTATTTATGTTACCTTCAATAGATTTTTCAATTTGAGCTTGTAAAAGTATTGGTATAAAGAGTATTGCAAGAATAGTATAATGTTTTATGTTCATAGTTCTTGGTTTGAAATTATGTAGCCTATATTTAGAATGAGTAGATTAGTTGTTCATTTAAACACCTAAATTTAAGCATTTTTTAACAGAACTATTTCTTCCTGATTTTTGGTAAATACACAAATGTTAATCTATAATTACATTTATACACTGAAACCTGCTGTATTATTGAATATATTTATTAATATTCAGCCTTTTTACTACTCCTGCTCCTAATTTAGGTACTCTAAACCAATGACATAATTGACGTTTGATAATTTCGTCTTTTTTTATTCCCTTCAACACCATTAATAGGTCTATTTTTGATAGGAATAGAAATAACTTAAAAATTAATATTCTCTATATACACAACGGATTAAATTATAATTTATCAATATTATCTTTGATAATTTCTTCAATATTTATGTTAGATTTTGGGTCTTTTAAAATTAAATCATATCTAATTTTTCCACAAAGTTTGGCTAGACTTGATGATAATTCATCAGATTCTAAATGTGTAATTTTAGAATCTTTAGCAGTGTTTTTAATTACTTTGATAAAGTTAGAGTAGCCTTTTAATACTTCGGGGCTTGCAATAATTGATATTTTATGTGTCAAAAACTCTAACGCAACTAAGTCTTTTTCAGTTATTTCACCTTTTAAAATAATTTTTTCTATAAACTCAATTAGTTTAAAATATAAGTTAGATTTCAAATCAAATATTTTTACGCGCTGTTCTTTTTCTATTTCAACTTCACTTTGCTTGTTTAAAAGAGCGGCAGTAATGGCAATAGTAGCAATGGTTCCTAATACAATTAATATTATTTCTTGTGCAAACGGGATATTTTCAGCATTTATATATGCAAATCGTAAAAATAGATAACCCACAATAAATGTGATTAACGAGATTAATAAATACTTTGAGCTTTTGTTCATTTTGTTATAGTTATAAAAATTAAGTTTGTATGCTTGTTCTTGTAAATTTTCTATTATATTTAATTTATGCTGTTTTGAATAACTATTTGTTAGAGATTGATTTTAGTTAATAATTTATATCCAACATTAAGTGTTTTAAAGTCTAAAGATAAGGGTAATCTTATTTGGTTATATAATTTAATTGTATTTTTTAAGCGTATTGTTAGCTTTTTATACTTTTTTTCTCTCATTATTTAGTTATAAATATTGAATTTTATCCCTATTTTGTTTTAATCATTGAATCATTTCAGTACGATAAGATTGGTAAACGCTCAATATATCCGAAATTTTAGAGTATTTTTGCAAAAGGATTACATGCCTTTTATATCAATTGTTCACTATCATTTTTGTTGATGGGCTTTTAAAGCTATCTATCACGAAGTTAGCAGACTTCATACTTATAGTTGAATTAACAGTAACCACTCCAATCATCAGAGTACTAAAAATTAGTACGCCTAAATGCTTTTAAACAAGTGTTTTTTGTTTTTTTTGATGACACGAATAAATTAAGTATGAATACTAATTTAGAAAATGATTATGATGAAAATCGTATTACTACAGCATTACTTCTTGCCGCAGGAACTGGTAGCCGTCTTTTCCCTTTAACCAAAAATGCACCAAAATGCCTTACTCTTGTAAATGAAAAATCTATTCTTGAAAGGCTTGTAAAGAATTTAAAGAAACAAGGATTTAAGCGCCTTGTAATTGTTACCGGCCATAAAAAAGAATGTATTATGGATTTTCTTGGTAGCAAATCAAAAGGTTTAACTATTGAGTATATTTACAGCCCTCTTTATCAAACAACAAATAATATTTATTCATTGTGGATGGCTCGTAATATTATAAAAGAACCTTTCGTTCTATTTGAAAGTGATTTGGTTTTAAAAACATCGTTACTAAACAAAATGGTTTTTCCTGATAGAATGGCTGTAGCAAAAATGCAACCTTGGCTGAATGGAACCACTGTTTCTATTAATAAAATGAATCAGGTTACTCAATTTCAAAGAGGAACAACAGAAACGTATGCCAATATTCGTTTTAAAACAGTTAACATTTACAGTTTTTCGCTTCCATCTTGGCAAGCTATAGTTAAAAAGTTACACCAATACATTTCAGAAGGAAGAGTTAATTGTTATTATGAAACTGTTTTATCTGAAATGGTTGATGCTAAAATCCTAACATTTGAAACTGTTTCATTTGACCATAAACCTTGGTATGAAATTGATACAATTTATGATTTATCTGAAGCTGAAAAACTGTTTCCAATAAAATTAAAAAAACAAATAAAGCTTGAAGTAGCAAAAGTTTAATGCATTTAAATCTAAGATATATTGCAACATAAATATAGAACACAAACCGAAAAATACACATACGTATCCAAACAGCATGGGGGTTATTACCGACATAATTTTGCTGACCATGCTTATTTATATAATCTTTATTTCCCTCCAAAAGCTGTTTTTACACACCTCAAAGAGAATATTGAAGATTTAGTATTGAACTATCCTATGGCGCAAGATGCACTTGCCGAATTGATTGGGAATATTATTAATCAGCCTTCAGAAAGAATTGTTGTAGGCAATGGAGCTGCTGAAATTATTAAAATACTTTCTGGTTCTTTAGCAAAAAAAATAATTGTTCCAGTACCCTCATTTAATGAATATGTAAATGCAGCACCGGAAGGTTGTGTGGTAGAATTCCCATTGGAATTTCCATCATTTCAGCTTAATGTGGATAAGTTTGCAGCTGAAGCAATTAAAGTTGGAGCAGATATAGCCGTTGTGGTTACTCCCAATAATCCAACTTCTCTATTAGTACCTAAAACCGATTTAATTCGTTTGGCAAAAAAGCTCGAAAAACACAATTGTATGCTTATTGTTGATGAATCGTTTCTCGATTTTACGGATAATAAAGAGCAGATAAGCTTAGAACAAAACATTGCTGAATATCCAAACATCGCTATTCTTAAAAGTATGAGTAAAGCTTATGGAATTTGCGGACTGAGAATTGGCTATCTATTGACCGCAAACGTAGAATTTGCTGAGGCAGTTCGAAAAGGAATTCATATTTGGAATATTAATGGGTTTGCAGAAGAATTTCTACGAATTCTGCCTAAGTATAATCAAGAATTTAAAGACAGTTGCGAAAAGGTAAAAACGGATAGGGATGCTTTTTATAAAATGCTTTGTACTATTGAGGGGATGACGGTTTTTAAACCCGATGCTAACTATGTTTTTTGTCGCTTACCTGATAATGCATTAAGTGGACCAGAAGTAACAAAACGCCTATTTATTAAATACAATATTTATATAAAGGATAGTGTAGGAAAAACACAACCCGATGCAGACCGTTATATTCGAATTGCCAGTCGTACCAATGATGAAAACAATAAGCTTATTGAAAGTTTGATTGATGTAATGTATTAAAAAAAATGAATAGTTATGAGTATTAAAAAACAAGTTAGTATGCTTGGTTTTGCCAAGGATTTACCAAATATTTGTTCTCTATTAGGTTTATTAAGTGCTTTATTTGGAATATATTTTGCGATAACAGGGAATTTTTTAGCTTCAATTATAGGTGTGTTATGGGCAGTACTATTCGATTGGTTCGATGGAATTATTGCACGAAAGATGAAGGGTAGAACAAAAGAACAGGGTAAATTCGGAAGTCAGCTCGACTCTATGATTGATATTGTAAGTTTTGGTATTCTGCCTGCTATTTTGCTGTTGAGCTACGGAAATTATAGTTTATGGTTTATGCCTGGTGCATTTATTATTGTAGCTACCGCAGCTATTCGTTTAAGTTATTTTAATATTTACGGTCTTATTGATAGTAAAACATATAAAGGTCTTGCTCTTGATAATAATGTGCTCATCCTGGCTTTTGTCTTTTTATTCGAAAGCTTTTTTATGCACTCCACTTTTTCAATACTTATTTATGCAATTTTAATAATTCTGTCTGTGTTTAATCTATCCTCAATTAAAACTCCAAAATTTGGAGAGAAGTGGGTTTATGTACTGATTATATATGTTCTAATACTGACATTAGTTTTTGGATGGATTTTGTGTAAAGAAGTTTAATGCTATAAAACGAAAAGGCTAATTCTAATTACTACAATTGTTTTATTAACTATCACAACAATTAAAGCTCAAAAGAAAAATATTTTGATGCTAATGGTAAGTAGTTCAGAGTTTTGAGGAATAATAGGTCTACTGGAATGTCTACTATTGTTAAAACTAATTAATTGAGTTAATAAAAGAGGCTACTAATAAAAGCAGCCTCTTTATTTTTCTAATTGATATTGATGAAATCTTATTGAAAAATTAGGTTATCAATAGAGCTTTCCAACTAATCATACTTTAATAATATGATAGTTTCATAGCACCTTATTTATAAATTAATTCAAACCTATCAAGATTCATTACTTTTGTCCAAGCCGAGATAAAATCTTTTACAAACTGCTCTTTAGAATCGTCACTTGCATAAAATTCTGCTAATGCTCTAAGTTCAGAATTTGAGCCAAATATTAAATCTGCTCTAGTTGCTGTCCATTTTTTTTCTCCAGTTTTTCTGTCTTTCCCTACAAACTCTTCTTTAGAATCTGAAGCAGCTTCCCACTCTGTATTCATCTCCAATAATTTAACAAAAAAATCGTTGGTTAATTTGTCCTTATTTGTTGTGAAAATTCCATTTTTGCTTCCATCAAAATTAGTATTCAATGCTCGCATTCCTCCAACTAAAACCGTCATTTCGGGTGCTGTAAGTGTTAGTAACTGCGCCTTATCAACCAATAATTCTTCAGTAGAAATGGTGTATTTTGTTTTTAAGTAATTACGGAAACCATCAGCCATTGGTTCCAAAAGATTAAATGAATTGATGTCTGTTTGTTCTTGAATAGCATCTGTACGTCCTGGGGTAAATGGTACTTTATAATTATAACCTGCATTACTTGCTGCTTTTTCTACTCCAGCAGTACCTGCCAACACTATTAAATCTGCTATTGATACTTTTTTTGTTACTGATTTAGCATTGAACTTTTTTTGAATTTGTTCTAAAACAGTCAATACTTTTTTCAATTGTTTAGGGTTGTTTACTTCCCAGTTTACCTGAGGTTCTAAGCGTATTCTTGCTCCATTTGCACCACCTCTTCTATCTGAATTACGATACGTTGAAGCTGAAGCCCAAGCAGTAGATACCATTTCGCTAATTGTTAAACTTGAGTTTAGAATTTGTTTCTTTAAATTTTCAACATCATTTTTAGTAATTGTCTTATAGTTAACAACTGGAATTGGATCTTGCCAAATTAAATCTTCTGTTGGTGCTTCTGGCCCTAAATAGGTAGATTTTGGCCCCATATCTCTATGCGTTAATTTGAACCAAGCTCTAGCAAAAGCCTCATCAAAAGTATCTGGATTTTTATAAAACTTCCTTGCAATTTTTTCATAAATGGGATCAAAACGCAAAGCTAAATCTGTGGTGAACATTCCCGGTTTAACCATTTTATCAGGGTCATAAGCATCAGGAACCATCATTTTTGGGTTTTTAGGTTCCCATTGATGCGCACCTGCTGGGCTTTTTGTTAATTCCCATTCATTTTCAAATAAATTAAAAAAGAATAAGTGACTCCATTTTGTAGGAGTAGAGGTCCAAACTACTTCTAAACCTGATGTAATGGCATCTGCACCTTTACCAGATTTATAATCACTTTTCCAACCAAAACCCTGAGCTTCTATGGGTGAGGCTTCTGGATCTGGTCCTACGTGAGAGGCGCTAGCAGCTCCGTGTGCTTTACCAAGTGTATGACCACCAGCTATTAACGCTACGGTTTCTTCATCATTCATTCCCATTCTTCCAAATGTTTCGCGAATGTCCTTCGCTGCCAAAAGTGGGTCTGGATTACCGTTTGGTCCTTCTGGATTTACATAAATTAGTCCCATTTGAACTGCCGCCAAAGGATTTTCGAGTTTCCTTTCTCCTTTATATCTCTTGCTATCATCTAACCATTTTTCTTCAGCTCCCCAGTAAACATCATCATTTGGTTCCCAAACATCAGTTCTTCCACCAGCAAAACCAAAGGTTTTAAATCCAGTAGATTCTAACGCTACATTCCCCGTGAGAATCATTAAATCTGCCCAAGAAATTTTATTACCGTATTTTTTCTTTATTGGCCAAAGCAATCTTCTTGCTTTATCTAAATTTGCATTATCAGGCCAACTATTTTGTGGTGCAAATCGTTGTTGTGCAGATCTAGAACCACCACGTCCATCACCTGAACGATACGTACCGGCATTGTGCCAAGCCATTCTAATAAATAAACCTGCATAGCTTCCATAATCTGCAGGCCACCAATCTTGAGAGTCTGACAATAATGCACGGATATCTTTTTTTAAGGCTACATAGTCCAAACTTTTAAACTCTTTTACATAATCAAATTCCTTATCCATGGGATTTGTTAATTCAGAGTGCTTGCGTAGTAAATCTAAATTTAATCGATTAGGCCACCAGTCGCTATTACTGGCAGATCTTTTGTTTAGGTTGCTTTTTTTGGTATTGGTTGCCCCTGTCATTCCGTCTGCTACGTTGTTATTGTTGTTATTCTGACAAGAAATAAACAATATCATCACAATAATAATAAAAGTTAATTTTTTCATTTCTTCTAATTTAATGTTAAATATACTGCAAATATATCTTCTACACTAGTATTAGTCAAATTAATAATTTATATATTTGTATATATAAAATCTATATTGATGACCATACAACAACTCGAATATGTAATTGCCTTAAATATTTATAGGCATTTTGTAACTGCTGCTAAAAAATGTTTTGTAACTCAACCTACAATAACTATTCAGGTTAAAAAGTTAGAGAAAGAGATAGGTTTTTCAATCTTTGATAAGAGTACGTCTCCTTTTAAACCAACCAATTTAGGGCTAATGTTTATAAAAAAAGCCGAAATAATTTTACGTGAAGTAAGTGATTTAAAAAATATGGTAAGTGAAGAATTAGATAATATAGATGGTAGTTTTAAAATTGGCGTAATTCCAACAATATCTCCATATCTAATTCCATTAATTTCAGGTTCTTTTTCTAAGAAATATCCAAACACTATTCTAAAAATTGATGAAATGCAGACATCTAATATTATTTCAGCATTACAAAAGAAAGAAATAGACGTTGGTATATTGGTTACTCCATTAAATGAATCATTTATTAGAGAGATAAAACTGTATAATGAACCATTTGTGTTTTATGGACAAAAAAAAGATTTTATTGAAAATAAGAGAACTATTTCAGCAAAGGAAATTGAAAAATTGGACAATGTATGGCTTTTAAAAAGTGGACATTGTTTTAGAAATCAAGTTTTAAATATCTGTAATAATTCAAATAGTAATAAAAACATTAAATTTCAAAGTGGCTCCATTGAGGCTTTAAAAAAAATGGTTGATAATTATGGCGGTTTTACATTGGTGCCTGAAATGGCAATTGATGATAGCGATAAAGGTTGTAATATCCATTTTACAGAGCCCAAACCAATTAGAGAAGTAAGTATTGTTATTCACCATTCCTTTTGTAAAGATGCTTTGGTAGATGCTTTAAGGTTAGAAATTCTTAAGAAAATACCGAAGGAGTTTGTGAAAAATAAACACTTTATTAAAATTAATTGGCGGTAGATGAGAAATAAGAACTGCTTGTTTTTCAATTTGGTATAAAGTACAATATTTTACTACTTATTTAAACTTTGTGCTACGGTTACCATTGTTGGCAATAGATTACTTAATACTTTTTACTATTTTTTTAACAGTAATTTTATTTTTAGCGTCTATTATTTTAATAAAATAAATGCCTTCTATCAAATTTTGAATATAAACTTCAATTTTATTTGAATTTACATTTAAAATTGTTTGAAGTTGCTGTCCAATTGTATTATATATTCTAATTTCAGTTATTAATTCATTATTTTCTATATAGACTCGATTATTGGCAGGATTTGGAGAAACTATAAGATTCATATTTTTAAAGTCATTAATAGCTAATGAGTTTGCTTTTTTAGCTTCAAAACTAAAAACTTCTAACGTGTTTGCTACATTTCCAAAATCAGATTTAAACATTAATTTATCGCCATTGGGTGAAGGTACAGGCATTGGAGATTTATTGTAAGTTCTGGAACTACTGTAATGATGCCCAAAATGTTCAACCAACCCAGAATTGTCTAATTTAATAGCAATAAGTTGCCCAGAATGTACTTCTTCATCTTGACTAACATAAGCCCAACCAGGTCGATTTAAATTTCTACATGAAACATGCCCTTCTCCAGTAAAATCTGAATGATTTGATAATTCAATTCTTTCCATTCTATTTAAATAATACATATTTAAACTACCCGTTGGCCCCCAAAATTGCACAAAAACTTCATCTCCATCAACAGCATAACCAAAATCGCCATGATTACCATAATCTGCAATTCGTCTTAAAAATTGCATATTGGAAGTACTATAAATCTCTACACCATAATGGCCATTAAAAGGGTTATTTATTGAAGTTGTGTTATGGTTCCACATAATTCCTACATAATTGCCAGATTGTGAAACTGAAATCCAATCGATATAATCTGGAACATTATTCCCATTTCCCCAAGCTCCAGTAAAAGTTTCTGTATTTACTATTTGATTGGTTTGTAAATTAAAAACAATAACATCTAAATTTATACCATTTTTACCTACCAAAGCTACATAGTGGTCATTGTTATCAATATTTCCTTCCCCAGGTCCTAACTTAACTACCTCATACCCTTGTAATTGACATAACGTTTGAAAGCTGTTATTTGAAATAGAGTACGTTTTAATTTCGCCATCTTCTCTAAAACTATACATTATATCTGCATTTGTATTTGACCAATAACTAGGATATAAGTTATTAGGAAGTGTACGAATCATTTGATGTGTGTTTGCATCATAAATAACTACAGAAGAAAATTTATAGATACTTGCATCAGCATTCCAAGGTTGTATTTTTGAGTAATCATGAATGGGGTACCAATCCCAATTTACGTTGTATTCAGTTATTCTTGTTATTGTGATTGGGTCTGGTACTGTGTTATCTATAACGGTATCCAAAAGAGGGGGAAGTGCTGGTGGACTTCCAGTTGGTATTGTTTGATAAGAAGTGTTAATTGGAAATTGCGCCACTGCTATTTTTGAAATAAAAAATAATATTACAAAAATAAATAGTTGTTTTTTTCTTCTTATAAAGAAATGATTTAATAGGTTTTCCTCTTTCATATGTTAAATTGATTAATTTTTAGTTCATCTATTTTTAAAATATCCGATGTTCAATTTATATCAAACAATTTACTATTGCTGTTAGATATTGTTCGCATCACTTTAATTATATCTCCTGAACTTACAGCAGCAGGAGTAATGCTTTGGTAATCAAGTTGTGCTTTTGAAAAAGAATGTGTACCAGAGTAGGATGCATTTGTAGTTTCATTAATTATTTCAATAATATAATTACCCGACCAAGTGCTTGGGTTTTGATAACCGACACTACAAATTTCACCATTTGCATTTATTTTTATTTGGTATTGGTGTGTTTTTAAATCCATCAATTCTAGTAAGTCATCATATCCGTTTGCTCTTGAAAAAGTATTTGTAATAGCAGTGCTTACATAGTTATCATCACATACACTGCTTGTTTATCATTGTCATTATCGCAGGATGTGATTGCAAATAAACTAAATTCGAATAGAAATACAACTTCTTTTAATCTTTTGTTGTTCATTGTTTTTGTTTTTTAATTTTAGTTAAAAGTAGTATTTTATTCAATTGTTATTAGTATTGGAAAATGGTCAGATAAATACATATTATTTGTTCTTCTATCATCAATATTTGCATATTTAAGAATCTTAATATTGTTGGTTAAAATGTAATCAATTCTCTTTTCTGTTATAATTTCCAAATCAAACCCATTAAAAGTTCCAATTGGTCCATAAGGTTTTAATTTACTTTCTTTAAATGAGTCTTTCAACTTTGTTTGAAGAATTTTAATAGGTTCGCTTTCAGGAATATTATTGAAGTCTCCCATAACAATAATTTTATTGCTTTCTATTTTTTTATCTTCAATGATTTGAAGTATTAATTCTGCAGATTTCTTCTGTGATATCTTTCCTATGTGATCAAAATGGCAATTAAATATTTCTAGTCTTTCTTGGGATGCGATGTCTAAAAATTCACCAAATGTTACAATCCTGTTCATAGAGGCATCCCATCCTATTGAAACTGAGTCTGGATTTTCAGAAAGCCAGTATGTTTTGGTTGAAATAAGTTTAATTTTTTCCTTTCTGTAAAAAATAGCAGTATATTCTCCTTTGGATTTTCCATCATCTCTACCTACACCAACATAATCATAATCAACTAATACAGAATCTAGATATTTTACTTGATTTCCCAACCCTTCCTGAATACCTAATACTTCGGGTGAATAATAATTTATCATATCAGTAATTTCCTTTTTTCTATATTTCCACGAATTTTGATTGTCATTGGGATTGTCATATCTTATATTGAATGACATGATAGAAGTTTGCCCTGTAACAATAAATGTTATTATGAACCCAATGAGACTGAAAAAATAAGTGTGTTTTTTTATTTTCATGTTCGTTTAAGATAGGTGGTTTACAAAAGTTAAAGATTAGACTTTATACTAAATTAGTTTCTAACCTTTATTTATTTATTTTTATTTATTTCTTAAATTCGTATTCGTTAAAAAGCCCTAAAAATACGTTTCTATAATACACTTTCCAAATTCCACTACCTAAATTGTTCGTTTAAAGGTAGATTTACTCCTTGGTGTGGACTATCGTGACTAATATACAATTTGGTGTCATGGATTTTACCATTTAACTCCATATGGCGTAACGGCTTACTAAACCACCCATACTCATAGCCAAAATCACATTTTTTTCAGTACTACCAGCAGCAGCTTTTAGGATATTTACCCAACGTATTACTTCTTCTTCCATGTAAGCATTACATTGTATATACTCTGTACCGTCATAACGAACTTGATAATTTGAAGTAATATACTCTATCCATATTCCTCGTGGAAACGAGGAACCAACGAAAATACCAATAGACTCATTAGGTACTTTTTTTCAAAGGAAACTGACTTTAGCAAGGTAACCGAAAAAGAACTAAAGATAGTGTAGGAAAAACTAAATAATCACCAAAGAAAGATACTAAGATATAGAACACCAAATAAAGTTTTTAAAGTAGAATTAATAAAAATTTAAAAAAAGATGGTGATGTAAAGGCGCTGGACTGAAAATAACTCGATAGAGTAGGAAGGGTTACTCTATTTCAATATTGCCGCGTATTAAAACCAAAAATAAACTTGTATATTTGAGTAATGAATAACTAAAATTAATAACGCCTTGTTGCGTTAGAACCTTAAATCCAAGAAACCAAATTAATGAAAGAGTTACTAGAATATCTAAATAGTATTCAACAATTGACTGATAAATCCCAAAAAGCACTTTCTTTAATTTGTACAGAATTAACTGTTAAAAAAAATTCAGACCTTCATCCAATCGGACATACGTGTAGGAATATTTATTTTATTAAAAAAGGGTTACTGTGCATCTATTATTTTAAAGAGGACATTGAAATAATAGAAAGTTTTGAATTTGAAAACTCAATTGTTGCTAGAGCAGACAGTTTATTCAAAACAAAACCTTCTCGTAAAGGAATTAAGGCTATTGAAAATTCAGAATTAATTGCTATTAACTCTTCCAAACTATTCGAATTGTATGATAGATATCCTGAAATTGATAGATTGTTTAGAAAAATATATGAAAATGCTTATGTAGAATTAGTTAACAGAGTTGAAAGTATTCAATTTCATTCAGCAGAAGAAAGGTATCACAATTTATTAAATCAATCTAAACAAACAATTCAAAGAGTACCTTTAAAATTAATAGCTTCTTATTTGGGAATTACTCAGGTGAGTTTGAGTAGAATTAGAGCAAAAAAGTAATTATTTAACATTTGTAAAGTATTTTCTTTTTATTCTTTCAGACCTTTGTAAAAAATCAAAGAATATGAATAATATAACGTTAGGATTGAAAGAAAACTGGAAACAATTTACATTACTGGTTATTGTAAATGCGTTTGTTGGAGGTATGGTTGGTTTGGAACGTTCTATTCTTCCAGAAATAGCCGAGAAAGAATTTGGATTGGTTGTAAAAACAGCAATTCTTTCATTCATTATTGTTTTTGGTATTACCAAAGCAATAACTAATTATTTTACAGGAGCTTTAGCAAATAAATACGGTAGAAAAAACCTATTAATTCTAGGTTGGGTAATTGGAATACCAATTCCTTTTATATTAATGTTTGCTCCAAACTGGAACTGGATAATTGTTGCCAATATTCTATTAGGAATTAATCAAGGTTTAGCTTGGAGTAGCACAGTTGTAATGAAAATTGATTTAGTTGGAGAAAAACAACGTGGCTTTGCAATGGGGCTAAATGAATTTGCAGGTTATTTATCGGTAGCAATTGTAGCCTTTTTAACAGGTTGGATTGCTAGTGAATATGGTTTAAGGCCTTATCCTTTCTATATCGGAATTATTCTAGTTTTATTAGGTTTGATCTTTAGCATATTTTTTATCAAAGACACTAGACATCACGTTGCAAAAGAATCAAAATCCAATACCGTGCCTTTACTAAACAATATTTTTATTGATACAACCTGGAAAAACAAAAACTTAGGTTCTGTTTCTCAAGCGGGACTAATTAATAATCTAAATGATGGAATGGTTTGGGGTATTTTTCCCTTGTTATTAGCCAGTAAAAGTTTTTCAATAGAGCAAATAGGAATAATTACAGCAATATATCCAGCTGTATGGGGAATTGGTCAATTATTCACAGGTAAAATGGCAGATAAATATCCTAAAAAAGAAATGCTGTTTTGGGGAATGCTTCTGCAAGCCATTACACTTTTATTATTTGTTTTTGCGAATAATATGTTGGAATATATAATTCTATCTTCAATTTTAGGTTGGGGAACAGCAATGGTTTACCCTACTTTTTTAGCATCAATAGCCGAAAATACAAACCCGATTGATAGAGCAAAAAGTATTGGCATTTTTAGATTGTGGAGAGATTTAGGCTATGCAATTGGAGCAATAATAACAGGTATAATAGCTGATTTATATAATATAAACAGTTCTATTATATTTATAGGTGTACTTACGTTACTATCTGCAATTATTATCAAAGCTAGAATGCAAACCAACACAAGTTGCATTTCAAAACAAGATGTGCAAAAAAAGAAAAATTATATTATCATTGATGTCAGAACTAAAGAAGAACGAGAAACTGAGCATATACCTAATTCTATTCATATTCCAATCAATGAACTTGAAAACAGAATTAATGAACTACCTAAAGATAAAGTTTATATAACTGCTTGTGGAAAAGGAGGCGGAAGGTCAATTAAAGCATCTGAAATATTGAAACTACATAAATATAATGCACTATGGCTTTGTAAAGGAACATTAGGCTGGATAGAAGAAAAAGCTGTTCGTACTGTATAAAAATAATAAGTATTTATTCTATTCCGAAATTTATTGGATTTCCGAAACCGTAACCAATACTTGAATTCCAATATCCATAGAACCATAAGGTTCCTGTAGATTGTACTGTGTAAACCCCATTGCTTTTCCAAGAATAGAATTCTTCATTTCCTATTTCAGAGTTTCTGTAAAATCTAATTTCAAAATGTAAATGTGCTCCTCCCATAGTTCCTGAATATAAATTTTCAGAAACAAGGTCTCCCTTATTAACATATAATCCATTAAGTTGTATCAATTGGCTTTCGTCTAAATCTAAATCAATATGTGCATAAAGAGTAACTAACTTTCCTATATTGTTATTGTCAGAGTCCTTAATTTCTTTAGTAATTGTTAAATAATGTCTATATTTTGGGCTGTTCCTATAGGTATTAACTATTCCTTCATGAACAGCATAAAGAGTAACATCTAATGGATTGGTTGGATGCAAATCTATTGCTGGATGATGTTGTGATGTGCCTCCTAGACCAATTCCTGTTCCAAACGCTCTGTTTGTTGAATAAGTTATTATGTCTCCATTAGAATTTTGAAAAGGATGTTGGTATTCGTTAAGTCTTGAAAAGTGAATGAATTTATTAATTTCATTTCTCAAATCATTTTTATTAGTATCGTAATAGTCAGGTGTTAAAAAGTCTTGATATATTCCATTTTCATTAATTTCATAAGATATTTGCTCTACAAGGTCAGTTGTGTCCTCTTTTTTACAACTTGATAAAAATATTAATATTATTAAGATTAGATAGAAGGTTATTTGATTCATAATTCTCAGTTTTTTATTTAGACATAAAAATTAATGAATAGTTTAATTACATAGAATAATTTGAATTACCAGTGGCTGTTCCATATTTATGCTAACACCCACAAAAACACAAGTCAACCTAAATTATGAAGGTGAAAATATAAGAAACAAGCTACAAGTCAATCACATAACAATGTGTGTATTTTTAAAAAGCAAAAGGGAGTTTTATAAGAATTGTAAAGCCATTAATAGTATAAAAATTAATTTCAGCATTTATTTTTTCGGCACGCATTTTCATATTTTCTAATCCCATTCCTGTTTTGGAGTCTTTCTTACTTTCGGTACCATTATCTTTAATTTTTAAATAACCCAATCCGCTATTATTTTTAAAACTCACCAAAACTTTGGTCGCATTAGAATGTCGTAAAACATTGGTAATCGCTTCCTTATAAATAAAATACAACTGTTGTTTTACAGCAATAGGTAGTTTTTTATGGTGATTTAAATTTCCTTTATTAATTTTACAAACTATTTCTTTGGGGAGTAACATCTCGTCTGCCAACTCTTCCATACGTTCTATTAAATCTAATATACGTTCCCTCCTATTATCAATACTCCAAACCAAATCACGCATTTTTACGATGGCATCACGACTAATCTTCGAGATTCTTTTTAATTTGAGTCTGTCTTTTTCGTTGGCATTCATTTCTAGCATTTCGGTTTGCATTGCCAAGCCCGAAAGTAAGGAGCCTACATCGTCGTGCAGATCGCTAGAAATTTTGGTTCGTAATTGATTCATTGCTTTTAATTGTTGCAATCGGTAGTTAAAAACGGAATAAATAAATCCAATAATCGCTATAAAAACCAAACCTAAAAACCACCAGGTTTTGTAAAATATTTGGTGAACAGTAAGAGGAAGTGAGAGTACGTTACTACTTTTATTTCCGTTGGAATCAGCACCTCTCACCTTTAAAGTATACTCTCCTGACGGAAGTTTATTGTATCTAATTGATGAAGAATTTCCCTGAAAATACCAACGATCTTCAAAGCCTTCTAACTTGGTGTAATATTGGTTTTTTGAAATATTAAAAAAATTGGGCATTGTCCAACTTACCGTAAAATACTGATCGTAGGGTGAAATATCAATCACTGAAACTTTCTGCTTTTCTAGTTCGTACTTAAAAATCTCGTTGGTTTTACTACTATATTTTGAATAATTAGTAAAACGCATTGCAGGCATAGTTACTTTTTTTAGAATGGGTTTGGGGTTGAACTTTGTAATTCCATTCATTCCTCCAAAATAATAAATACCTTTACTATCCTTAAAAAAAGAAGTATAATTAAACTCATTATGTGTTAAACCATCTTCTACATAAAAATTCTGAAAACTTGTTGCTTTGGTATCAAAAAGCGATAAACCATCATAGGTACTAATCCATAAAAAATCTTCCTGATAAGGTAAAATTCCCACCACGTTATTATCTGACAGTCCTTGTTCTTTATTGAAATTAATTATTCTGTTTTCTGAAGGAATAAAACAATCTAAACCACCTCCATAGGTTCCTATCCATAATTTATTATCATCTTCAAACAGTACTAATATGGTGTTATTGGACAATGCAGGAACCGACTTCGTATTGTATATTGCTTCAATAGTACCCTTTAAATTTATTTTTAAGAGCCCTTTATTTTGTGTGCCAACCCAAACTATATTTTCTTCTTTAGAGGCAAGAAAAAAACGTAATTCTGAAATATTATCTTCCATTTTTAAATTTGGAAAAACCAAACGACTTTCATTACTCTCAGGATTGAAAACAGTAAGTTTTGATAAAGAGTAACCAAATAATAAACTACCATCTTTCAAAGCTATTAAAGGGTTTCCGCTTGTAATATTTAGTCTTGAATTAAATTCAGGAAACATTGTTATTAAGCCATTGTCAAGATTAATTTTTATTAAATTATCATTCACAGAATAGACAGCCGTTGAATCTTTAGTTAAGGTAAAAGATCGTGAAGCTGCTATAGGAGTTGCAGAATTGTTGATAGCAGAGTGCAAAGGGACTTCAAATTCTTTTCCAAGGGCATCCATTCCTACGAGTTTATACTGACTTTCGCACATGGCGATAATGCTACCCTCCTTTGTTTCAAAAATGCCTCTAAAAGTATTTCCCCAGCCTTCTTTTTCGGTTTTAAACAACTGACTGAACAATTGCTTTTTAATTCTAATTTTAAACAAACCATTATCGGTAGCTACCCAAAGCAACTTATTGGAATCTTGAAAAAGTGCATTAATTTTTGAATAATCTAAATGTTTTTTTAGATCTTTAGTAAAATCTTGAACATTACCTTCTGTATCAACTCTATACAAGTATTCCTCAGCTGCAAACCAAAAACTACCTTGATGATCTTCAAGAGCATGGTAAATAGGTAATGGAACATCTAAAAAGTCTTCAAATTTGTTAGTAGTTTTATTAAGTTTTAAAACACCATTTATCTTTTTCCCTTTCGGAAAATAATATTGATTATTTGCTTTATCGAAATAAAATTGTGCATAAAACATCTCCTCTCCGTACCAAATAAAACTAACGAGTTTTCTTTCGCTCAGTTGTTTTCCATCCTCATTATACTTAATAACCCCTTTTAAAATGGTGCCCCAATACATATTATTATTGTTGTCTGAAATAATATGAGTAAATTCTCTGCTCCCTCTTTTTTCTTCTGCAAAAACGGTAAATGCATCTTTCCCATCAAATTTCTGAATGTATTGCTTTGCTTTTCCAGAAGAAGCTTTCCAATAATCATCAGTAACAATCCAAATTTGTTCCTTAACATCTTTATATAAAAAAAGCACACTCCCTTTTACTCCGTTTTTTTCAGAATAAGAAGAAATACTGTCGGTTTCTATATTTAACTTAAAAATTTGCTCACTTGCTACATACCATAGTTCATTTTTGCTTGCTTCAATTTTTATTTGAGCTGTTATTTTATCTTCTTCAATAAAATGAGGGTTGTCTTTATTGCTATTATAGACTTTAAAGTTATAACCATCATACTGGTTTAAACCTTGTTGTGTACCAAACCACATAAATCCCATGGTGTCTTGAGCTATGGAACGTACATCTCTAAAGGTAAGACCATGTTCTGTTGTTAAAGTTTCAATTTGAGGTACATTTTGTGAACTTACCGAAGTATACTTCAGAAGTAAAAACAATACACATAACAAGTATAACGTACAAGAAAATCGTTTCAAAAATGTTGGCTTTTAAGTTGTTGAACGCAATTATTCCAAAGGTACAAAAATCTAAATAGTAGAAATACCACATTAATATGTGGTTGACAAGCCCTTAATTTCCTTCTATTTTAGCTTAAAATTATTTTATCTGAAATGGCAATGTAAAAAATAATAACCCTATTTATAGTTTATCAGACGAAGCTTAATACTCCCCAATTTTTTTTAATAGAATTAACCTTCATTACAAAAAGGTTGTAATGATTCATTTATAAATTGAGTATTAATTAATTAAATTTTTATGAAAAAAATAGGCATTATAGGAGGCTCCGGATTTATAGGAAGCCACATCACAAAAAAGTTTTTGAAAGAAGGACATCAAGTAAAAGTATCTTCTACCAATATTAACAAAGAAGAAAAATACCAGCATTTATGGAAGTTTCCTAACACAGATAAACTTCAAATACAACAACTAGATGTTGCCAACAAAGAACAGCTAACCGATTTTGTTAGTGATTGCGAAATCGTTATTCACGGAGGCACTCCTTTTATATTAGATTTTAAAGACCCACAAACCGAATTATTTGATCCCACCATCAAAGGAACCGAGAATTTTTTGGAAGTGATTAGCGAAACTCCTAATGTAAAAAAGGTGGTTTTTATAGCTTCGGTTGCTGCGTATAACACAAATTTTCCAATGCCCGCAGGAGGTAAATATCCTAACAATCAGTTTGACGAAAACGATACACCTTTTATGAGTAAAGAAAGTCATCCCTATGCACAAGCAAAATTTATTGCCAATCAAACGGTTTCAAAATTTATTGACGACAATCCAAATACTCATTTCGAGATTACTTCTGTTTCGCCCGTAGCGGTGATGGGAAAATCACTTTCCAATCGAGAGGATTCTACCTCAACAGGTTTGCAGTTTTTGTTTAAAAATAAGATAGCACCCAATCCTTTTGTGCAAATGCTGTATGATACCAATGCCGAATTTGCCATGGTCGATGTAAAAGATGTTGCCTTGGGAATTTACAAATTGGCAACCATAACTGGACTTCACGGAAAAAATTATTTACTAACAAGTGAGACCTATCCAGTTTCAGATATTTCATTAATGCTGAACCATAAAAACCCAATTAACAAAGCGAAAATTATTTATCAAAATCAATTGGCTAAACAAGAATTGGGAATGGAATTTCAAACAATTCAGAGTTCTTTAAATGAATATTAAAAAGGAATTAAAAATATATTTAAACAACTAATAAAACCAAAAACCATGAAAAAATTAACATTAGTATTTAGTATCGCAATTGCAATCATATTCAGCTCTTGCGCAGACCAACAAACTAAAAAAGACATCGAATTATACACCCATACTTGGGATGAAATTTTTAATAACAGAAATCTAGAATATTATAATGAAGACAATTTCGATAAAAATATAACACTCATTATGGAACCTGAAAATGTAGTGGGCATTGAAGCCGTTAAAGAGTATTACAACAACTTTCTTGATGGATTTTCTGACATAGAATTTACAATGAAAAAAGTATTTGGACAAAACAATAACCTTGTAAAACACTGGAATTTTAAGGGAACGCATACGGGTGATTTCTTTGGAATTCCTGCCACCGGAAACAAAGTAGATTTAGATGGTACAACGATTATAAAAATGAAAAACGGAAAGATTGCTCAAGAACAAGATTTCTTTGACAATATGGCGTTTATGTCACAACTTGGTTTGGTTTCAGACCCTAATAATTTAGCTGTAATACAAGAACTTTATAATAATTTTGGGAAAGGTGATGTTCCTGCGGTATTGGCTGTTTTAGATGCCAATGTAGTTTGGAACGAAGCTGAAGGCAATGCTTGGGCAGATGGAAATCCGTACAAAGGTCCAGAAGCTGTACTCAATGGTGTTTTTGCACGTGTTGGTGCTGAATACGACTATTTTAAAACTGTAGATCTTCAACTACATGAAATGTCTAACAATCAAATATTAGCCACTTTACGTTACCAAGCTAAATTAAAGAAAAATGGAGCGATGCTCGATGCACAAGCTGCTCACTTTTGGACGCTTAAAGATGGAAAAGTAATTGCATTTCAACAATATGTGGATACGAAGCAACTAAATGATGCTAGCAATAAATAAACACACCAACTATGGAACTTAAAAAAACACTAATCGCTACTATTATTTTAAGTATTATAGCAATTACCACTTGGGAATTATATTGGCGTTCGCAAGGATTACACCCAACTCTAAGCGACGAAAAAGCCTTATGGGCAAAAGAAAGAGCTAAACTTGAAAATGCTACTAAAAACGATATTGTTTTAATTGGCGCCTCTAGAACCTATTTTGATATTCAGAAAAAAGTATGGGAAAAAGAAACAGGAATCAAAGCAATTCAATTATCCTCAACAGGTTCTACTCCACTTCCTGCTTTTCGTGATATTGTTGAAAACACCAACTATAACGGAACACTAATCGTTGGAATAACTCCTGCTGTGTTTTTTTCAACCACCTATCCAAAAGCACCGCCTTGGCATAGAATACAATCGAAAGTAGATTATTATTTTGATATGACGTATGCACAAAAGGCAAATTACTTTTTATCAGTTCCGCTTCAAGAAAATTTAGTATTGATGTCTGCTGATGAAGAAGAATGGGCAGACGACATTGATTTAAAATCACTTTTAAGACGTGTTGATTTAGGAAAAAGAACTGAAAAAATAAAAATGCCTCCATTCTACAATTTTGGAGATGTTTCTTTAGATAGAAATATAGCGATGTCTAAAAGAGCGGCGACAGATACCGCTTTTGCTAATTCTATAATTCGAGTGTGGCATTTCTTCGGAAGAACGTCTCCTCCACCCGATAAAGATACGGCCACCGCCTTTTTTATGAAGGATGTTGAAAAATTTATTGCCCGTGGTGGAAATTTAATTTTAATACGACCTCCTTCTAGCGGAGGAACCAGAATGGCTGAAAACAAGTTTTTTTCAAGAGAACGGTTTTGGGATTCGTTGGTAGGTTTGACAAAAGTTAAGAGTTATCATTTTGAAGATTACACACAACTAAAAAATCTTACTTGCCCAGAAGAATCCCATTTAAGTAAAGAAGATGCGGATTATTTTACCAAAGAATTGGCAGGAATTTTAATGCAAAAAAAGGCAATTACTAATATTAAAACCAATTAATTATGTTATTTAACTCACTAAGTTTTATCGTATTTTTTGTAGTGGTTTTAATTTTCTACTATTCAAATTTTTTAAATTGGAAATCTAAAAAAGGCCTTTTGCTTTTAGCAAGTTATATTTTCTACGGAATGTGGAATCCACCCTTAGTGATACTCCTTTGGATCTCTACGATGATTGACTGGACCGCTGGTAAAAAATTGGCGGTTGAAGAAAACCAACGCAAAAAAAAAATGTGGCTATACCTTAGTATGGCAGTGAATCTTGGATTTTTAGGTTTCTTTAAATATGGAGATTTCTTATTAGAGAATTTCACGCTATTTATGAATTCGGTTGGGGTAGAATACCAAGCAAGACCTATGGATATTATTCTACCAATGGGAATTTCTTTCTATACCTTTCAGACGATGTCCTACACCATCGATATGTACCATAAGAAAATAGAAAGAGCCAGAACCTTTTTAGATTTTGCATTGTATGTAACCTTCTTTCCGCAGTTAGTTGCCGGACCCATTGTAAGAGCAAAAGATTTAATCACTCAGTTTTACGAACCCAAAAAAGCAACCATCAAACAATTTATTTGGGGACTATTCTTACTTACTTTAGGATTATTTCAGAAAGTAGTATTGGCAGACACACTGTTATCCAATACAGCAGATACCGTTTTTAAACCCGGACAAGTTTTAAACTTCTGGGATGCTTGGAGCGGAACTTTAGCGTTTTCGGGGCAAATATTTTTCGACTTCGCAGGCTATTCTACCTGTGCTATTGGTATTGCCTTGATGTTAGGTATTATACTTCCAGACAACTTTAGATATCCCTATGCTTCTTTAGGCTTTTCAGATTTATGGAGTCGTTGGCACATCTCCTTATCCAGTTGGTTGCGTGATTATTTATACATTCCATTAGGAGGCAACCGCCACGGAATTACCAGAATGTATGCTGCCTTAATGATTACGATGTTGTTGGGAGGACTATGGCACGGAGCCGCTTGGACTTTTATGGTTTGGGGAGGATTACACGGAACGTATCTGATTTTAGAAAAACTTCAGAAAAAATATTTACCTTTTAAAATCACCCCTTGGAACGGAATGTTTCTGGCATTTATAACCTTTACCTGCGTTAATTTTACTTGGGTGTTTTTTAGAGCCAGAGAATTTGATACGGCTTGGAATATGATACAATCCATGTTATTTCTTAACCCTGAAGGAATCAAAGTACTAGAATCTTTCGACATTATTAAAGTAATGGTATTAATAGGTATTATGTTTGTTACCCATTGGATGATGCGAAACACTTCTGTAAAAGAAGTGGCAACAAAAGTATCTCCTTGGGTTTTAGGAGTTGTTTGGACAATGCTATTTTTCTTAATTGTAATATCTCAAGGTAATGGAGAGCAATTTATTTATTTTCAGTTTTAAATCCCCTTAACAATAGGAATCTCATAAACAAAACCTTAAAGAGAATAGCATTTTTAAGTGCTATTCTCTTTACATACGAAACTTCAATTTACTATAATCAACTTCTTCAGAAAAAGAGAAAATCTCTCGCAGACGAGAACAAAGCCTTAAAATATGCCCGTTATGCTTTTGGTGAAATTGTATTGGTGATTATTGGTATTTAAATTCCTTTCAGTATTATTAATTGGAATGAAAAAAATAAAATTGATACTCATCTAATTAAATAATATATTATCATACAATTAACAGAAAAATAGCACTGACTTCAAGCAACAATTAATGGTTCTAAATACTATTACATAAATTCATTATATTTACCTTACACTAGGTAATTAATATTTAGTACTATGTTAGGTACAACTTAATCTCAACAATGAATATTGATAATAAATTAAAAAATTTACCTTTAACCAAATCTAATCCAAAAACATTGGAGGTCCTATTTGGAAAAACTGACCTTATTCCCATGTGGGTTGCAGATATGGAATTTGAAATTGCAAAGCCAATTCAAGAAGCATTAATAAAAAGGATTACAAATTCAAGTTTTGGTTATGAGTATAAGCCTACCTCCTATTTTAAAGCTCAAAAAAAGTGGTATTTTAACAATTATAAAATTGAACTAAATAAGAATCACATAGTTTATAGTCCAAGTATTACAACTACAATTACTATTTTAATTGAAAATTTCACATCAGCAAGTGATGGAATAATAATTCAACCTCCTGTTTTTATGGAATTTAGAGATGTAATTAGAAAAACAAATCGTAGAATAACAAAAAACCCTTTAAAATTAATTAACAACCGATATCAAATTGATTTTCAAGATTTAAAAAACAAAGCAAAATTAGAAAAGAATAAAGTTTTAATCATTTGTAACCCTCACAATCCAGTTGGTCGAGTTTGGACTAAAGAAGAACTAAAGCAAATAATTGAAATTTGCAAAGAAAATAACTTACTCCTTATTTCAGATGAAATACATAAAGATATTATCCTTTTCAACAATCAATTTACTTCGACTTTACAATTTATTAATAATTATGAAAAAATTGTTGTTTGCACCTCTGAGGCAAAGACTTTTAATCTTTGTGGAATAGCAGACTCTATAGCAATTATTTCAAATGATAGAATACGAAATATTGTTTCTTCTACATTCAAAAAATATAATTTAGGGAGAACTAATGCACTTACAAGAGTTGCATTAGAAGCTGCTTATAATAATGGTGAATATTGGTTGAAAGAGGTTATAAACACCATTGAAAAAAATATTAAAAGTATAGAAAGAGAATTAGAAACTTCTAAAATTGAGCTTATAAAACCTGAAGGAACTTATCAAGTTTGGTTAGACTTTAGAAAGGTTTATAAAGACACTAAAGAAATGTTCAGCCATTTAACAGAAAACTCTGGAATTGGACTTAATGCAGGTCATTGGTTTGGACGTGAAGGTACATTATTTATGAGAATGAATATAGCAACCAGCAATAAAAAAGTTACTGATGCAATAGAAAAAATAAAAAAAGCTGTGGCTAATAACAAATTGAAATAAAAGAATTTAAATTTAATTTATTAATCAGTAAAATAAGATCCTATAAATGATACAATTGCTATCCTTTTTCTTTTTCACCTTCTTAGTAGCTTTTATAGCTTATTTAGCCACACGCAAAACAAAAGAAAACACTTCTGATGGTTATTTTTTAGGAGGCCGAAGTTTGACAGGTGTTGTAATTGCAGGCTCATTATTGCTTACAAATTTATCAACCGAACAAATCGTAGGCCTAAATGGAGCTGCCTATAAAGAAGGTATTTTAGTAATGGCTTGGGAAACTCTTGCTGCTATTGCTATAGTAATAACAGCTTTTGTTTTACTACCTAGATACTTAAAAAGTGGTATTACAACTGTTCCTCAATTTTTAGAAAGCCGATATGATAAAACAACCAAAACAATTACTTCTATTTTGTTTCTAAGTGGCTATATGATTGTTTTACTACCTATTGTACTGTATTCTGGTGCTCTTGCTATAAATACAATGTTTGACGTACCCGCACTACTAGGTGTTTCAGATGTTACTGCTTTATGGATTAGCGTTTGGACTATTGGAATAGTTGGCTCTATTTATGCTGTTTTTGGAGGATTAAAAGCTGTAGCTGTATCGGACACAATTAATGCTATTGGTTTATTAACAGGAGGTTTATTAGTACCCTATTTTGGTCTTCTAGCTATTGGAGACGGTAATTTATCTGATGGTTGGAGTAACTTAATTATTACTAACCCTGAAAAATTTAATGCTATTGGAGATAGCAATGCATCAGTACCTTTTGCAACAATATTTACAGGAATGATGTTAGTTCAACTTTTTTATTGGGGAACAAATCAGGCAATTATTCAACGAGGACTAGGAGCAAAAAACTTAAAAGAAGGACAAAAAGGTTTATTGTTAGCAGCATTTATTAAAATTTTAGTTCCATTTATTGTAGTTCTTCCAGGAATTATTGCTTTTCAACTATTTAAAGACCAACCATTAACAAATCCAGACCAAGCTTACCCTTTTTTAGTGAGTAAAGTTTTACCCGTATCTTTACTCGGTTTTTTTGCTGCAGTTCTTTTTGGTGCGGTTTTAAGTTCTTTTAATTCGGCTCTAAATAGCTCATCAACTCTTTTTGGTTTAGATATCTACAAAGCATACATTAATAAGAATGCTAATGAACAACAAACGGTAAAAATGAGTAAATTGTTTGGAATTTTATTAGCCGTTTTTTCAATGCTTATTGCACCTTTCATTGCGTATGCTAATAATGGACTATTTGGCTATTTACAAGAAGTTAATGGATGCTACAGCATACCTATTTTAACTATAATTTTGGTAGGATACACTACAAAATATGTTCCTGCAATTGCTGCAAAAATTGCTATTATTTCTGGTGTTGTTTTATATAGTATTAGCCAATTTATTTTAAAACCATTTGTCTTTGGCTCTGAAAACTACCCTCATTATCTGCATATTATGGCAATTTTATTTGTAATTAATATTATGGTAATGCTAATAATAGGATATTTTAAACCAAGAAAAGATGCATATAATTTAAAATATAGTCATGATGTAGATATAACACCTTGGAAATACTTATACTTAATGGGTATTTCCATCGTAATTATTGTAATTGGTATTTATTTTTATTTTTCATAGAGAATACTATTTTAACTATTGTGAGTTATCACTATTTTATCATCTATGATAATAAAATTTAGAATGCCAAGAAACTAAAACAATTCTAAAGTATTTAATTTTTATGTTTGTACATTAGTATACAATTTAACCCGTTATGTATTTAAATAATGCTAATTTTCAAATTATTAATATTTCTATCAAAAACAAACTTATTAATAAATTAAACCTCTATTTGGAGAACTATAAAACTCTTCCTTACATATTTTACTGCTATTACTTCAAGATAATTTAACCATCTCTAAAGGCGTACTATCTACAACAAAATAGTTTTCAAATTCATTAAACTTATTTGACAGTTTATTTCTAATAAACGCTATTGCAAAAATAATTTTCGCTTCCTTCTATTATAAACGGGACGTTCAATCTTATTTTTTTAATCAATAAAAATCTACCTAAACAACTAACATTCAATATCAATACTCATATATTCTGCTGTTAAATTTATAGTAATTAATTTTAGATCTCTAAGTCTTGGTTTTCTTTTTGTTTTAAAAATTGTTCTTTTTCTGTAATTGTTTTTAATATTTCTAAAATTTTGTCGTAATTTGATTTAAAGTTGTTCATATATTTAATTGCTTGATATTCAAATAAATATACGTCTTTTTATAGTCGATGAACAACTTTTTTTATGCAATTATTAATGCACAACGGGGTTAAACAATAATATTTTATTTAAAAACTTTAAAATTACAATTTTAAGTTTGCATTTTTTTTTAACTATAAAAAATAATATGAGTATACACAGAAAAAGGAATAAAACCCTTGGATTAGCTGAACTTGTTGCCATTGCTTTAGGGGGTATGGTAGGTGGTGGAATATTTACAATTTTAGGCGTTTCCGTATCATTAATTGGGAATTTAACCCCAATTGCAATTATAATAGGTGGCTTGTTAGCTTCTTTAGCAGCTTATTCATACGTAAAATTAGGACTTTATTATAAAGATGAAGGTGCAACCTATTCATTCTATAAAAAAACATATCCTAATTCTCCTTTTTCTGCTTCTGCAATAGGTTGGTTTGTAATTTTTGGCTACATAAGTACTTTAGCTCTCTATGCGTATACTTTTGCTTCTTATGTGATTAGTAGTACTGATTTTGCTAATAATATTTGGATAAGAAAATCTATAGCTATAGCAGTAATAAGTCTTTTTACACTTATCAATGTTTGGAGTGTTAATGGAATGGGAAAAATAGAAGATTTAATGGTTTATACAAAATTGGTAGTACTAACCATTATTTCAATTGTATTAATGCAACATGGAACAACTAATTTTGGAACTTTTATAGATAATATGGTAATTGATGCTGAAAAATCAAGTATCTTTTCTATTCTTATAGTTGCTTCTATAACTTTTGTTGCTTATGAAGGATTTCAACTAGTTATTAATGCCGTAAGTGAAATGAAAAATCCTGAAAAAAATATTCCAAGAGCAATTTATTTGGCCATTGCACTAGCTGTAGTAATATATGTAGTAATATCTATGGGAGCATTATTTGCAATTCCAACTGACGAAATAATAAAAAACAAAGAATATGCTTTAGCTGCTGGAGCAGGTAAAGTACTTGGTAGTTTAGGAACCAACCTCGTAATTCTTGGAGCTGTTTTAGCAACAAGTAGTGCAATTAGTGGTACTGTATTTGGATCTTCCAGGCAAATGGCCGTAGTTGCAGAAGATGGTTTTTTTCCAAATTGGTTATCTTTTAGAAAAAACAATATTCCTATAAATGCTATTATTTCTATGGCTATAATGTCTTGTGTTTTAATTCTAATTGGTGGTCTTGAATTAATACTAGAGTTTGGAAGTATTACCTTTTTATTAGTATCTTTATTAATGGCAATTGCCAATTATAAAATTAGATTAAAAACAAATTCATCAAAAACTCTAACTTCTTTATCAATTTTTGGACTGAGCATTGGAGGTATACTAATTTTATATTACGAGTTTACACACAAATGGGAACAAATGCTCATTATAATTTCACTCTATATTCTACTAGCTCTTGGAGCTTGGCTCTTTTCAAAAAAGCGCAGTAAAAAACTAGAATAAAATTATAACAACATCTTTTACCATGCCAAAATAAAACATTAACCTTCTGAATTTCAAATAATTAAACTTTTATTAATTGCAACTCAATAAGAACTTAGAAATCATGAATATTGTTAAATATTTCATAATATTATGAATTTTAAATATAAAACACTATATTTGCATTTAATATAAATATTTAATAATAATAATAATGAGTAAAGGAACAGTAAAATTCTTCAATGAAACAAAAGGATTTGGATTTATCAGCGAAGAAGGTTCAAACAAAGAACATTTTGTACACATTTCTGGTTTAATCGACGAAATTCGTGAAGGTGATGATGTTGAGTTCGAATTAACAGAAGGTAGAAAAGGCTTAAACGCAGTTAATGTAAAAGTAATTTAATATATACTTATTACCTTTTTTCAAACTAGAAGCCTATCAAATTTGATAGGCTTTTTTTATGTCATAAACCTTTTTATCTTTTTTAGTTATAAATTTACAAATCAAAATATGTTTAAGCACCTCTATAAAACAACATTTATACTGCTTATTATAATTTTATTAACTTCTTGTGGTACAACACATAAAATTAAACGTAATTTTAAAAAAGACAATAAGGTAACTTCTTTTTTTAAAGGTTTTGTGTTGTATAATCCTAAAACTAAAAAAGAGATTATAAATTATAATGGAGCAAAATATTTTACACCTGCATCAAACATAAAATTATTCACTTTTTATACAGCTTACAAAACACTTAAAGATTCTGTTTCAAGTTTAGCTTATTACAAAACACAAGATTCATTAATTATAAAAGGAACAGCAGATCCTTCATTATTATATGGATTTGATAGTTCAAAAATAATTAATTTTTTTAAAAATGAAACTGATAGCATTTATTTATTAGATGAATACATTGATGAAGCACCTTATGGAAGTGGATGGGCCTGGGACGATTTCCAATATTATTATATGCCCGAGAAAAATTTATTTCCTATTTATGGAAATATTGTAACGTTTTCTTTGGCAGACAGTTTACAAGTAAATCCTTCTTTTTTTAAACAACAAATAAAAGTACTAGATTCTACCAATAGTATTAGGGAACTTTCAAAAAATATTTTTTATGTAGAAAAAGGAAATACACAGGAAAACGAAGTTCCTTTTATTACATCAAATCAATTGACCGCTAAATTATTAGGTGAATTTATTCAAAAAAATATTACTGTAATTCCAACTTCTGAAAAATATAAATTTGAAATTTTAAAAGGAGTTAGTTCTAACGACTTATACAAACAAATGCTTGTTGTAAGTGATAATTTTATTGCCGAGCAATTAATGCTCAAAGTTGCAAAGCAGGTTGCTAATTCTTACAATGTTAAATTAGCCATTGAATATTCTTTAGCTAACTACTTACAAAATTTACCTCAAAAACCGCGTTGGGTAGATGGCTCTGGGCTGTCTCGCTATAATTTATTTACACCCAACGACTTTGTTTTTTTATTAGAAAAAATGCTGAATGAAATTCCTAAACAACAGTTATTAAATTACTTTCCTGTTGGTGGAGAATCAGGCACTTTAAAAAATTGGTATGGAAATAAAAAACCTTTTGTATACGCAAAATCGGGTTCCTTGTCTAACAATTATAATTTAAGTGGCTATTTAATAACAAAAAAAGGTACACTTCTTATTTTTAGCTATATGAATAACCATTACCAAATTGAAACTTCAAAAGTTAAAAGTGATATGGAAAGAACCTTAAAAATAATATATAACAACTATTAGATTTACCTGAAAATTATTGAAAATCCTTTTCATGGCATTTACTTGGTTTATTATTATACAGATAGAACCTTATCGCATAGTGAAGAACTTTTTATTCCAGCACCAACAAATATCAATTTAAAAGAATTAATAGCAACTTTAAAAGAATTAAACACGAAATAAATCACTTTATTTTTAAGTTTTTAAGTAATTTTACACCTATAAATTACTTTTAACTTCTCATCAAAAAATATGATATTAATTGATAAACCCTATGTTTCAGATTTTTTAATTGAAACCATAAAAAAAAATAACTTTAAAATTGTTGCAACTTCAGAAGCAACAAAAATAATTTTAGACAAATCGTTAAATTGGATTTCCGAAAAAGAAGCTATTCATTTAATCAAAAACAATCCGACTACACCTATCTACTCTAATTCAGAAAATATTATTAGTTGGGTTGAGCAAAATTTAGAATTTTCAAAATTACCAAATCAAATTCAGCTTTTTAAAAATAAAATAACATTTAGAGAATTAGTACAAGATATTTTTCCAAAATACTTTTTTAAAGGTGTTAAATTTGAAGATTTAGACAGTATTTCTATTGATAATTTACCTTTTCCATTTATTATAAAACCAGCAATTGGTTTTTTTAGTTTAGGAGTTCATAAAGTTGATAAGCCCCAAGAATGGAAAGAAGTTTTAGTAAAAATAAAACAAGAAATAACTCAAATCAAAGGGTTCTACCCTAGTGAAGTTTTAAATACCACCAATTTTATTATTGAAGAATGTATTGAGGGTGAAGAATATGCTATTGATTGTTATTTTAATAATAAAGGAGAACCAATTGTTTTAAATATTTTACATCATATTTTTTCATCAGGAAAAGATGTTAGCGATAGAATTTACACCACTTCAAAAGAAATCATTGAAAATAATATTGACAAAATAGAAAAGTTTTTACAAATAATAGGCGAAAAAGCGAGTTTAATAAATTTCCCTGTACATGTTGAAGTTAGAATAGCTAAAAAAGGAGAAATAATACCCATTGAAGTAAATCCGCTACGTTTTGGAGGTTGGTGTACAACCGGTGATTTATCTTGGTATGCGTATGGTATAAATTCTTATGAATACTTTTTGAAAGGTAAAAAACCTCAATGGGAAGAAATTCTAGAAACTAGAAAAGATAAAAAATATAGTATTATTTTGTTAGATAACAACTCTGGAATTGATAAAAATAATATCTCACATTTTAATTATGAACAAGTTCTTAAAGATTTTGAAAACCCTTTAAGCTTAAGAAAAGTTAATTTTAATGAATACCCTATTTTTGGTATTTTATTTGTTGAAACTTCGCTTGGAAATGAACAAGAACTTGATAAAATTCTAACTTCCAAATTAAAAAAGTACATTGTACTAAAATAATAACTTATTTTTAATATGAAAACAATAGGGCTAATTGGAGGTATGAGCTGGGAATCTTCTGCGGTTTATTATGAATATATAAATAAAAAGGTTAGAACATTAAAAGGTGGTTTTCACTCATGTAAAAACATTATGATTTCTGTTGATTTTGCTGAAATTGAAAAACTACAGCATGAAAACAATTGGAAAACTCTCAATAAATTAATGGTTAATGCTGCCAAACAACTAGAACTAGCTGGAGCTGATATTGTGGTTCTTTGTACAAATACAATGCATTTATGTAGTAGTGAAATTATAAAAAATATTTCAATTCCTTTTTTCCATATAGCAGAAGCAACTGGGAAAGAAATTGCGCAAAAAGGTATTAAAAAAGTAGCTTTGATAGGCACAAAATTTACTATGGAAAAAGATTTTTATAAAGGATTTTTGACAAATCATTTTAAAATTGAAGTTATAATACCTACTGTAAAAGAAAGACAATTAATTCATGATATTATTTACAATGAATTGGTAGTAGGGAAAATAAAAAATAAATCAAGAGATATTTATAAAACAATCATTTATAATTTAGAAAAACGGGGTGCAGAAGGTGTTATACTCGGTTGTACCGAAATACCATTACTTATCTCAAACACTGATGTAAACATCCCAACATTTAACACCACCAAAATTCATGCAGAAAAAGCAGTTGAGTGGGCTTTAATAAATGATTAAATTAAGTTATATCTAACACTAATTCATCATACGCTAAAAACACATTTTTAGGTAATGTTTTCTCCACATCTGCATGAAATCCTAAATAATGACTTATATGTGTCAAATAAGCCTTCTTCGGTTTTAGTTCTTCAATTAAATTTAATGCTTCTTCCAAATTTAAATGAGAGCGATGTGGTTTGTAACGTATAGCATTAATAATTAAAACTTCTAAGTTTTTAAGTTTAGTCTTTTCCTTCGTTGTTATGGTTTTAACATCTGTTAAGTAAGCTACATTTCCAAATCTGAACCCAAAAATTAGCAATTCACCATGTGCTACTTCAATTGGAATTATTTTTAAATTTTTTAATTGAAATGGAGTGTTTTTTATTTCATTTTGTACAACACTTGGGGCTCCTGGATATTTATTTTTATCTTCAAAAATATAATCAAATCTCTGAGCTAAATTTTCTAGTACTCTTTTTTGAGCATAAATTGGCACAGCTCCTAATTGAAAACTAAATGGACGTAAATCGTCTAAACCCGCCGTATGATCCGCATGTTCATGTGTAAACAAAACACCATCAATTTTAGTAACATTTGCTCTCAACATTTGATACCTAAAATCTGGCCCACAATCCACTACATAAGAAAAATCATCCCATTCAACCAAAATTGAGACTCTTAAACGTTTATCTCTTTTGTCTTTTGATAAACAAACAGGATGTGTACAGTTAATAACTGGAATTCCTTGCGATGTACCTGTGCCTAAAAAAGTAATTTTAATACCCATTATTTTATAAAAGAATTACAAGTATACTTCAAAAAATTGTAAATGTAAATTTATTTTGTATTTTTTATTTTTAAAATAAAATGATTAGAAATATCGTTCTATTTCATTTTTTAATGTAATACTTATTACATAAATTACATTAAACTCAAAATAATTACATTCTAAAAAAAAATGTGATTTTTATCAACTTTTTACGTTAAATATTTGTATATTTTTACACATTCTTTAAAAGAACAAGATTTGTAATATGAAAAATAAATCAATAATAATTACTTTTTTCAATACTAGTCTAATTGTTATTGTTTATAACATACTTCTGAGTAAAACTTTATTTAAAATTGAAACTAGTTTTTTAGCTAGTTTTCTTTTTTTGATTTCATTATTAAAATTTTCTCAAATTTACAATTTGAAATATTTATATAAATTTACACATACCAAAACTTTACGTATATGAAAATAGGTGTATTAAAAGAAACAAAAGTAGGCGAAAAAAGAGTAGCCATTTCACCCAGTATAGCCAAAAAGCTTATTGACAAAGGGTTTGAAGTTTTAATTGAAGAAGATGCAGGTTCAGCCTCCTCCTTTAAAAATTCAGACTATGAAGCAATTGGTGCTTCAGTAGAAAAAAGAGGAGTAGTTTTTAAAAATGCAACCATACTTATAAAAATTAACCCATTTGATGAAGAAGATTTAAAATTAGTGGATAAAGGGCACATTTTAATGAGCCAACTATACCACAAATCAAATCCTAAACTCATTGAATCAATTGCCGCAACAGGTGCTACTGCATTTTCAATGGATGCTATGCCTCGTATTTCAAGGGCACAAGATATGGATGTTTTAAGTTCACAAAGTAATTTAGCTGGTTATAAAGCTGTTATTTTAGGCGCCTATGAAATGACAAAAATATTTCCATTAATGATGACAGCAGCAGGTACAATTACCCCTTCAAAAGTTTTAATCTATGGTGTTGGCGTTGCTGGTTTACAAGCAATTGCAACGGCTAAAAGGTTGGGAGCTGTTGTTATGGCTACTGATATTAGAATGGAAACAAAAGAACAAGCTGAATCACTGGGAGCTAAATTCATATCAGTTGATAATACGGGTGAAGAATCTGAAGGCGGTTATGCTAAAGAAGCTTCTGAAGATTACGCACGCAGACAAAAAGAAGCTGTTAATAAATCGTTATTTGATGCAGATTTGGTAATTACTACGGCTATGATACCAGGACGTAAATCTCCTGTATTAATTACTGAAGAACAAGTTAAACAAATGAAAAATGGTGCTGTTATTATTGATTTAGCTGCCGCACAAGGAGGTAACTGTGAAATTAGTGAAATGAATAAAACAGTTACCAAGCATGGTGTAAAAATTATTGGAACCACTATTTCTCCAGAAAGCGTTTCAACTAATGCAAGTGATTTATACGCAAAAAACATATATAACTTTATAATGCATTTAACTGAAAATAATGAATTTAAATGGGAGTTGGATGAAGAAATAACTGATGAAACTTTAATTGTACAAGAAGGAAAAATTAGAAAAAACTAAAACTAAACGAATATGAATGAATTATTAGAATTTATTAGCAATAATTTAGAATTAATATATATCCTAATTTTAGCGATATTTATTGGTGTAGAATTAATAAAAAATGTACCATCCGTATTACACACTCCTTTAATGTCAGGTGCAAATGCACTAAGTGGTGTTGTAATTGTTGGAGCATTATTAGTAATGCTTCAAGCAAATCCTAAAGATTACTTATCATTAGGTTTAGGGTTTGTTGCCGTAGTATTAGGAATTATAAACGTGATTGGTGGTTTTGCAGTTACCGACCGTATGTTACAAATGTTTAAAAAGAAAAAATAATGAATATAACATTAAGTATTATCTATTTGATTGCAACCGTTACATTTGTTATCGGTTTAAAAATGTTAGGACACCCTGAAACAGCAAAAAAAGGAAATTTAATTGCTGCGGTAGGTATGATTTTAGCTATTATTGGAACAATCTTTTTACATGATTTTGAAGTAGCTTCTATAAATTACATTTTAATTGGAGCTGCTTTATTAGTTGGAACTGTCGTTGGATGGCTAATTGCCATTAAAGTTGAAATGACAAAAATGCCCGAATTAGTTTCACTATTCAATGGTTTTGGAGGTGCAAGTGCAATGCTAATTGGAATAGTTGAATATGGCAATAAAGTTGGAGACGCAATGCAAACTTCAACCGTAATTGCGGCTATTGCTATTGGTAGTATTACCTTTACAGGAAGTTTAATTGCTTGGGCTAAATTAAATGGCTCTATGAAAGATATTAGGCTTCCAAAATATAACCTACTAAATAATATAGTTTTATTAGGGCTATTAGCCTTCTCAACTTATATTGTTATGATGGGTGGAAACCATTTATTCCTAATTTATATCTTATTATTTGCTTCGTTAGTTTATGGAATTTTATTTGTTATACCAATTGGAGGAGCTGATATGCCAGTTGTAATCTCTCTTTTAAACTCTTTAACAGGTATTGCAGCTGCAATCACAGGTATTCTATACGGTAATATGGTGATGTTGGTTGGAGGTATCTTAGTTGGATCTGCAGGGTTAATTTTAACTTTTGTAATGTGTGATGCAATGAATAGATCTCTAAGTAATGTGATTTTTGGAGCATTTGGAGGTGATGGTTCTACAGAAGGAGTTGCAGCAGTTGGAAAAACAGGCGGTACTGTTAAGAAAACAACGGCTAGTGATGCTGCAATTATGCTTAATTATGCAAGTAAAGTTGTAATTGTACCTGGTTATGGATTAGCCGTAGCACAAGCGCAACACGTTATTCACGAACTTGAATTATTGCTAACTAGCAAAGGTGTTGATGTGTCTTATGCCATTCACCCAGTTGCAGGTCGTATGCCCGGCCATATGAATGTTTTATTGGCTGAAAGCAATGTTGACTACGATAAATTAATTGAAATGGATGATATTAACCCTCAATTCCCTAATACTGATGTGGTATTGGTGGTGGGTGCAAACGACGTTGTAAATCCTGCAGCACATAACGACCCTTCAAGTCCTATCTATGGTATGCCAATTTTAGATGTAGAAAATGCGAAGCATATTATTATTAATAAACGTAGTATGAATGTTGGTTATGCTGGTATTCAAAATGAATTATTTTTTAATCAAAAAACTTCAATGCTCTTTGGTGATGCTAAAGCTGCTTTAACAGACTTAGTTTCAGAACTAAAAAACATGTAATTTTTGTAAATTACAAAAACCTTCTTTAGAAGATGCAATTTAAAATTGCATCTTCTTTTTTTGGGAAAATCCTATTCACTATCATATCATTTTTTAGTATTTTTGCCGAAACTAAAAAAATTCAAATGACATTAAAATTAAAAGGTGATATTGAAATTAGTGATATCCCTCCATGTACTACAAAAGCCTTAAAAATAAATCTTAACCAAAATATTTATGGCACTTTTGCCGAAATAGGTGCTGGTCAAGAAACAGTTCGGAATTTTTTTAGAGCTGGTGGTGCCTCAGGTACTATTGCTAAGGCAATGAGCGCTTATGATAAAAATTTTTCAGACGCCATCTATGGAGTTGAAGAAGATGGTCGTTATGTTACTGAAGAAAGACTAAAAAAAATGCTTCACTATGAAATTGAACTAATTGAAGATCGATTAAACAGAAAAAAACATCCAGGAAAAATGTTTTTTTCATATGCAAATACAGTAACAACTATAGATTTTGCCAAAAAATTCAAAGGGCATGGCTGGATTGGACTTAATTTTCAATTGGATCCTTTAGAAGATTATAATGAAATTATTTTACACGCACGCTTTAAGGAAACTGATGCTAAATTACAACAAGAAACTCTAGGCGTTTTAGGAGTTAACTTAATTTATGGAGCTTTTTATTTAAATGACAACCCTAAAGAGTTACTAAAATCGTTATATGATAACTTACATGAAGTTCAATTGGAAATTGATATGATTAATTTCTCTGGCCCTCGATTTTCATATATTGATAATAGACTCATGAGCCTATTATTGGTAAAAAATGGCATGACAAATGCAGTAATGTTTGGTCCAGATGGAAACAACTTATTACCTGCTCAACAATTATACAAAGCCAATATTTTGACGTTACGCGGTAGCTTTAGACCTGTAACTAAAGTAAATATGGACATGTATAAACTAGCTGAAGAACTTTTTTTAAAAGAAAATAAAGTCGATAAAAAAAACACTAAAATAATATTTGAAATTACATTAACTAATTTAATTTCTGAAGGAGAAATTAATGAAAGAGATTTCTTAGAAAGAGCTGAGTTACTATGCTCACTAGGTCAAAATGTAATGATTACCAATTTCCAAGAATACTATAAATTGGTTGAATACTTCTCTGAATTTACAAAAGCCAGAATGGCTTTAGCAATGGGAGTTTCAAGCTTTGTTCAAATATTTGATGAGAAATACTACCGCAATTTAAGTGGCGGAATTTTAGAGGCTTTTGGTAAATTATTTTATAAAGATTTAAAAGTTTATTTATACCCTCTTAAAGATCAACGAACAGGTGAAATTAAAACGAGTGAAAATCTAAAAGTTCATCCTCGAATGAAAGAATTATATAAATTCTTCAAATACAATGGAAAAGTAGTTGATATTGAAGATTATAATCCTGAAATTTTAGATATTTTCTCTAGGGTTGTTCTTGATATGATAGCAAAAGGAGAAAAAGGCTGGGAAGATATGCTCCCAAAAGGAATTTCTGAAATTATAAAAAATGAACGATTGTTTGGCTATTCAAAAAGAAAATTTGAGAAACTAACATAATCTTTGGTTTTGAATTAAACCTTTTCTATTTTTAAGCGTCTAATAGAAAATAAATTACGTGATAGACGAAAGATTATTAGTTGCTCAACTTAAAAATTCTGACACTCAGGAACTAGCATTTAGAAACTTAATGTCTCTATACAAAGAACGTTTGTATTGGCATATACGTAAAATTGTTTTAAATCATGAAGATGCAGATGATGTACTTCAAAATACATTCATTAAAGTTTTTAAGAATATCCATTCATTTAAAGAAAACAGTAAATTATATTCTTGGATATATAGAATAGCTACCAATGAAGCCATTACTTTTATTAATAAAAAAGCGGCAAAACAGCATATTGATATCAATGAATTACAGCATAAAATAACTGATAATTTACATGAAGACCCTCATTACTCAGGTAGTGAAATTCAACAATTATTACAAAAAGCAATTATTTCATTACCTCAAAAACAACAATTAGTATTTAACATGAAATATTTTGATGAAATGAAGTATTCAGATATCTCTGAAATTTTAGACACTTCTGTTGGAGCCTTAAAAGCATCATATTTTCATGCCGTAAAAAAAATTGAAAAATTTTTAAAATCATATTAAACCATCATATTAAAAACATGTCTTATAATTATTAATGAAAAAAGGAAATTTACATAAAAAAACACCTATGTTAAGTGAGGAATTACTTAAAAAAAATGGCTTTGAAATACCTGAAAATTATTTTGAAACTATTGAAGATGGCGTTTTAGCTAAATTAAAAACTGCAAAATTTCCAACGAAAATAAAACTTAATGCATTTAATACTCCTGAAAAATATTTTGACACAGTTGAAGATATTATTATTACAAAACTAAAGGCTGAAGCAATTCATGGTAAGAGGAATACTTCAATACCTGAAAAATACTTTGACACATTAGAAGAAAGTGTTTTAACTAAAATAAATGATGAAGCAAAAGTAATTTCATTAAAAAGAAAATTAACTAAATTTATAGCACCTATAGCAATTGCTGCTTCACTCCTATTACTATTTATTCTAAAAAACGATACTCCTAAAATTACATTTAACTCCCTTAATTCAACAGAAATTGAAGATTGGATTTATAATGGTAGTGTGGATATTGATGCTTTAAGCATTGTTTCTATGTATCCTGAAATTGAGTTAGATAGTGAAATATTAAGCACTTCTATTTCAGATAATGAAGTTTTAGAATATTTAAATGAAGAAGATCTAGATGAAATTCTCTATAAAAACTAAAAATGAAAAAAATGAAAAAATTACTATTCTTAACATATATAATACTGCTAACAACAAACACATCGTTCTCTCAACAGCAAAATAGGCAAAGAATTAAAGCACTTAAAACAGCTTATATAACTGAGGCTCTAAATTTATCACCAAATGAAGCCGAAAAATTCTGGCCTATTTACAATATGTATACAACTAAAATACAGGCTTTAAAAATGTCACTTGAGGGTGGGCTTCAGCATAAAGTTCAATTAGCTGGTGGAATTGATTATTTATCAAATAAGGAAGCACAAAAATTGATAGATGACGTAATTTTAACTGAACAACAAATTACTGACAACAAAATAAAATTAGTGAAAGAGTTGTCTAAAATAATTTCAGCAGTAAAAATTATACGACTTAAAAAAGCTGAAAAAGAGTTTAACAGAAGAATTTTGAGAGAATTTAGCAGACGAAAAAAACTACAAAGACAATAAAAAAGTAAGCAAGATAGCTCGCTTTTTTATTGATACATTTTAGCTCTAAGTTCTTTAGTTTTAGAATCTTCAAGATACTCATCAAATGTAGAATATCTATCTATGACTCCCTTTGGTGTTATTTCAATAATTCTGTTAGCAACGGTATGTGCAAATTCATGGTCATGAGTTGTAAACAATACTGTGCCTTTAAAGTTTTTTAACGAATTATTAAATGCCTGTATTGACTCTAAATCTAGGTGGTTTGTTGGTTCATCTAACATTAACACATTGGCTCTAATCATCATCATCCTAGATAACATACAACGTACTTTTTCTCCTCCAGAAAGCACATTGCATTTTTTTAGAGCTTCTTCTCCGCTAAAAATCATTTTCCCAAGAAATCCTCTTAAATACACTTCTTCACGTTCTTCTTCGGTTTTCGCATATTGTCGCAACCAATCAACTAAATTTAAATTAACATCTTTAAAAAATTCAGAATTATCTAAGGGTAAATATGACTGACTTGTAGTAACACCCCATTGAAATTTACCGCTATCAGCTTTTATATGTCCATTTAAAATTTCATAAAATGTAGTTACAGCTCTTGGATTTTTTGATATTAACGCTACTTTATCTCCTTTATTTAAATTAAAGTGAATATCTTTAAATAACACTTCTTCATCTGTTGATTTAGATAAATGTTCAACATTTAAAATTTGATCCCCTGCTTCTCTATCACGTTCAAATATAATTGCTGGATACCTACGACTTGAAGGTTTTATTTGATTAACATCTAATTTTGCAATCATTTTTTTACGAGATGTTGCTTGTTTAGATTTTGCAACATTGGCTGAAAAACGACGAATAAACTCTTCTAATTCTTTCTTTTTATCTTCAGCTTTCTTATTCTGCTGAGCACGTTGTTTTGCTGCTAACTGACTAGATTCATACCAAAAAGTATAATTTCCTGAATAATGATTTATTTTTCCAAAATCAATATCAGAAATATGAGTACAAACAGCATCTAAAAAGTGACGGTCATGCGATACTACAATTACAGTATTATCATAGTTAGCCAAAAAATTCTCTAACCAACCAATAGTTTCAAAATCAAGATTATTGGTAGGCTCATCCATAATTAAAACATCTGGATTTCCAAACAATGCTTGAGCTAATAATACACGTACTTTTGCCTTCCCATCTAACTCACTCATTAACGTATAATGCAAATCTTCTTTTATTCCTAATGAGGATAATAATGTTGCTGCGTTACTTTCAGCATTCCAACCTCCCATTTCTTCAAATTCAACACCTAATTCTCCAACTTTAATACCATCTTCTTCAGAAAAATCTTCTTTGGCATAAATAACATCCATCTCTTTTTTAATATCAAATAATTTTTTATTACCCAACATAACCGTATCTAAAACCTGATAGTTATCAAAAGCGTAATGATCTTGAGAAAGAACAGACATGCGTTTACCAGCTTCTAAATGTACTTGTCCTGATGTTGGATCTATTTGACCTGAAATAATTTTTAAAAAAGTTGATTTTCCTGAACCATTGGCACCAATAATTCCGTAGCAATTTCCTATTGTAAATTTTGTATTTACATCGTCAAACAAAACACGTTTACCGAATTGAACAGACAAATTTGATACTGAAAGCATTATATATTTTTATTTAAAATTTTTGCAAAAGTAATAAATTAGATTCACTAAAAAATATTTAATTTAAAGTTAATTATAACTATTTTAAAATACCTTTTCTATATTTAACATCTCGTTAACAAACTAGCGTATAAGTTGTACGTATTTTTGTGTCAACTTGTTTTCAATGAAGTATTTTATAAGTATCATATTATTCGTTTTAATTTTTAGTTGTAAAACAACTGAAAAAGATAATCCTGAAATTTATTTTGGAGGAGAAATTATCAATCCTAAATCAAGTTATGTCTTGTTTTTAAAAGATAATGAAGTAATTGATACCTTACCTCTTGATAAAAACAACCGTTTTTTTAATAAATATAAATCATTGAAAGAAGGTTTGTATACATTTATACATGGCAATGAGTTTCAGTATATTTATTTAGAACCTGCTGATAGCGTATTGGTGAGATTAAATACTTGGGATTTTGATGAATCACTTGTGTATAGTGGAAAAGGAAGTGATAAAAACGAATTTTTAATCAATCTTTTTTTACAAAATGGAAAAGAAGAAAAAGAGATGTATCAATATTTCAGTTTATCAGAAGCCAATTTTCAAAAAAAAATAGATTCCTTATTAACTAATCGACTTAAAATTTATAACGATTTTTCAACTACCCAAACTCATATTTCTGAAGACTTTAAAAAATTAACTACTACAGCAATTAACTTCCCTTTGTATAGGTTGAAAGAAATTTACCCTTATTTTCACAAAAGAGCTCATAACTTAGATAAGTTTCCTGAAATCTCTGCTAAATTTTACAATTTTAGAAATAATATTGATTTAAATGAGAAAAAGTTGGTTTCTTTTTACCCTTATCAAAACTATATTATTAGCTATTTGTACAACTTAAGTTATCAACTGAAAGAAAAAGATACCACTAAAAATAATATTACAGCCAATATTTTGAATGCTACTATAAAGCATGTTAAGGCTGAAAACTTCAAAAATACCTTACTAAAAAAAATTATAATAAATGATTTTTTCAAAACTAAATCCACTTGTAGTATTAATAATAAAGCTTTAGATATTTTCTTAAAAAATTGTAGTAACCCATCTTTTGTAAAGCAAGTTAAAAGTTTGGTAAATGACAGTGAATTTGTATCTAATGGCAAACCTCTTCACAATTTTGAAATTGTTTCTACCAACAATGTTAAAACCACCATTAACAATGTTATAAAAGGATCCAATACAGTTATTTATTTTTGGTCTACAGATTTTATGTCATCCGATTATTTGGTAAATAGAATCAAATACTTAGAAAATAAGTATCCAACTATTTTATTTATTGGCATTAATATGCATCCTTCTCTAGAAAATATAAAAACAGAACCTCATTTAAAACTACTAGATACTTCAAAACAATTTAAGTTAACTAAAGATAGCTACGCAAATAAATACCTAACTAGTAAATATCCACGAATTATTATTGTTAATAGCAAGGGAATAGTTAAAAATGGCTTTACCTATTTAGACTCAAATAAATTAAATTTAGAATTAAACAAATTAAAATAAAATATTTTTTCCTCTTTGTATTAAATTAAAGTGTATCTTTGCACGTTTTTAACCGGTTTATAGATGGGCGTCTGTAAATCAATAATATATACAGAATGTCGACATTTATGGAGTTAGGGCTTAATAGCAATATTATTAAGGCTTTAACCGATTTAGGATACGAAAATCCTACAGAAATTCAATCAAAATCAATTCCTCAAGTTTTAAACTCAAAAGAAGATTTAAAAGCATTTGCACAAACAGGTACAGGAAAAACTGCTGCTTTTAGTTTGCCAATTATAGAGCAAATTGATACAAAAAGCAAAGATACACAAGCAATTATCTTATCGCCAACTCGCGAATTAGCAATTCAAATTGCTAAAAATATAGCTGAATTCTCTAAACATATAGATGGTTTTAGAACCGCAGCTGTTTATGGAGGGTCAAATATTGAAGAACAAATTAGAAAACTCAAAAAAGGGGTTCATATTGTTGTTGGTACACCAGGTAGAACGGTGGATTTAATTAACCGAAAACAATTAAAATTATCTAATGTAAAATGGTTAGTTTTAGATGAAGCAGATGAAATGCTGAATATGGGTTTTAAAGATGAGTTAGATAAAGTTCTTGCTGTTACCCCTAAAGAAAAACAAACCTTACTGTTTTCTGCAACTTTCCCAAAAGAAGTAGAAAGTATTGCAAAAAATTATATGCACAAACCAGTTGAAATTAGTGCTGGTAAAAAGAATGTTGGTGCAGATCAAGTATCACATCAATTCTATGTAGTTTCAGAAAGAAATAGGTATGCAGCGCTAAAAAGAATTGCAGATGTAAATCCTAATATTTATGGAATTATTTTTTGTAGAACCCGTAGAGAAACACAGGAAGTTGCCGATAAATTAATAAAAGATGGCTATAGTGCAGATGCGCTTCATGGAGATTTATCACAAGCTCAACGAGATAGTGTTATGGGTAAATTTCGTAAAAAAAACTTACAGCTTTTAGTTGCAACAGATGTGGCTGCCAGAGGTTTAGACGTTACCGATTTAACACATGTTATAAACCATAAATTACCAGACCAAATAGAGTCTTATACTCACCGAAGTGGTAGAACAGGAAGAGCCGGAAAAGAAGGTATTTCAATTGCAATTGTTACAGGGCGTGAAAAAGGTAAATTACACCCTATTGAACGATTAATTGGGAAAAAATTTGTGAGCACCTCTATTCCAACTGGAAAAGAAATTTGCCAAAATCAACTTCTTAAACTAATTGATAAAGTACAAGACATTAAAGTTAATGAGACTGAAATGGCTGATTTTCTACCTTCTATTTATGAAAAATTAAAAGATTTAGACAGAGAAGAATTAATAAAACGTTTTGTTTCACTTGAATTTAACACATTTTTATCATATTATGAAAATGCACCTGATTTAAATGACAGTGACCAAATGAGAGGTGGTTCAGATAGTAGAGGAAGACGAAGAAATGACGAAAATATGTCTCGTTTTTTTATCAATATAGGGAGAAAAGACAGGTTAAATCCTGCCCGATTAATTGGTTTAATTAATGAGCAGCAAATTGCAAAAAATATTGAAATAGGTCAAATTGAAATTCTAGATACATTTTCATTTTTTGAATTAGACAAAAACTATACCGATGAAACAATTGCTGTTTTTAAGGAGAACGATGTTGATTTTGAAGGTAGGAATGTAAATGTAGAGATTACAGAGAAAAAACGCTCTGGAAGAAGTGGTGGAAGAAGAAGCGATGGAGATAGAAAAAGAAGAGACAAAAATTCAAAAGGAGATTTTAGTAAATTTGGACGAAATCGTTCTAATACTAAAAATGCTTTTAGCTCAGCTAATAAAAGCTCTAAAAGAAGAAAAAGATAATAAAAAAAGTGGCTTAAATGCCACTTTTTTTTTACATTGTTAAAAGCTTTAACAATAAAGAATTCTTTTTAAGAATAAAATAAATACTTTATTTTTTACAATTTGAATTCAACAATTGTTTTCTTTATAATTGAAATACAATCTAATAATTGCTCTTCATTCATAACCAATGGAGGTGCAAAACGAATAATATTTCCATGAGTTGGTTTCGCTAACAAACCATTATCACGTAATTTTAAACAAATATCCCAAGCTGTAGAACTATCTTCAGATTCGTTAATAATTATTGCATTTAATAAGCCTTTACCTCTCACCTGCTTTACCAAACCATTGGAATTAACTAATTTTTGAATTTCATTTCTAAATAAATTCCCTAATTGCTCTGCATTTTTAGCTAAATCTTCTTCTTTTATAACTTTGAGTGCTGCAATTGCGACAGCAGCAGCCAATGGATTGCCCCCAAAAGTAGAACCGTGTTGCCCAGGCTTTATAACATCCATTATTGCATTATTTGCTAGTACTGCTGATACAGGATAAACTCCTCCACTTAACGCTTTTCCTAAAATTAAAATATCTGGTGTTACGTTTTCATAATCTACCGCCAATAATTTCCCTGTTCTTGCAATACCCGTTTGTACCTCATCTGCTATAAAAAGAACATCATATTTTTCACACAGTTCTTTTGCTTTTTTTAAATATCCTTCTGAAGGCACATAAACTCCTGCTTCTCCTTGGATGGGTTCAACCAAAAACCCTGCTATGTTATCAAATGATTTTAATGTAGTTTCCAAAGCATCTAAATTATCGTACTCTATTTTAATAAATCCAGCTGTATAAGGTCCAAAATTTTTACGAGCATCTTCATCGTTAGAAAAGGAAATGATGGTTGTAGTTCTTCCATGAAAGTTATTTTCACATACAATTATCTCAGCTTTGTTTTCGGCAATTCCTTTTTTTTCATATGCATATTTTCTACATAATTTAATTGCTGTTTCAACAGCTTCTGCTCCACTATTCATTGGCAGTACTTTATCAAAACCAAAATATTGCGTAATGTATTCTTCGTATTTGCCAAGTATATCATTGTAAAAAGCTCTGGAAGTTAATGTTAAGGTTTGAGCTTGATTTGTTAATGCTTTGATAATTTTAGGATGACAATGCCCTTGATTAACAGCTGAGTAAGCCGATAAAAAATCATAATATCGCTTACCGTCAACATCCCAAACATATACCCCTTCTCCTCTACTTAATACTACTGGTAGCGGGTGATAATTATGTGCACCATATTTTTCTTCTAAATTAATTGCTTGTTCTGATGAAATTTTTTCTGAAACCATTCTTATAAAATGTTTTAAAAATTGAATTTTCTTTCAATTCCTTCTTATGGAGAGAAATCATCCTAGTAGCCAACAAAATTACAAAATTTTTTACGATTTATATTTTATCAAATAGCAATAAAATGGATTCATTTTAAAAGAATACCTAGTCTGTTTAATCCAAATTAATTTTTATAAAAGTTTACATTATTATTGATTTTTTTTAGATAAATTAGCAGTTGTAAATTAAATTATAAAAAAAATGAAAAAATCAGTATTAGTTTTAGGATTAGCTGCACTATTTTTTGTGAGTTGCGGTGAAAAAAAGAAAGAAGAAAAAACAAAACCAATGATGCAACAGCCAATGATGCAACATAATACAACTACGGAAACAACCACAGCGACTAAGGAAGCTGATGCAACATCCGATGTGGCTGATAGTAAGGTTGAATTAGGTAAAAAATTATTTTCTGAAAAAACCTGTGCCACTTGTCACAATCCAACTATGAAAGTTATTGGCCCTTCAATTAAAGAAATTAATAAAATATATTCTGAGAAAAATGGGGATATTGTTAAGTTTTTAAAAGAAGAATCTAAACCTATTGTAGATACTGACCCTGGACAAGTTGCAATTATGAAAGCAAACTTAGATGGTTTTGTTAAAAATCTTTCTGAAGAAGAATTGGCTGCAATAGCAGCTTATATGAAAAGCGTTAAATAAAGATAGCTTATAAAAAATATTTGAAGCATCCCTTAAATTGGGGTGCTTTTTTTATGCTAAAATGTTACATTTGCAAAATGGGTAGAAGAAACAAATCAATTATTTTTGAAAATATTGAAGTAATAGATGCTGGCGCTAAAGGGAAAACAGTTGCAAAAGCACCAGATGGACGTATTATTTTTTTAACTAATACTGTCCCAGGTGATATTGTAGATATTAAAACCGGAAAAAAAAGAAAAGCATATTTTGAAGGTACTGCTATTAAATTTCACACATATTCTAAAAAAAGAGTTGAACCAGTTTGTGAGCATTTTGAACATTGTGGTGGTTGTAAATGGCAATTTATGGGATATGAGCACCAATTGGCATATAAAGAAAAAGAAGTGATAAATAATCTAACTCGTATTGGTCACCTTAATTTACCAGAAGCAACTCCCATTTTAGGTTGTGAAAATATTTATTTCTACAGAAATAAAATGGAGTTTTCTTTTTCAAATAGCCGTTGGCTTACCTTGGATGAAATAAATTCAGAAGAAAATATTGATAATAGAAATGCTTGTGGATTTCATATTTCAGGCATGTGGGACAAAATTTTAGACATTGATAAATGCCATTTGCAAGAAGACCCTTCCAATCAAATTCGAAATTTTATTAAAAATTACGGTATCAAAAATGGGTTAGAATTTTACAATCCAAGAGAGCAATCTGGCTTATTAAGAACCATTATGTTACGTATTTCTTCAACAGGCGAAATTATGGTTGTTATTCAATTCTTTAAAGAAGAAAAAGAAAAACGACTTGGTTTATTAAAAGCTATTTTTAAAGAATTCCCACAAATCACATCTCTTCAATATGTAATTAATAGTAAAGGAAATGATACTTTATACGATCAAGATATTATTTTATTTGAAGGTAGAGATCATATATTTGAAGAAATGGAAGGTTTAAAATTTAAAATTGGCCCAAAATCATTTTATCAAACAAATTCTGCACAAGCCTACGAATTATACAAAATAACACGTAATTTCGCTCAATTAACAGGAAATGAAGTTGTTTATGATTTTTATACAGGTACAGGAACTATTGCTCAGTTTGTAGCAAAGAAAGCTAAAAAAGTAATTGGTGTAGAATCTGTTCCTGAAGCCATTGAAGATGCAAAACTAAATGCACAATTAAATAATATAAATAACGTTGAGTTTTACGCAGGTGATATGAAAGATGTTTTTAATAATAAATTTATAAAAAAACATGGAAAACCCGATGTTATTATTACAGATCCTCCTAGAGATGGTATGCATAAAAATGTGGTGGCTAAAATTATAGAAATTGCACCAAAAAGAATAGTTTATGTAAGTTGTAATTCTGCAACTCAGGCACGTGACCTTGCTTTGATGAAAGAACAATACAACATTATAAAAACTCAAGCAGTTGACATGTTTCCACAAACACACCACGTTGAAAACGTAGTTTTATTAGAATTAAAATAGCTTAACAATGAAAAAAAATTACGTGCTAATATTTATTTTTCTTTTTACTTTTTTAAGTTGTGAAAAAGATGATATTTGTGTTGAAACCACTACTCCTAATTTAATTATTAAGTTTTATGATAACGATGATCCGACAGTGATAAAGCAAGTTACAGAATTAACTGTTTGGGCTGAAACTAAGGATAGTATTTATATAAACAAATCATTAGATTCTATTATTATACCTCTAAATTTAAATGAAAACTTTACGAAGTATATCCTTGAAAATAATACTATAAAAGATACTGTTAAATTTACATACAACAGAAATGATATTTTTGTTTCACGTTCTTGCGGTTATAAAACAATTTTTGAAAACTTACAAATAGAGAGCAATACCACAAATTGGATCAAAAGTATTAGCATTAATAATTCAACAATTGACAATGAAAAAGCAACACATATTTATATATTTCATTAGTATTCTTTTTACCATATCTGTTAATTCTCAAGAAAAACTAGATACCGTAAAAACTAAAGAAAGTTATGGTATTAGAATTGGATTGGATTTAAGTAAACCCATAACATCATTTTTAGATACTAATAGCTACGGATATGAATTTGTTGGTGATATGCGTATTTCAAGAAATTATTATGCCGCTGTTGAACTTGGATTTACCAACAAAACTACCATTGAAGATTATCTCAATTTCACCACAAAAGGATCTTATATTAAGGCAGGATTCAATTACAATGTTTATAAGAACTGGAAAGGTATGACTAATGAAATTTATATTGGCTTAAGATATGGTTTAAGTTTTTTTAATCAAACTTTAAATAATTACACGCCCCACGTAAAAGGAACTTATTTTATACCAAATACCCTTGAAGTAAATACCGAATTTAAAGATTTAACTGCACAATGGGTTGAAATTGTTTTTGGTATGAAAGTTGAAACTTTTAAAAATTTATATTTGGGAGTTAGTGTTAGTTTTAATAATATGCTGAATACAAAAGAGCCTGAAAATTTCAAAAATTTATATGTTCCAGGATTTAATCGTGTATTTTTAAATAATGCAGGAGTAGGATTTAATTACACTTTAAGTTACCTTATCCCTATTTTTAAAAAAGAAAATTAATTTTTAATGGGAACAAAAAATATTATTTCATTTTTTACATTTGGAGTTTTTTTAATTGTTGTTGGAGTAATCTTAAAAATATTAAAATGGCCTCAAGCAAATTTAATTCTGTTAATCGGTTTCATATTTGAACTACTTGCCATTTTATTTTATATCTGGAAAAAACTAAAAAAATAAATATTGTTTCATTACTTTTGTAAGTCTTTTTTAATAAAAACATGAGTAAAAAAAATTAAATAGCTTAGATGACTTAGGAGGTTTTGTTTTTTCAACAAATAATAGTTTTGAATTTGATGAAGAGCAAAATGAAGAAACTATAGCTCCTAATAAACAGTTTTTAGAAGCTCATTTTTCAAATAAAGGAAGAGCTGGTAAAACCGTAACGGTTATTTCAGGTTTTATTGGAAATAAAAGTGATTTAAAATCGTTAGGTAAACTATTAAAAACCAAATGTGGTGTTGGAGGTAGTATTAAAGATAACGAAATTATAATACAAGGAAATTATAGAGATAAAATAATGGTAATCCTTAAAAAAGAAGGATATAATATAAAACGCGTTGGCGGATAAAAATTATGAATAAAATAGCAGCATCAGAATTAATTCTAAATCCAGATGGTAGTATTTACCACCTAAATTTAAAACCCGAACATTTAGCAACAAATATTATTTTTGTTGGAGATCAAGATAGAGTACCAAAGGTGGCAAAACACTTTGATACTATTGAATTTGAAACTCAAAAAAGAGAATTTAGAACAATTACAGGAACCTATAAAGGTACTCGTTTTACAGTAATGTCTACGGGTATTGGCCCTGACAATATTGATATTGTAATTAATGAGATTGATGCATTAGTTAACATCAATTTTGAAACCAGAACCATAAAAAAAGAATTCACCCAACTCAACATTGTTCGAATTGGAACTTCAGGCTCTTTACAAGATTATATTCCTGTAGATAGTTTTGTATTAGCAAAATATGGAATAGGTTTTGATGGTGTTTTACATTCATATGATTGCAACCATGTTTTAAATCCAGATTTTGAAGATGCGTTTATTAAACATACAAATTGGAACAGTCGTAAAGCACGACCTTATGTTGTAAAAAACAGCAGTGATCTTGAAAATAAACTATCAAGTGATGAAGTTTTTATTGGTGTTACTGCAACTGCAGTTGGGTTTTACGGACCACAAGGTCGTGTTCTTCGTCTAGCAATTGAAGATCCCAATTTAAATCACAAGATAGATAATTTTGAATTTAACAATGTGAAAATTACCAACCTTGAAATGGAAACTTCAGCAATTTATGGTTTATCTAAATTATTGGGGCATAACGCCTGCTCTATGAATGCAATAATTGCTAACAGAGCTAATGGTAATTTTAGTAAAGATCCTAAAAAAGCAGTTGAAAAATTAATAATTTATACGTTAAACAAGTTGGCTTTATAAAATAAAAGCATATTTAATACGTTTACATTCCTGTAATAATATTATAACAATATGAAGAAATCAATTTTAAATATCTTTTTTATCGCAATATCCTTAATGTTATTCTCAGCTTGTAAATCAACAAAAAAAGGATGTGGCTTAACAAGCGATATACAAAAAATAGAACAACCAACCATTCACAATATTACTATTTTAAGAGACGTTTAAAATTATATTTTATACTATAATAAAAATCCGCTAAAAAGCGGATTTTTCATTTACTAAAACTAACTATTTTGAATAAGTAAACTATTATATATTTATTTATAATGAAAGTATGTATATTTGTAACGTTTAAAAAATAAGAAAATGGATAACGGATTATACGCAAAATTTAACACCTCAAAAGGTGTAATAATTGTAAATTTAGAATTTAAAAAAACTCCTGGAACAGTTGGTAACTTTGTTGCATTGGCTGAAGGAAATTTAGAAAACAACGCTAAACCACAAGGTACTCCTTATTATGATGGACTGAAATTTCATAGAGTTATAGCCGATTTTATGGTTCAAGGTGGATGCCCTTTAGGTACTGGAACAGGTTCGCCAGGCTATAGTTTTGATGATGAATTTCACCCAGATTTAAAACATGATAAACCCGGTATTTTGTCAATGGCAAATTCTGGACCTGCATCAAATGGAAGTCAATTTTTTATTACCCACGTGGCAACACCTTGGTTAGATCAAAAACATACCGTTTTTGGGAATGTTATTGAAGGACAAGCTATTGTTGATTCAATTGCACAAGATGATATTTTAGAATCTGTAGAAATAATAAGAGTTGGTGAACAGGCTGAAAAATTCAACGCAGTTGAAGCATTTAGAATTTTTGAAGGTTCAAGAGCTAAACGAGAAGCTGAAGCTAAAAAAGAAGCCAAAGAAGCTATGGATAAAATTGCTGCTGGCTATACTGAAACTACAAGTGGATTACGCTATAAAATTTTGCAAGAAGGAAACGGAAAAAAAGCAGAAAAAGGCAAAACAGTTTCTGTACATTATAAAGGGCAATTAGCTGACGGACAAGTTTTTGATTCGTCTTACTCACGAAAACAACCAATTGATTTCACGCTAGGTGTTGGCCAAGTAATTGCTGGTTGGGATGAGGGAATTCAATTATTAAAAGTAGGTGATAAAGCTCGTTTTGTAATTCCTTCTAATTTAGCATACGGAAGTCAAGGTGCTGGCGGTGTAATTCCTCCTGATGCAACCCTTATTTTTGATGTTGAACTTATAGATGTTAAATAAAATAATAACATCTTAGAATATTTAAAAGCATTGATTTTAAAATCAATGCTTTTTTTTATTATTTTTGGGACAACTGTTTATAAAATAAATGTTAAATTATACGCCAATAGTTAAATGTTTATGATAGTTTAGCAAAAGTTTTTATAAAAAGCAGTGATACGCTTCAAACAATAGCAAATTATAAATATCTCTAACTTTAGATTTAAGTAATTCAAGAGCTGAAAAATATATTAAAAAATTAAGTCTCCATATAAAATGAAACAATTTTTAAACTTACTTTTTTTATTCTTCATACATACTCTTTTCTCACAACAACAAGAAATTGAAGTTACCAGCGTTTCTATCAATTCAAAATATGCTGAATTAGGTGTTATATACTTACCAAACAATGAAATAATATTCACCTCTTCACAAAAAATTGAAACAGACAAGCCTTTCTCTAAAAATAGAAGGAGACATAATAGAGAACTTTATTTAGAATTATTTAAAGGTACTATTGATGAAAATGGAGATATTATTAACACTTCAAGGTTCACAAAAGATGTTTTTAATAAATTTTTTGAAGCTGACTTTTGCTTCACACCAGATTTTAAGAAAATTTACTTTACTTGGAATAATTTTTTTAATTCACAGCCAAAAAAATCTAAACCTGAAGAAATGCCTTTATTTCTTTTCTCAGCTTCAGTAGATAAAAATTTTAACTTAACAAATATTACTCCACTTAGGTTTAATAGTAACAACTACTCAATTAAAAGTCCGGTTATTAGTAAAGATGGTAAATCTCTTTATATATCTTCAAACATGCCTAACGGATATGGAGGTTTTGATATTTACGTTGTTTCTATTCTTGAAAATGGAACACATAGTTGGCCAGAAAATTTAGGGCCTAAAATTAATACTAGTAAAGATGAGATGTATCCTTTCATTGATACAAATAATACACTTTATTTTTCTTCAACCGGGCATAAAGGTAAAGGAAATTTAGACATTTTTAAAAGTGAATTTAAAAACAACCAATTTTCAGATATTCAAGATTTGCCTGAACCAATAAATAGTAAGTTTAATGATTTTTATTTTGTTATTGATAATACAACTAATACTGGGTACTTTACTTCTGATAGAGAACCAGGAAAAGGCAATGTAGATATTTATGCTTTTAGAGATAAAAAAATTGAATGTAAGCAATTAATAACTGGTAAAATTTTAGATAATGAAACCAAAAAATCATTAAATAATGTTCTTATTTCTTTATATCAAGATAATGTTTTAAAAGAAACTCAAACAGTAAGCAATTCTTTTAAATTTGAAGTAAATTGCAATAAATCTTATAAAATAGTTGCAGAAAAAGAAAATTTTATTATAGCTGAACTTGATATAAATACTTCTGATACAGATAAAATTAATATTTCTGAACTATTAGAATTAATACCTATAAAGTGCAATCAATCAATTAATTTATCAGTTTTTAATAGTGAATCTAAACAATTATTAAATAACATAAATATTTCGCTATACCAAAACAATACTTTAAAAGAAACTCAACCAATAAATGGTATTTTTAAGTTTGAACTAAAGTGTAACGAAACATATAAAATAATTGCAGAAAAAGAAAATTTCAAAGCTGCTGAAATTATTATTAACACCGATAATACAAATGATATACAAATTTCTAAAACGCTTAATTTAACACCTATAAAATGTAATCAATTAATTACAGGAATTGTTTTAGATAAAAATACCAATAAGCCTCTTCCCAACTCCGTCATTACTTTTTTAAATACCGATAAAATAATAGATAGCATTCATGTTAATTCTGCAGCAACATTTAAATACTCATTAAAATGTAAAACCAAATATAAAATAACAGCATCACACGAAAACTATAGTAGTAATAGTTTTCAATTACAAACATCTGGAAAAAATAATTTGGAGTTAACTAAGAAAATATTGTTAGATCCTTCTTTAGAATTTGTTACAATTAGAAATGAAAAAATGATTAAAACAAACCCTATATATTTTGATTTAGATCAAGCCAAAATAAGACCCGATGCAGCGAAAGAATTAGATAAGGTAGTTGCCATTTTATTAAAATACCCAACAATTAAACTTAAAATTAAATCACATACTGACAGTAGAGCTCCTGATAATTACAATATGATTCTTTCAAACAAAAGAGCAACTTCAACCATTAATTATATTATTTCAAAAGGAATTAATCCAGATCGAATTACAGGAAAAGGATATGGAGAAACTGAATTAGTAAATAAATGTTCAAATGGTGTAAAATGCACAAATACAGAACATCAATTAAATAGAAGAACTGAATTTATTGTAATAGATGAATAACATAAAAACCGAAATTTCTTTCGAAGATTTTAATAAAGTTGATATTAGAATTGGAACCATTATTGAGGTTCATGATTTTCCTAAAGCTCATAAACCTGCTTACCAATTGGTAATTGATTTCGGTAATTTGGGTATTAAAAAATCAAGTGCCCAAATTACCCATTTATATACGAAAGAAGAATTGTTAAACAAACAAATAGTAGCCATTGTAAACTTCAAAAAAAAGCAAATAGCAAGTTTTATAAGTGAATGTTTAGTGCTTGGAATTGAAAATAGTCAAAATAAAATTGTACTATTACAGGCCTCAAAAACTAAACTTAAAAATGGCAAACAAGTAAGCTAATTACATCTCTTTTGAGAAAAATATAGCATTCATTAGTAATTTATTTGTTCCATACCAAAACGCCCTAAAATTGGTGTTATCTGTAAAAATCATTACGTTTCCTTTTCCATATTTACGAACTTGAAAAGGGACAGTATTTTTTAAAGCTTTTAAATTTTGTGTTGAAATATACCCACTTAAAAGTGGATTGTTTGTATATTTTATTGGATTATTATAACTAATACTATCTGGTTTAATAAATATTGTAGTACGTCTAAACATTGGCAACTTGTTATTAGTGAAACCAAAATTTATAGGATGAGATATATCTAACTTTGTTTCAAATATTGCTCCTCCAATAACCTGAGCTCCAGTAAAATTCCTTTTCTGTTCAAAAGTAATATTCTTTGCTTCAACTTTTACTTTCGTGTATTCTAATTTAATAAACTTATTAGTTGACAGCCATTTTACCGAATTTTTAAAACCTATAACATTACCTCCATTTTGAACCCATTGTTTTAATTTCTTTATGTTTTTGTCCGAAATATTTAATTTTGCATTTGGGATAATAAGCGTTGTATATTTTGAAAAATCTACCCTGCTTAAGTAATTTACATCTAATTTAGTAATATTCATTTCGTAACGTTGATCAAATAAATGCCAAATTTCACCAGCATCATAAGGAGAAACGCCATTTCCAACTAACATTGCCACCTTTGGATTTTTAATATTTCTAAATTGATTACTTCCTAAATCAATACCCGTAGCCGTTAGCCCTGTATTTACACCTTCAATTTCTAAGTTACTATCTTTTGCTATATCTTGTAAAAATGTATAAAGTTCTTCTTCGTTTAAATGTTGATTTTGAACTGGAATTAAAATAGTTCCATAATCAAATTGTTTACCATTTAATGAAAATGGTTTCATACCCACTTTTGCTCTAAGTCCTTTTTTAAGTATTTTATTTAAGGCCTTAGGAGTATAATATTCACTCCATTCCATCAAGTATGCATAACTACTTTTGGCTGTTAATTTTCCTTTTTTCAATGCTAATTTTGTAACTAAATCTCCAATATTTGATGTTGATTTTAACTCAGCATAATTTAAATTAAAAGCCAATGGAAAAGTCCATGCTGAAACATCATAAAACAAACTATCTGTAAATTTAGTTCGTTTTTCAAACATTGCTTTTATAAGTTTACTATTCATTTGGTTTGTTGGAATAATATAACTATGCCCTTTTTTAAACTTTAATCCATTTGTGGTAAAATCTGATTTTAGTTTATGAAACTTAATTTTTTGCCTTTTTAATATTTCAGCTAAATGATATGTTTTTGCATCATCTTTCTCATCTCCAAAAACAATGGCTTTTATAGTATTTTTTGCTCCTTCTTTCTTAACATTTTTATAAAAATTTCTTTGATAGTTTAATAATTTGGCTCGCATTGAATTTGCGGCTTCCAATGTAGAAAGTGCTGCTGTAAACTGATTTCTAATGGTAAAAGGAAAAGTTAATACCCCATTTACAGTTTCCTGAGCATGCCCTCTTGAACTTCCTTGTTCAAATAAAATTCCTATTCCTCCATTTATATCTGGATATGTAGATCCCTTTCCATAATAAAAATCATCATAACTTTCCTCCGTATAATATAATGAGCCTATTTTATCTAAAGCTTTTGCATGATAATTCCCTATTTCTTTAGTTAACTGTTGATTTAATGCAGGTGTTAATGGATGTACTCTTGATTGTATTCCTGGCTGAAAAAAGAAGGTAGAATTTGTTCCCATTTCATGATGATCTGTCAATATATTTGGCATCCAATTCCTATATGTTTCAATTCTTGCTCTAGACTCAGGCAATTGTACTGGCAACCAATCTCTATTCATATCAAACCAATAATGGTTTGTTCTTCCTCCTGGCCAAACTTCGTGAAATTCTCTATCATTAGAATCTGTATTAAGATGTTCGCTTTTATTAGTATTGGCCCAATAAGCAAAGCGTTGTAAACCATCAGGGTTTAGTGATGGGTCTAATAAAATAACTGTATTCTTTAGCAATGATTCAATTTCTGAACCTTCTGCAGCTGCTAAATAATAAGCCAAAACCATACTAGAATTGGCCCCACTAGGCTCATTGCCATGAATTGAAAATCCTTGATAAACAACCAAAGGTATAGATGCTACGTTTAACTGAGCGCTTACAGTCGCATCCGTTAATTTTAAATGATTCTGTTGAATATTTTTAATGTTTTTATGGTTTTCAGGAGAAGTTATGGTAAGTAATAATAATGGTCTTCCTTCAAAAGTTTTCCCTCGGTCTTCAATTGTAATTCTATCAGAAGCCTTTGCTATTGTCTTCATATAGGCAACTAATTTATCATGAGTTACGTGCCACTCTCCCTCCTTAAATCCAATAGAACTTTCGGGTGTTGGTATATCCGTATTATAAGAAACATTTTTTGGTAAATAATAAGATAACTCAAACTGATTTTGAGCACAAAGCATTACACTTACAAAAGTAAAAACTAAAAGGAATATTTTTTTCATTTTTTGATGATTTTCACCAAATATAAATAATTCCTTTTATTAAATATGTAACTATTATTTTAAAATTTTAAATCTTAAAAAAATAACTTAAACTAAAGTGAAGCTAAACTTGCTTTTAGAGTTGCTATTTTAGCCAAAGCATCGGCTTCCTTTTTTCGTTCATTTTTAATCACCTGCTCTGGAGCATTATTAACAAATCGTTCATTGCTTAATTTTTTTTGAACAGATTTTAGAAACCCCTCGGTATATTTAAGCTCATCTTCTAACTTTGTTTTTTCTTCCTCAACATTAATATCTGAAGTTATTGGAATAAAATATTCGTTAGATTTCACTCTGAAACTCAACGCTCCATCAATTTTTTTCGATACATATGCTATTGAGGATAAATTTCCAAGCTTTTTAATAATAGCATCAAATTTTCTATTAGAATTTTTATTATTGAAAGCAAAAAATTCAATGGTATCTTTAAATGCTATATTCTTATCTTTTCTAATAGTTCTAATATTAGAGATAATTTCTGAAGCTAATTTAAAATCGTTGATTAAAGATTGGTCAACATTTTCTTTAGTTGGATATTCGGCTATTATCAATGCTTCTTCTGGAGTTCTATCTTTAATTTCTTGCCAAATTTCTTCAGAAATAAAAGGCATATATGGGTGTAAAATTTTTAAATTATTTTCAAAAAAACCTATTACAGCATTGTATGTTTTTAAATCAATTGGCTGTTGATATGCAGGCTTAATCATTTCTAAGAACCAAGAAGAAAAATCGTCCCAAATAAGTTTATAAATCGTCATTAATGCTTCACTTATACGATATTGCTCAAATGATTTTTCTATATCTTGTAATGTTTGTTGAAATTTAGCTTGATACCACTCAATAGCTATTTTGGACGATTGAGGTTGCTCTAAAGTTTCTGAAATTTCCCAACCTTTAATTAAACGAAACGCATTCCATATTTTATTTGAAAAATTACGACCTTGCGCACACAATTCCTCATCAAATAGCAAATCATTTCCAGCCGCTGAACACAATAACATACCAACACGTACACCATCGGCTCCATATTTTTCCATCAATTCAATTGGGTCTGGAGAATTCCCTAATGATTTCGACATTTTTCTTCCCTTACTATCTCTTACAATTCCTGTAAAATAAACATTTGTAAATGGTTTTTCATTTCTAAACTCATAGCCTGCAAAAATCATACGAGCTACCCAAAAGAAAATAATATCGGGTCCTGTAACTAAATCATTTGTTGGGTAGTAGTATGCTATTTCTTTATTTGTAGGATTTCTAATTCCATCAAAAACAGAAATTGGCCATAACCAAGATGAAAACCACGTATCTAAGGCATCTGGATCTTGTGTTACATCTTCAATTGTCAATTCTTTACCTACTTTTTCTGAGGCCAATTTAACCGCTTCTTCAAGTGTTGAAGCAATTACAAAATCGTTTACACCATCTCCATAAAAATATGCAGGAATTTGGTGTCCCCACCAAAGTTGACGAGATATATTCCAATCTCTAATATTTTCTAACCAATGACGGTAGGTGTTAATATAATGTTTTGGAAAAAAATGAATTTCCTCATCTTCTAAAACTGCCTTTAGTGCTGGCTTAACAATAGTATCCATTTTTAAAAACCATTGTGCAGATATTTTTGGTTCAATAACTTCTTTTGTTCTTTCAGAAGTACCAACCTTGTGCATATATTGCTCAATTTTCAATAAACACCCTAACCTTTCTAATTCCTTAGTAATTTCTTTACGAACCACAAACCTATCTTTCCCTTCATAATGCAATCCAAAAGAATTTAGCGTGGCATCATCATTAAAAATATCTATTACATCTAAATTATGTTTTTCACCTAATATTTTATCATTTTGATCGTGGGCAGGAGTTACTTTTAAACAACCGGTACCAAATTCAATATCAACATATTCATCTTCAATAATGGGTACAATTCTATTTGCAATAGGTACAATGGCCTTTTTACCTTTCAAATGAGTAAAGCGTTCATCATTTGGATTGATACAAATTGCAGAATCTCCTAAAATAGTTTCTGGGCGTGTTGTTGCTATGGTAAGTACATCATCACTTCCTTCTATTTTATAATTTACATAATATAAATTTCCTTGTTTTTCTTCAAAAATCACTTCTTCGTCAGACAAGGTTGTTTTAGCCGCAGGATCCCAATTTACCATTCTATAACCACGATAAATCAATCCTTTATTATACAAATCAATAAAAACTTTGGTTACTGCTTCACTTAACTCGGCATCCATGGTAAACTTGGTACGTTCCCAATCACAAGATGCTCCTAATTTTTTCAATTGTTCTAAAATTATCCCTCCATGTTCAGCCGTCCATTCCCAAGCATGTTTTAAAAATTCATCACGTGTTAAATCCGATTTATTAATACCTTCTTCTTTCAATTTAGCTACAATTTTAGCTTCTGTTGCAATAGAAGCATGGTCCGTCCCTGGAACCCAGCAAGCATTAAATCCTTTTAATCTTGCTCTTCTAATTAATACATCTTGAATGGTATTATTTAGCATATGTCCCATATGTAAAACACCTGTAACATTTGGAGGTGGTATTACAATTGTATAAGGTTCTTTTTCATTAGGTATTGAATGAAAATAGTTGTTTTTCATCCAGTAATCGTACCATTTATTCTCAATATCTTTAGGGTTGTATTTTGTAGCTAAACTCATTCTGGTCTAATTTTTGTAATATAATTCGCAAATGTACAATTATAACAGATAACATAAAATATTTTGAAAGCATTAAAAATTAACTAACTTTACGAATTAATTCCAAATTAAAATAAAAATGAAAAAAATAATAACCTTATTATTTATTGGATTTTTAGCAATCTCAATAAATGCACAAAACAAAACAACAACTCAAGCTACAACAGACCCCAATGCTCCTGCATTTAAGTTTGATACTGAAATTATAGACTATGGAAAAATTGATCATAACTCTAATGGTGTTCGTGTATTTAAGTTTAAGAATGTAGGGAAATCACCTTTAATTATTAGCAGTATCAAATCTAGCTGTGGATGTACCGTTCCTAAAAAACCTAAAGGCCCTATTATGCCAGGTAAAACCGGTGAGATTGAAGTTAAATATGCCACAAATAGAGTTGGAGGGTTTTCAAAAATGATTACCATAAATTCTAATGTTCCTGGGGCATCTAAAAGATTAAGAATAAAAGGTATTGTTCTAAAACCTAAATCTCCAGTTCAAAAAGAAAAATCAACCATTTCTAATTAATAGAAATATAAGTAAATTATAACAAAGACTTTCAAAATTGAAAGTCTTTGTTATTTAAGCAGGTTTTCTAAGAAAAATATATATTCATAATTTTTCCCGTTTCTTTCTATAATTAAGGTTATTTTTTTATTTTGCTTTTGGTAAAACTTTTCAACTATTTCTTCAAGTTTTAAATCATAGGTGTATTTTCCATTAATTTTAATCACAATATCACCCGGTAATAGACCAGCTCTCTGTGCCGGAGAATCATTTCGCAATAAATGTATTTTATACGAAGGCTTAAATGTATACTTATAATTAAATTCTTTTATAGTTTCATCTTGTTTTACTGTGCCTTGGTTGGTAGAAAAACTATACGTTGTAAAATTTTGTTCTCTAACCAATAATTTTCCATTATGGACCAATTCAATACCACTCATATTATAACGAAATGGGTCTTTAAAAGAACTCGTTCTTTTTAACATTATTTGATTGTTTTTATAATCAAAAGTAACCACAAACCTTTTAAGTATATTTGCTCCTAAACTACCATTTCTTCCTTTAAATTGCCGTGCATGCACTATAGATAACGAATCTGGAAATGAAACTGTAGGGTTTTTTAATTCAAATTTCCCTATAACTATTCCTTTTATAATTGATCGCTTTCCGTAAATTGAACCACTTAATCCTTCCCCTAAAAAATCAATAAAGTATTTCTTTGGTACTTTAATATTAGGATGGCTTTTCTCAAATAACCACATTGCATCACTACCTCCAGAATCTATTAATAATTTAACAGGAGTAATTTTATTTGAAATAAGATTTAATTTTACACCTACTTCAATAAAAGGTTTGTTTTTATAAAATTTCAAATTGAATATCTCACATTTTCTACACGTTTTATATGTGTAAACATCTGAATTATAGAAAGTCATTCTTTTTGCTCCATAATTAATTTTGACAATAAAATCTTTTAAAATTTCATAACCAATAATACCGTGTATGGTAATTCCAAGTTTAGAAGATAAATCAAAGCTATCATCAAAAATTAGATACAAATTTTGATTAGTACTACTAATTTTTTTAAACTTAAATATATTTCCTTTCGATAAAATTGCATCTACTGAATCTTCACTACCTAATCCTTTTAATTTTATTTTTTTAACATTCTTTAATTGTAGAGAATCTTTATTACTAATATTAAATAAAATTGTTCTCCCAACACCTGAATCTAATATGAAATTTAATTTTCTTCCATTAACTTCAATAGGAAATACAATTAAATTACTTAAAAGTTTAAACGAAATAGTTTGTTTTTTTACACCATTTATTAAACTAAAATTATTTTGAGCTAAACTATAAAATGTAGTAAACATCATTAACCCTGCTATAATTTTATATTTAAAATTTTTACTCAAAATTTTTATTTTTTATTAAACTACAAAAAACACTTAGATTAGTAGTGATTTTATGATAACTTTAACCTTTAACATATTCTGTTAAAAGCAATGTATTTTGAAATTAATTTTGCAATTTTGTGTTATCAAATTATTTAAATCACAAATAATGCCAAGAATATCTACAAAAGGTAAAAACATGCCTGAATCACCAATTCGAAAATTGGTGCCTTATGCCGAAAGTGCTAAAAAAAAGGGTATTAAAGTTTTTCATTTAAATATTGGGCAACCAGATATAAAAACACCCACTGTTGCACTTAACGCCATAAAAAACAATACCATTAAGGTTTTGGCATATAGCCGCTCAGAAGGATCCGAAGAATACCGAGAAAAAATTGCTAAATATTACGCTAAAAACAATATTGATGTTACTGCTAATGATATTATTGTTACAACAGGTGGATCTGAAGCGTTATTATTTGCAATGGGAAGTATTGCAGACCCTGGAGATGAAATTATTATACCTGAACCTTTTTATGCAAATTACAACGGGTTTTCAATAGCTTCAGGCGTTAAAATTGTTCCTGTAGTTTCTAAAATTGAAGATAATTTTGCATTACCTCCTATTTCAGAATTTGAAAAATTAATTACTTCAAAAACAAAGGCAATTTTAATTTGCAATCCTGGTAACCCTACAGGATATTTATACTCAAAAGAAGAAATTGAAAAATTAGCCACAATTGTAAAAAAACATGATTTATTTATAATTGCCGATGAAGTGTACAGAGAATTTGTATATGATAATGTACAACACCAATCTATTTTACACAACTTTGGACTGGAAAATAACGCTATTATAATTGATTCAGTATCAAAACGGTACAGTATGTGTGGAGCCAGAATTGGTTGCTTAGTTTCAAAAAATAAAGAAGTTATAAGTACTGCTTTAAAATTTGCTCAAGCTCGTTTAAGTCCACCAACTTTCGCACAAATAGCTAGTGAAGCAGCTTTAGCAACGCCACAATCTTATTTTGAAGAAGTTATTGTTGAATACAAAAAACGAAGAGATGTTTTAATTGAAGAGTTACGTAAAATTAAAGGAATAAAAGTGGCTTCTCCTAAAGGTGCCTTTTACTGTGTAGTTGAATTACCTGTTGACAATGCAGATGCGTTTGCCCAATGGTTATTAGAAGAATTTAATTTAAATAATGAAACTGTGATGGTTGCACCTGCAGCTGGTTTTTATTCAACTCAAGGTTTTGGAACCAAACAAATTAGAATTGCCTACGTTTTGAAAAAAGAAGACCTAATTACTGCTGTGTCAATTATAAAAGCTGGATTGGAACAGTATAACAAAAACTAATTAAATACTGCTTCTCTATTCAATAAATTGAATTAATATTATTCAAATTTTGAATTTATTTTTTGTGAAACATACCGCATTTTAGGTATTTGTTTTATTGAAAAAAATTAGGTAATTTGCGCTTTATTAAGAATGATTCTAAATAAATAATGAGCAATATAAATATAGTGCATGCAACCTCTGATACACTTGTACGCATTGGGTTAAAATCAATACTATTTAAAGGAGGCGGTATAAATACTTTATACAACGCTGAAAATAATCAAGTCCTTTTTGAAACACTATCTAACAAAAAACCTGATTTACTAATAATGAATTGTGATCAAAGTAATTCATTCTCTATTAATGATATTAAACAAGTAAAACAACTACACGCTAACACCAAAATTTTAATTATTTCTACTGATAAAAACCCAACCTATATTCTTTCAATTCTAGAATTAGGTGTACATGGCTATCTTACACGAGAATGTGATGAGGGAGAGTTAATTAATGCCATTTTTGCAATTGCGAATAACGAAAAATTCTACTGTAACAAAATCATAAATATTATACTAGAAAAGAAACTAAATTCTAATGATGATTGTGACCCAACTAGCTTATCTCAAAGAGAAACTGAAATTACAACACTAATTGCAAAAGGAATGACTAGCAAAGAAATTGCAACAAAGCTTTTTTTAAGCCCTCACACTATCAATACACACCGTAAAAACATTATGAAAAAACTTGGAGTTAAATCTGCTTCAGAACTAGTTCTTTACGCTGTAAATGTTGGACTTATTTATCCATAATACAACCATAATTCCAAACAATACTGCACTAGATATAACAAATACCCTGTTTTAGGTAGTGCTTATGACCTTTTAAAGCTATTGACTATAGCCGAATACCATTGTATATTTGCTAAAATTATTAAGAATCATTCTAAATAACAAATATAGTTACAATTAAATATACAGTTAAATGAAAAAAAATATTACAATTATTGCAATAATATTATTAAGTTTTACAGGAGCCTTAGCGCAAAATGCAACTATTAAAGGAAAGATAAAACAAACTGACAGTACAACAGCAATGTCAGGCGTTTCCGTATATTTAGATAAAACGAATATAGGCAGTACATCAAACAGTACAGGTAATTACATTCTAAAGAATATCCATAAAGGACAATATACATTGGTAATTTCTGCAATTGGATATCATACCATAAAAAAAGAAATTTCTATTCAAGAAAACGAGATTCTGAATTTAAATTTCACAATGATAGAGGCTGTTTCGTCACTTTCTGAAGTTGTTATAATGACTGGTGGTATTTCAGGAATAAAAGGAATTATGGGTTCTGTACATTATATTACACCAAAAGAAATTCAAAAATTTAGTTATACAGATATTAATAGAATTTTACGCGCTGTTCCTGGTGTTAATATACAGGAGGAAGATGGCTTTGGACTTCGTGTTAATATTGGTTTAAGAGGAACTGGAGTAGAGAGAAGCTCAAAAATTACAGTAATGGAAGATGGGGTGCTTATGGCTCCTGCTGCATATGCAGCTCCTGCAGCTTATTATTTCCCAACAATAGGAAGAATGCAGGCAATAGAAATTCTAAAAGGTAGTAGCCAAATAAAATATGGCCCTCACACCACAGGAGGTGCTATTAATCTAATATCAACACAAATTCCTTATGAGTTCTCGGGAAGGTTAAACTTGATTACAGGTAGTTTTGGAGGTAAAAACCTACATGCTTTTGTGGGTAATTCTTATAAAAACTTCGCATATATTGTAGAAACATTTCAATATAGTTCTAATGGTTTTAAACAATTAGACGGTGGAGGGAATACCGGTTTTGATAAAAAAGATTATTTGGCAAAATTTCGAATCAATACCGATGATGATGCAAAAGTATATCAATCTTTAACCTTTAAAATAGGTAGATCTAATGAAGTCTCTAATGAAACCTACCTTGGCTTAACACAAGAAGATTTTAATGCCAATCCATATCGTAGGTATGCTGCTTCACAAAAAGATCAAATGAATACAAAGCACTCACAATTTTCATTAACACATGTTGCAAATTTCTCAGAGAATTTTAATATCTCAACTACAGCTTATTATTCTAAATTTTACAGAAATTGGTTCAAACTAAATAAAGTAAAAGATAATACCGGAACAAAAACAAGTATTAATTCATTGCTAGAAAACCCATTAGATTCCGAAGATGCTTTTGCTATTTTAACAGGATCTACCAGCACATATGAAGATGCTCTTTTTGTAAAAGCAAACAATCGCTCTTATTATGCAAAAGGTATTCAAACAATTTTTGGATATAATTTTAAAACCAATAATATAGCTCATAAAATTGATTTTGGATTTAGAGTACATCAAGACCAAGTAGATCGCTTCCAATGGGTAGATGAGTTTTCTATGAATAATGGCATTATGAATTTAACTAAAGAAGGAATACCCGGTACAGAAAGTAACCGAATTGAAACTGCAGACGCAATAGCAACTTATATACAATACAAAATTAATATAGGTAAATTTTCAGCAACTCCCGGTATTAGATATGAAAACATAACCTTAAAAAGGTTAGACTATGGAACATCAGATATTAACAGAGAAGGAATCAATCTGTCAAAAAGAAGCAACAATGTAGATGTTTTTATTCCTGGAATTGGGTTCGATTACCAGTTTAGTGAAAGTACAAGTACTTTTGCAGGTATTCATAAAGGATTTTCACCTCCAGGTTCAAAAGAAGGAACAAAACCTGAAAAAAGTATAAACTATGAATTAGGGCTGAGATATAGTAAAAATTCTTTATCCTACAAACCTGTTATTTTTTATAATAATTACAGTAATTTATTAGGGTCTGATCTTGCCGCTGCGGGAGGTGATGGTACAGGTGATTTATTTAATGGTGGACAAGTAAAAACAAAGGGATTAGAATTTCAACTTACTTATGACCTATTGGCTTCAAAAAAACAACGAACAATTAATCTGCCTATTACCATAGTTTACACTTATACTGATGCCAAATTTCAAAATGACTTTGAGAGTGATTTTGGAGGGTGGGGAAAAGTTTCAGCAGGAGATCAATTCCCATATTTAGCAAATAATCAACTTACACTTATACTTGGACTAGAACATCCACAGTTTAGTTTCAATGTAAGTGGTAAATATTTAGGAGAAATGCGCACTTTACCAGGACAAGGGAAAATTCCTCTCAATGAAAAAATAGAATCTTATCTTGTAATTGACAGTAGTGCTAATTATATATTGCATAAGAATATCTCTATTTTTGCCAATGCTACGAATTTAACAAACAAAGTATATGTTGCATCTAGAAGACCTGCAGGCTTAAGATCGGGTATGCCAAGGGCATTTAATATAGGATTAAAAGCAACTTTTTAACAAAATAAATTAGGGATAAAAACAACATAGACCCTACCCTTTTTAACAAGTAAATTATTTATAGTTTAAAAAAGAAAAATCAATTATTTTTACTAATTTCACTGAAAAATGATCGTATATTTTTTTAAGCAAAAGTTAATTGAATATCCAACACAACATATCTTTAAAAGAATACAATACGTTTGGCATTGATGTTTACGCCAAACAATTTATAGCTATAAATTCAGTAAAAAAACTTGTTGAAATTATTAATTTAAACAATGATATTTTCTTATTGGGTGGAGGTAGTAATATGTTGCTAACTTCTGATATTGAGAAATTAGTAATTCATTTAAATTTAAAAGGGATTATAGTTAACGACACTGAAAAAGATATTGTTTATGTAACTGCTGAAGCTGGGGAGAATTGGAACGAATTTGTTCTTTGGTGTATTTCACAAAACTATGGCGGACTAGAAAATCTATCGCTAATACCAGGAAATGTGGGGACCTCTCCTATTCAAAATATTGGCGCTTACGGAGTTGAAATTAAAGATACATTCTACCAATTAGAAGCTCTTGAAATTAAAACTGGAAAAACTAAAATATTTACAAAAGACGAATGTAACTTTGGATATCGAAATTCTATTTTTAAAAATGAATTAAAAGGTAAATACATTATTGTAAATGTAACTTTTAAGCTCACTAAAAATAATCATATCCTAAATACTTCTTATGGAGCTATTAGTGCAATTATTCAAAATAAAAAAACGCCTACTATTAAAGATGTTTCAGATGCTGTAATTGCAATTAGGCAAAGTAAATTACCAAACCCAAAAGAAATTGGAAATAGTGGTAGCTTTTTTAAAAATCCTGTAATTTCAAAAAAACATTTCAACATATTGAAAGAAAACTATCCTAAAATTCCACATTATATAGTTAATAACAATGAGATAAAAATACCTGCAGGTTGGCTAATTGAACAATGCGGATTTAAAGGGAAACGCTTTGGTGATGCCGGTGTACACTCTAAACAAGCTTTAGTATTGGTAAATTATGGCAATGCTACTGGAAAAGAAATATTAAGTTTGTCTAAAAAAATTCAACAAAAAGTAACGGAAATTTTCAACATTGAAATTGAAATTGAAGTCAATGTTATCTAAACTGTAATTTCCAACAATTTACAGCTAGTTTTAGTTGTTATACTCACTTTTTCAGCAGTTGCAGGAATCAATATTGTTTCTCCAAAAATTACTGTTTCTGAATTACCAAAAATAGAGATTGTTGCACTTCCTTCAACACACATAAAAATTACAAATGAATCAGTTTTTGAATAATCAATAACTTTTTCTTTAACAATAGGTATAAAGTTTGTTTTAAAATAATTACAACTAACTATATTATTAAATGTATTTATTTTAGTTGAATAATTACATTTACACGCTATTTTATCATTAAAATTTATTGCCTTAAGAGCTAATTTTGTATGTAATTCTCGTTTATTACCATTTGCATCAACTCTGTCAAAATCATAAATTCTATAAGTAATATCTGATGTTTGTTGAATTTCAGCCAACACTATTCCAGCTCCAATTGAATGTACAGTTCCTGGTTCAATAAAAAAAGCATCACCTTTTTTAACATTTTCGCTATTTAGAACAGACATTATTTTATGCTCTTCTAGTAAATGAGTATATTGTTTAGGTGTAATAATACCGTTAAAACCTAAAATAAGTTTGGCATTTTTATCAGCCTCAATAATATACCACATTTCGGTTTTCCCAAAAGAATTATGCTGTTTTTTTGACAATTCATCATTTGGATGTACTTGAACAGATAAATCTTGTTTTGCATCAATAAACTTAATTAATAAAGGAAATTTATTTCCAAAATTTATGTAATTATTTTCTCCAATTAAATTAGCTTTATACACTTGAAGCAGCTCCTTCAACGATTTATTTTTTAAATTTCCATTAGAAACAATTGAAATATTATTTTCTACATCAGAAATCTCCCAACTTTCGCCAATATTTTTTAATAACGAGTTTTTATTCAGTTTGGTAACCAATTTATTACCTCCCCAAATTTTTTCTTTCAATATTGGTCTAAACTTTAAAGGATAATTTAACATTTAATTTATTATTTGTTTTAATACATCAATTACAGTATCTATTTCTTGTTCAGTATTAAATTTACTGAAAGAAAATCGCACTGAAGTTTTGGTTGTTTCGGCTTCAGAAAGTATGGTGTTTAACACGTGTGAACCTTTATTACTGCCACTTTGGCAAGCACTTCCTCCTGAAACTGCAATTCCTTTTAAATCTAAATTAAATAGAAGCATCGCATATTCTTTGGGAAATCTAACATTTAATATTATATAACTACTTTTAGTTTCACTTTCTGACAGTCCGTTAAATTTAATTTCTTTAAAATTACTTTTAAGTTCTTTAATAAAAGAACTTTTTAATTTTTGAATATATGTAGATTCTTCTTCCAAATTTGTTAATGCTATTTCTAAGGCCTTTTCCATTCCTAATATACTGTGTATATTTTCAGTTCCGGCTCTTGCTCCTCTTTCCTGCTCACCTCCGTGCAAAATGGGGTAAATACCAAAACCTTTTTTTATGTATGCAAACCCTACTCCTTTAGGCCCGTGAAATTTATGAGCACTAGCAGTAAAAAAATCAATTGGAATTTGTTTTACATCTATTTCAAAATGTCCAACCCCTTGAACTGTGTCAGAATGAAATAACGCATCATATTTTAAACATAAATCTGAAACTTTTTTTAAATTTAATAAGTTCCCAATCTCATTATTCACGTACATTAAACTCACTATTTTTTTTCCATCTGTTTGTTGAAGCAATTGTTCTAAATGCGTATAATTTATATCTCCATTTTCGTCCAAATCAACCCATAAAGCAGTAATTCCAAATTCTTTTACAAGATTTTTAATGGTATGCAATACGGCATGATGCTCAATTTTAGATGAAATTATTGTAGTTACGCCTAAATTTTTAACCGAATTTTGTAAAATTAAATTATCGGCCTCACTTCCTCCAGCGGTAAAAATTATTTCATTTGAAGCTACATTTAAGTGTTTTGCAATATTCTTACGGGCTGTTTCAACCAACGATTTAGCTTTTCTTCCTATTTGATGTGTTGAAGATGGATTTCCATAAATAGTAGCCATTGAACTGCTAATTACATCAATTACTTCAGGTAAAATAGGTGTTGTTGCTGCATTATCTAAATATATACTTTTCATTAAAAGCAAAAGTAATTAAAATAGTTGGTTTCATTTAACGTTGAATTGTATAAAACACTTATTTTTGTTTTTTAAAAATTTTATTTAAAATGAAAAAAATCATACTTCTTTTTTTAACATTCTCATTGTTTGCTTGTAATGATGGTGATTTTGATGTGCCTGCTTTTGAATTTACTGATACTGTAAATAGTTGTGGAGAATATATTCTTTATAAAACAAACAGTAATGGTACTGAAGCAATTGTTTTAACTCTTAGCCCTACTGATTTAGGGACTATAGAAGGTGAAAAATCAATTCCTATTTCTACCGTTTCAAGTGTGATTTATAGAATTTTTAAAGAGGGTATAGAAGCTAATTATTTTTGTCAAGATATACCTCCTGCAACACCAATTGTTGTAAAGGAGTTAATTGCTGAAAGTGGTACAATTAACATTACAACTACTGCAAATTTAACAGATGGTGTTATTACCAGTTACACGTATGAAATTAGTATTTCAAATTTATTGTTTAATGATACAAATGAACGAATTTTGTTCGAAAATTTTTATTTTGGGACACTCTAGCTATTAATCTTTAGGGTTTTGGTATATATAAACCTCTGTTGCTCCTAAACCATATTTTTTAAAAGAAGCTTCATACCAAGTAACATGGTAATTTTTAAATAAAAATTCAAGTTCTGTTTTTAAAACCCCTTCACCCACTCCATGAATAAAAACAACTTTAGGAATTCTATTTTTAATAGCAAACTCCAGTTTATGTTTTGCTTCATTCATTTGAATATTTAACATGTCATAATTATCCATCCCCTTTGTTGAAGCAGTTAAATGATGGATATGTAAATCTACTTCCATTGGTGGTAATTTATCTTGCTTTACGGTAGACTTAAATTTTGGTGTATTTTTTTTAGAGGCTGTTTGACTTAACTTTTCTAATAAATTCTCATTAGAAATATCACTAAACTTAGAGAGTTCTTTTTGACTTTCTTTGATGACTACCAATTCATTTGGAGAAAAATCGAAAGGAAACCCATCAGAAGTTTCAACAATAATTTTACCATTATGCACTTCAATTACTTTTCCTTTAAGTACATCATCAATTACAGCCACATTATCACCAACTTTAAAACTCATCATACCCTATTGTATCTAAAAATAATGAAACAAAGTTAACATAATATTATTGCAGAATATAAAAATTAAATATTAAATGAATTGAAGAGTCTCATTTTATTTTTGAGGACATTAAATAATCTATATAAAATTTGTACATTTAACATCGTTATAAATTTTAATCTAGAAAAAGATGGAACAAAACCAACCTAAAAATTATTTAGTTGAATCAATTTTAGTAACTATTTTTTGCTGCTTACCTTTTGGTATTGCAGGCATTGTTTTTGCCAGTCAGGTGAATTCTAAATTTGCTGCTGGTGATTATCAAGGAGCTATAGAAGCTTCTGAAAATGCAAAAAAATGGATGAAATGGGGTTTATTTGCAGGAATAGCAATTGTAATTTTATATGCTATTTTTCTTTTTGCCCTAGGAGGAGCAGCTATTATGGGTTTAGGAAACTAAATTAATTTTAATGAAATTAAAATATATAGGAGTGTTGGTACTTGGAATAGTTATAGCATTCCTATTTTTTTTTGTAAACCCTAGTAATGTTAACTTTTTTCCAAAGTGCCCTCTATATGTTACTACCGGTTTGTATTGTCCGGGTTGTGGCAGTCAACGCGCTACACACCAGCTTTTACATTTAAATATTTTGGGTGTATTACAGCAAAATATCTTATACCTTTTGGGCGTACTTCTTATAGGTTATCACTTAATTGTAACCAGTTTAAATCTATTTTTTAAAAAGCATATTTACAATTATATGTATCATCCTAAAACACCTATTATTATATTAATAATTGTAGTCGTTTTTTGGATTCTTAGAAATATTCCTTATTACCCATTCACTCTTTTAGCACCTAATTAGGAATACTACATATACACTTATGTGTGTTTTTGTTGTACTTAGTGATTGGTGATTACTTATTTTTAATTTATATCGTTAATTATTTAATGATAAACATTAAATAATATTTGCTTTTCATTCTTTTAATGTATTTATTTGTATTTAAATTTAAAAAATTATTGTTTATGACAACTTTCAAACATATTTTGGTAGCAATCTTAATTATGCTTATTTCAGGTTTAATAACTTACTATTTAAAACCTAATAACCCTATAATAATGGTTTTTCTCTTTCTAATTGTAGTTTTTTTTATTTTCAATTTAATAATTAGAAAATCTCTTTCATTCAAGAATTACTTTACAAACCAATATAATCTTTTTACAACAAAAGTTTGGCATCAAAAATCATATGATATACCTAAAGATTTGATGTTTGAAAAAATTATTGAGGTAATTAATAGTTCCAATTTTAAATTGGTTGAAACGAATAAAGAAAAACTTGAAATTTTAGCAATCTCAACTATAACATTTAAGTCTTGGGGTGAAAATTTATACATCAGTTTTGAAACAAATGGAAACGAAACAATAATGAAGTTCTGTTCCACAACTTTATTTCAAATATATTCTTGGGGTAAAAATGAAAAAAATTATGATAACTTATTAAATGATATTGAAAATTCATTAATAGTTTAAATTTATAAGTATGCCTATTATTGTGAATTTAGATGTTATGCTAGCTAAAAGGAAAATGAAATTAAAAGAACTTTCTGAAAAAGTTGGTGTGTCAACAGTCAATCTTTCAATTCTAAAACAAGGAAAGGTTAAAGCAATTCGTTTTTCTACACTAAATGCAATTTGTTTAACATTAAACTGTCAACCTGGTGATATTTTAGAATATGTTGAATAAAAATTTAATTATATGCTGGTTTTTAGGTGCCTACGTTCTCAGGGAGCACAACGAGATTTTATAAGATTTGTGCGACTTGAAAATTGAAGATTTTTCAGACATCGTAAATCGTTTGTTAAATATTTATCGGTTCGTTATTTAGTTTAAATGTAAGCATAAATTTTATGAGGTGTTGTATGCTGACGTCTTTTCATAATGCTTACAAAATAGTCAATCTTTTATTTCGGATCTTGGGTTATTATAACTCTATCAAAATAATCTCCTGCTTCAAGCTCTACAACTACTATTCTTTCAGTGCCTGTTAGATTTTCATCTAATTCTATATACAATGTGTTATTGTCTTTTTTCTCAACCGTAAAACAATCCTGTTTGATGACATAGTTATCTGATTCAATATTGATATTGTCAGGAATCGCAAAATGTTCATTATTAACTGTTATTCCTATAATCCACCACCAATCTCCTTCTGTTGTAATGGTTATAGAATCTGAAGTAGATTTAAAAGTAACATCTTTTGTGGATAATTTTATAATGTCATCCCATTGTCCAATTGGCCTGTCGTTATTTGAATTTGAGCAAGAATAAATAAATAATGTTAGGGCAATTAAATAAAATAGGTTCAATTTATTTTTCATAATGATACTATTTAAAATTTCAATTTTTTAACTATTAAATTTATTCAATCTCATTTATAAATCCTAGTGTTTTCCTAATTTAATTTTTCATACGCTTGCATACAACTTATCATTTTTTCTTATGTATTAATTTTATCTGTTATATTTCATTTGGAGCATTTATTTCATTATTTATAAGAATTATCTTATCAAGAAAAGTTATATAAATTCAGCAAATGAATTCGAGTTTAAATAGCCTTTTTATTATAAGTATCGCTTTTTTATCAATAGGTTTTAATTAAAAAAGCACCCAATTGGATGCTTTTAAATTTATTGTAAAGAATTTTTATTCAAAATCTGTTTCCATTTTTATATAGTCTAAAAATTCTCGTTTAATTTCTTTGTTTTTGAATTTCCCTCCAAATTCAGAAGTTACAGTACTACTTTCAATATCGCGTACTCCTCTTGAATTCACACATAAATGTTTTGCATCAATTACACAGGCAACATCTTCAGTCCCCAAAGCCTCTTGCAAAGCTTGAACCACCTGCATTGTTAAGCGTTCCTGCACTTGCGGTCTTTTAGCGTAATAATCTACAATTCTATTCATTTTAGACAAACCTATTACATTTCCATTTGAAATATAGGCAACATGAGCTCGTCCAACAATTGGTAACAAATGATGCTCACAAGTAGAATATACCGTAATATTTTTTTCTACTAGCATTTCACCATATTTATAATTATTATCAAAAGTTGATAATTTAGGTCTGTTTTTAGGATTTAAACCACTAAAAATCTCATTAACATAAGCTTTAGCAACTCTTTGAGGTGTTCCTTTTAAGCTGTCATCTTCTAAATCCATTCCTAATGTTGTTAAAATATCTTTGACACTTGATTCAATTTTAATCAACTTTTCTTGGTCTGAAATATCAAAAGCATCAGCTCTTAATGGCGTTTTAGCAGAAGAGCCTACGTGGTCATCTCCTAGTTCATCTATTCTATTTTTCATTCCGTTTTTAACTTCAAACATTATCTACTATTTAGCCTGTAAATTTACAACTTACTTTTTAAAGTTATGCTGTGATTTTTAGTAATTCTTCCAAAGTACAAACTTTTTGTTTACCTGTTTGCATATTTTTCAATGTATAATTACCATTATTAATCTCATTTTCACCAACAATTACCACAAAAGGTATTTTTCTTTTGTTCGCATAATTTAGTTGTTTTTTCATTTTAGAACTATCAGGGTACAATTCTGATTTAATTCCTTTATTTCTAAGGCCAATCAAAGCTTTCATACAATAAGCGGCTTCCAATTCACCAAAATTTATAAATAGTACTTTTGGCTTTGGTAGTGCTACTTCATCAAATAAATGTAATTCTTCCAATACTAAATAAATTCGGTCTAATCCAAAAGAAATACCTACACCACTCATATCATGCAATCCAAAAATCCCTGTCAAATCATCATATCTTCCTCCACCTCCAATAGACCCCATTTTTACACCTTCTGGTGCTATAACTTCATAAATAGCACCTGTATAATAATTCAGCCCTCTTGCTAAAGTAACATCTAATTCTAAGGTGGCAGATTGCAATCCTAAAGATTCAATATTAGCAATCACAAATCTCAAATCTTCAACACCTTGCATTCCTTCTTCAGATGCTTCTAATAAATTTTGTAGCTGATTTAATTTATCTTGGTTACTTCCATTAAATTGAAACAATGGTTGTACTTTATGAATAGCTTCTTCTGAAATTCCTTTTGACAACATTTCTTTAGTTACTCCCTCGGCTCCAATTTTATCTAATTTATCAAGAGCAACCGTAAAATCAATCAATTTATCTTTTGCACCAATTATTTCAGTAATACCGGCTAATATTTTTCGGTTATTGAGTTTAATAGTCGTTCCTATTAATTTTAACTTACTAAAAACGGCATCATATAGTTGTACAAATTCTACTTCTTGCCATAAACTTTGGCTTCCAACCACATCTGCATCGCACTGATAAAATTCTCTAAATCGTCCTTTTTGCGGTCTATCTGCACGCCAAACTGGTTGCATTTGATAGCGTTTAAAAGGAAAAACCAACTCGTTTTGATGTTGTACAACATACCGTGCAAAAGGTACTGTTAAATCGTAACGCAATGCTTTTTCTGAAATTTTTGTAGTTACTTTTAAACTATCTTTAGATGCTATTAAATCATCATCCACTTTCTTTAAATAATCTCCCGAATTTAATATTTTAAAAATAAGTCTATCTCCTTCTTCGCCATATTTACCCATCAATGTTTCAGACTTTTCAAAGGATGGAGTTTCAATAGGTTGAAAACCATACACTTCAAACACTTGTTTAATTGTTGAAAAAATATAATTCCTTTTCGCTACTTCAGTTGGTGAAAAATCACGTGTTCCTTTTGGTATGCTTGGTTTTTGTGCCATTTTAAAAAATTAGTTTGCAAATATCCGAAATTAAAAAAACTAATTAAAGCTTTTCTTGGTTGTTTCTACTGCATGTTTTCATTTAACTTAAATATTCTATTTGCTTTTTCTAAATCTTCAGGTGTATCAATTCCAATAGCAGTATAATTAGTTGCTATCATTTTCACTTTTAATCCGTTAGCTAAAAAACGAAGGTTCTCTAATTTTTCTGTTTTCTCCAACTTATTCATTGGTAATTTAGTAAATTTTAATAAAGCTTTTTTTCTAAAAGCATAAATTCCTATATGTTTAAAATAAGTTGCTTCCAATTTTTCTCTTGGAAATGGTATTGGAGAACGTGAAAAATATAGTGCAAAACTATTTTCATCAACAACTACTTTTACATTGTTTGGGTTTTTAATTTCTTCTTCCTCTTCAATTTTCAGCATTAAAGAAGCAATATCAATTACTTTATCTGTATCTAGTTTAAAAACTTCTAGCAGTTCAAATAACGACTCTGTTTGCGTAAAAGGCTCATCTCCCTGAACATTAACAACAATATCAACATCCATATCTTCAACAGCTTCAGCAATTCTATCACTTCCAGATTTGTGTTCCTTTTTGCTTTTTATTGCCTTACCTCCTTTTGAAGTTATTTCATTAAAAATTAGTTCACTATCTGTTACAACATATACTTCATCAAATAGGCCCGTGTTTTTTGTGGCTTCATAGGTTCTTAAAATAACTGTTTTCCCTGCTAAGTCTTTCATTAATTTACCTGGGAAACGACTAGCTTCATATCTTGCAGGAATCATTGCAACTATTTTCATTGATTTATTTTTTTAAAATGTGATTTCCTTAAACGATTTATGCTAGCATTTAGTTCAAACCCTAATAATAATATGATTGAATTTATCCAAACAAATAACATAAGAACTAGTAGGGTTCCTATAGAACCATATAATTTATTATAGGTTGCAAATTTTAGTACGTAAATAGCAAACACCTTAAACATTACTAGGGTAAGCAATGTTGTTAAAATTGATCCTGGGGCAAAAAAGGCATGGTTTTTTACTTCTTTTGTTCCATACTTGTACAATAGAGATACTGAAACAAAAATTAATATTACAAAAAACAGAAACCGACCTTTTTCAATCCAAAAAACCTCATCTTCAAGCCATCCATTTGACTTTAAATCGTTTATTCCTATTTCAAAATAGATACTTACCGCAACGGTTAAAACCAAAATAAACGACAATAAAATTGCCATTCCCATAGCAATAAAATACTGGCGTAAAATATTACGCATTTCGGTAACATGGTACGAATATTCAAAACCTCCTAAAATGGCATTTACGCCGTTAGTCATTAAAAAAACAGAAGCAATAAATCCAAATGAAAGTAATCCTCCATATCTATTATTAGCAATATCTGCAATTACTTCTTGCACAGAATTAGCTGTGTTGGGAGGTAATAATTGCTCAATCATAAATAAAAAATCCTTTTGAAATCCTTCAATTGGCACATAAGGAATTAACGTCAAAATAAAGAGTAAAAAAGGGAATAACGCCATAAAAAAACTAAATGCTATTCCTCCTGCTCTAGAGGTTAAAGCTCCTTTTACAATTCCAATAACGTACATTTCAATAACGTCGTACAAAGACATGCCGTGCAAACCGGGTATTTTTATTTTTTTTACCAATCTTACAATCCAATTTACAATTGGAATTTTATCTAAGCTCTCTTCAATTTTTTTTGTCATTAAACTGCTTTTAAACTTAAATCCATATTATACACTGAATGCGTTAAAGCTCCTGAAGAAATATAATCTACTCCACAATCGGCATATTTACGTGCTGTTTCCAATGTTATTCCTCCTGAAGATTCTGTTAAACATTTATTACCTATCATTTTAACAGCTTTTCGAGTATCATCATAGTTAAAGTTATCAATTAAAATTCTATAAATAGTGTTAGATTTTAATATTTCTTCAATTTCTTTCAAACTTCGTGCTTCAACAATAATTTTTAAATCGAGATGGTTTTCTTTTAAGTAACGTTGTGTTTTATGAATTGCTTTTGTAATACCACCAGCAAAATCTATGTGATTATCTTTTAGCATAATCATATCATACAACGCAAACCTATGATTTTCACCTCCTCCAATTTTAACCGCCCATTTTTCAATAGCCCTAATACCTGGAGTTGTTTTTCTGGTATCTAAAATCTTAGTTTTGGTTCCTTTAAGTAAATTCGCAAACTTATTGGTTTTTGTTGCTATAGCACTCATACGCTGCATAGCATTTAACACTAAACGCTCTGCCTTTAAAATAGATAGCGAACTACCTGACACATAAAAAACAACATCACCATATTTCACCTCTTCCCCATCATTAATTAAAGTTTCAATCTCCAAATTTATATCTACATATTTAAAAATTTTCTTTGCAAATTCAACGCCAGCAATTATACCAGCTTCTTTTACTAATAATTTTGCTTTTCCTTGTGCACTTTCTGGAATGCAAGCTAATGAACTATAATCTCCGCCTCCAACATCTTCTCTAATAGCATTTGAGATTATAATGTTTAGTTCTTTTTCAAATTGTTTTTTGCTAATCATTTTATGCTATTTTATAACAAAAATAACTTTTTTATTTTCAAAAAATTCATCTTTATTTCTTTTTATATTTACCAAATGAAAATTAAATTGTTAAGCATAGGTAAAACCGATGATAAAAATTTACAACTTTTGATAGAAAACTATCAAAAAAGATTAAAACATTATATTAAATTTGAACTTGAAATTATTCCAGACATTAAAAATGTTAAAAATTTAAGTGAATCTCAACAAAAAGAGAAAGAAGGTGAACTAATTTTAAAAAAAATAAGTTCAACAGATGTTTTAATATTGTTAGATGAGAAAGGGAAAGAATTTCGTTCCATAGCATTTTCAAAATTCCTTCAACAAAAAATGAATTCAGGTATAAAACAATTGGTATTTGTTATTGGTGGACCTTATGGTTTTTCAGAAACTATTTATAAAAAGGCGCAAGGAAAAATAGCTTTGTCAAAAATGACATTTTCACATCAAATGATTCGGTTATTTATTGTTGAACAAATTTATAGAGCATTTACCATTTTAAAAAACGAACCCTATCATCATGAATAAACTAAAACTTGTTTTTGCTACAAACAATTTAAACAAACTAAAAGAAGTTCAGGCAATACTTACCAATTTTAAAATTGTTAGTTTAGCCGATATTCATTGTTTTGAAGATATTCCTGAAACTGCTAAAACACTTGAAGGAAATGCAATTATAAAGGCAAATTTTATCACAAAAAAATATGGATTAAACTGTTTTGCCGATGATACTGGCTTGGAAGTTGAAGCATTAAATAATGAGCCTGGAGTTTACTCAGCACGTTATGCAGGTAACGAAAATAACGCTAATGATAATATGGAAAAATTATTAAAAAATCTTAAAGATAGCGCAAATAGAAATGCCCAGTTTAGAACTGCAATAGCATTAAATATTCATGGAAAACAACATTTATTTGAAGGAGTTTGTAAAGGAACCATATTAAAAGAAAAAAAAGGAGAAAGTGGCTTTGGCTATGATCCTATTTTTATGCCAAATGGCTATAACAAATCATTTGCAGAGATGAGTTTAACTGAAAAAGGCACGATAAGTCATAGAGGTAAGGCAATGAAAAAATTAATAACCTTTTTAGCTGAGCATTCTTGATAAATCCAATAAAATCATATAGAACTATTTTTGTATTGTTAACTTTAGCATTACTCCTAACTATCTTTATAAATATTAGTTTAGGTTCAGTTTCAATACCTTTAAAACAAATTTTTCTATCATTTTACACAGGTGAAGTAGAAAAAGAATCTTGGAAATCTATTGTTTTAAACTACCGGCTACCTAAGGCAATCACAGCTATTATTGTTGGATCTGGCTTATCAATTAGTGGCTTATTAATGCAAACTCTTTTTAGAAATCCGCTTGCAGGACCTTTTGTTTTAGGAATAAGCTCTGGCGCAAGTTTAGGGGTTGCAATTTTAATTTTAGGAGCCTCTTTTTTAGGAGTAACTATTACAACTTATGCATTTACAAATTGGGGAATGGCAATTGCTGCTAGTTTAGGTGCTTTCTTAGTACTCTCTGCTGTAATGTTAGCTGCAGTTAAGGTTAGAAACACCATGTCAATATTAATTATAGGATTAATGTTTGGTAGTTTAACTGCCGCTATTATTAGTGTATTGGCCTATTTTAGCAGTGCTAGTCAATTACAACAATATTTATTTTGGAGTTTTGGAAGTTTAGGAAATCTTAGCTGGGCAGAAATTAATGCTCTGTTAGTTGTATTTTTAATTGGAGTTCTATTGGTTACTCTTATTATAAAGCCCTTAAACAGCCTGCTTTTAGGTGAAAATTATGCAAAAAGTATGGGTGTAAATGTAAAACAAACTCGTAATTTAACATTAATTTCAACCAGTTTATTAACAGGAGTTATTACTGCTTTTTCTGGGCCTATAGCATTTATAGGCTTAGCAGTTCCTCATTTAACAAAATTAATGTTTCATACATCAAATCATAAAATATTATTACCTGCTGTTGCAATTAGCGGTGCAATTATTATGTTAATTTGCGATAGCATTGCCCAATTGCCAAATAGTGAATATACACTTCCTATTAATGCTATTACTTCATTATTTGGAGCGCCCATAATTATTTGGTTATTGATAAGAAAACGTAAAATAAATTATTAATTGAAAGTAGAAAGTAAACATATTATTAAAACCAACAATTTAAGTATTGGATACACTTCAAGAAAAGAAGTAAATACCATAGCTTCAAACCTCAATATTCAATTAAAGAAAGGAAATTTAGTGTGTTTACTGGGTAAAAACGGCATAGGTAAATCTACCTTATTAAGAACGCTAACAAAGGTACAACCCGCTTTAAATGGTGAAATTTTTATTAACAATCAAAACCTAAATACGTTAAACAATCTCAACTTATCAAAATCCCTCAGTTTAGTTTTAACTGAACGATTGCCTGAAAGCAATTTATCTGTTTTTGAATTGGTAGCTCTTGGAAGGCAACCATATACAAATTGGGTTGGAAAATTAACAGACAATGACTTGCAATTTATAAATACTGCCCTTGAACAAACAAACACAACCCACTTAATACACTCAAGGTATTATGAACTAAGTGATGGTCAATTGCAAAAAGTGTTAATAGCTAGAGCATTAGCTCAAAACACCGATTTAATTATTCTAGACGAGCCAACCGCACATTTAGATTTGCACCATACCCTTGAAACTTTTACACTGTTAAAAAAATTAGCAGTAAACTTTAACAAAACAATTATAGTATCTACTCATGAAATTAACTTAGCATTACAATTGGCTGATGAATTGTGGCTAATGACTCCTTCAAATTTTGTTTCAGGAAAAACAAATACGCTAATAGCTAATAATTATGTAAATCAACTTTTTGATTCAAATTTAATTCATTTTAACAAAACATTAAAGCAGTTCACCATTTCTAACTCTCAATAATTTTAATATATTTGAGTGTTTAAATTCTTTCAATGAAAAATTTATTACTATTCATTTTATCAACAGTATTTTTAAGTTGTGGAAGTAATTATAGTATTTCCAGTTCTTCTATTATTACAGGAAAAATAGCCACTAAATATGCAAACACTATAACTTCTAACGATTTAAAAAAACTTTTATATACGGTTGCTTCTGATGAATTTAAAGGTAGAGAAACTGGTGAGTTAGGTCAAAAAAAAGCTGCTGAATTTTTAAAAAATTTTTATATAGCGCATGCTATCAAATCTCCGTACGGCGGAAATGATTATTTTCAAGCAATTCCTACTGAGCATCTAAAACTAGGTATAAATCCTTCAGAAAATGTAGTGGCTTTTATTAAAGGAAACGAGAAGCCTCATGAAATTATTATACTCTCTGCTCACTATGACCATCTTGGAGTGAAAAATGGTAAAACATATTATGGAGCCGATGATGATGGTTCTGGAACTGTTGCCATTTTAGAAATTGCTGAAGCATTTCAAAAAGCAGCTGAAGAAGGAAATAAACCAAAAAGGTCTATATTGTTTTTACATGTTACGGGTGAAGAAAAAGGATTGTTAGGCTCTAAATATTATACGAATTTTCCTATTTTTCCGTTAAAAAATACGGTAGTAGACTTAAATATAGATATGATTGGACGTGTTGATACAATTCACACATTTAGTCCTAATTATATTTATTTAATAGGTTCAAACAAATTGAGTACAGCGCTTCATCAATTATCAGAAGAAATAAATAATAAGTTTACAAAATTAAATTTAGACTACACGTATAATAGTGACGACGACCCTAACCGCTTCTATTATAGATCTGACCATTACAGCTTTGCTAAAAACAACATCCCTATAATTTTCTATTTTAATGGAACGCATAAAGACTATCATAAAGCCTCTGATACACCTGATAAAATTAACTATGAACTATTAGCAAAACGAACTCAGCTTATTTTTTATACAGCTTGGGAATTAGCAAACAGAAATACTCGAATTAAAGTTGATAAGCAATAGTTTAGTACAATATTGGAAGCTAAAATTACAAACTTTTAAATTCTAAAAATATTAATGAATTATTTTAAAAATTAGTTCTTTTAAAATATCTCCACTTGGTAGTGCATTTGCTCCTACTCCTTTACTTTTGAGGTCTGCTTCACGTAAAAAAGCAATAACCTGAGATGTTTTACGCATTGGATAGTTTTTTGCAGCGGTAATATAATCAGAAACAAAAAAAGGGTTTATTTTTAAAGCTCTGGCAACACTGCTTTTAGATTTATCTTTTATGCTATGATAAACTAATATTTGTGTAAATAAACTATTCAGCAAAGAGATTGTAACAACCATAGGATTTGCTTTTTGGTTTTGAGCAAAATAATTAATAATCATATTTGCTTTATAAACATTGCGCTCACCTACAGCTTTTCTCAACTCAAAATTGTTATAATCTTTACTAATTCCTATGTTTTCTTCAATATCTTTAGGTGTAATTACTGAATTTTTAGGTAAAACAACCATTAACTTATTAAGTTCATTACTTATTTTACTTAAATTATTACCTAAAAATTCCACCAACATTAATGTAGCCTTAGATTCTATTTGATATTTTTTACCAGATAAAACACGCCTAATCCAATCAGCAACCTGATTTTCATAAAGCTTTTTACTTTCATATACCAACCCGTTTTTTTGAATGGCTTTGTACAACTTTTTACGTTTATCAATAGTTTTATACTTATAGCAAATAACTAAAATCGTTGATGGTTGTGGGTTTTCTACATACGAAACCAATTTTTCAATTGTTCTTGATAAGTCTTGCGCTTCTTTAACAATAACCACTTGACGCTCTGCCATCATTGGAAAACGTTTGGCATTGTCTATAATTTCTTCAATAGTAACATCTCTTCCATATAAAACCATTTGGTTAAAGCCCTTCTCCTCTTCAGTAAGCACATTATTTTCAATAAATTCTGAAATTTTATCAATATAATACGGTTCTTCACCCATTAAAAAATAAACAGGTTTGATATTTCTATTTTCAATATCAGAAACTATTTTAGCAACGTCACTCATTTATAAAAAAAAATTAGCATTTTTGTTAAATGCATTTACTGAATTTACCAACTTATAAATTCAAAATCAAAAATACCAAAAATAAGTACACTATTTTTGATATTGTGAGAAAAAAATATGTGAGTTTAACTCCTGAAGAATGGGTACGTCAACACTTTATTCATTTTTTGGTTAAAGAAAAAAAGTATCCTATTTCATTAATAGCTATTGAAAAGCAACTAACAATCAACAACTTAACAAAAAGAACAGATATTTTAGTTTTTAACGTGGAAGGAACTCCAGAAATAATTGTAGAATGTAAAGCACCTTCAATTAAAATTACACAACACACCTTTGATCAAATTGCTCGCTATAACTTAAAATTAAATGCAAACTACTTAATAGTTTCAAATGGATTAAAACACTATTATTGTAAAATGGATTTTTTTAAAGAAGAATATGTATTTTTAAACTCCATTCCTAATTATAACGAATAAGAAATGAAGAAGAGTTATTTCAAAAAAATAGTGGCTGTTTTACTATTAATTATTGTTGGTGTATTTTTAATTCCAGCCCCTAAAACCAATTTTTTTAGCATTTATACAACTAATGATAAACCTGCTATAGATTTAAAGAAATTTCAAGAAAAACCAACAAAAGAAATTATTATTAATGGTATAAAATGGATTTACTATTCTGGTGGAAAAGGTGCTAAAACCATTCTTTTTTCACATGGAATGGGTGGTGCTTATGATTTATGGTGGCAACAAGTAGCCGAATTTGAAAAAGATTACAATGTAATAACCTATACCCTTCCCGAAGAAATTAATACACTTGAAAAAGCATCAAATGGTATTTTAAAAATTTTAGAAACTGAAAACATTAACCATTTTTATGCCGTTGGAACTTCCATGGGTGGCTACATTACACAGTATTTAGTATCCATTATTCCTGAACGTATAGAAAAAGCAGTTTTTGGAAATACATTTCCTCCAAATAACTTAATAGCGAAAGAAAATGCAACAAAAAGTAAGGTAATACCTTATTTGCCTGAAATATTAATAGCTAAATTAGCAACAGAAAAAATAAATAATGAGCTAGTTCCTGCTGCAAAAAACAATGAATTATTAAAAGCTTTTTTACCAAGTTTGCCCTTTAGTAAAAAACAATTTATGAATAGATATTATGTTGTTATTGATAATTTTACAGCTTCTCCATCTAATTATAGTGTTAAACGTATTCCTAAATTAATTATTGAATCTGATAACGATCCACTTATTCAACCTGAATTACGCAAAAAAATAAAAGAGCTCTATAAGGATGCTGACGTATATACTTTTCATAATGAAGGACATTTCCCATATATAAATGCATCTGAAGAATTTAATAACGTATTACGTAATTTTTTAAACAAAAAAAATGAATTTTTAGCGATAGAAAAAACAATAACCAATTATTTTGAAGGAAGAAAAAATGCAAATATAAAACAATTGCAAAGTGCCTTTTCTACGAATGCCAGTTTATATACCAGTTTAAATGGTAACGAAATAGTAATTCCTTTAACGGCGTATTTAAACAAAGTTAAAACAGATGGATTTCAAGAAGTTAAAACCGTAATATTAGATGGAGACATCACGGGTAGTATTGCAAATTTTAAGACTAAATTTGTATATTCTAAAAAATCTTATACAGACTATTTAATACTTTTAAGTACCCAAAATGGGTGGAAAATTAGTAGTAAAACGTTTACACAAACCAATTAATGAAGCATTTTTATACCTTTTTAACAAAGTTTGCTACAAAACGAAATATTAGTATAGGATTATTTTTAATTGTTCTATTTAATGTTATTTTACTCCCTAAGTTTCCTGAATTAATTTCAGCTATAGAAATTGACATAAAATCCATTTTAGACTTAAAATTTTCATATTCAACAGATGTAGCTTATACTTTATTTGAAAATCTTGGAGAGCAAGGAAGAAATGCCTATAAATTATCTGAACTATTTATTGATTTTCCGTATGCAATTATTTATGGTTTTACATATGCATTTATTATTTTAACATTATTTAAAATTAATAATTTAGAAAGGTTTAATATAGTAAGCTTAACGCCTTTTTTAATTAGTTGGTTTGATATTTTAGAAAATACTGGAATTATAGTAATGCTTTCAAAATATCCAACAAAACTCAATACTATTTGTTCATTAACATCTACTTTTACGTCATTAAAATGGATTTTTGCAGTAATTACATTTGTAATAGTTTTAACAAGCCTAATCTATTTAATTATATTAAAATCTAAACTAAGAATAAAGAATTGAAAACAGCTGTTGTTATTTTAAACTGGAATGGTAAACAATTATTGGAAAAATTTATTCCTTCAATTGTAAAATACAGCAATTTGCCTAATGTAGAAATAGTTATTGCAGACAATGCCTCTACAGATGATTCTATAAAATTTATTGAAGAAAATTACCCTGAAATTAAAATTGTAAAAAACAACAATAATGGCGGCTATGCCAAAGGGTATAATGATGCTTTACAACATGTGAATGCAGATGTTTTTGCTTTGGTAAATTCAGACATTGAAGTTACTAAAAACTGGTTAAATTCAATTATTACTACTTTTAAAAATGAACCTAAAACAGCTATTATTCAACCTAAAATATTAGATTATAAAGATAAATCTAAGTTTGAATATGCCGGTGCAGCAGGCGGATTTATAGATAAATTTGGATATCCATATTGCAGAGGAAGAATTTTCTCAGATCTAGAGACAGATAACAAACAATATGATGACATTATTGATATATTTTGGGCGTCTGGAGCTTGCTTTTTTATTCGTTCTGAAGTTTTTCATGAGTTAAAAGGTTTTGATGAAGATTATTTTGCACATCAAGAAGAGATAGACTTGTGTTGGCGAGCAAAAAACATTCAAAAAACTATTAAATATGTTGGTAGTTCAACCGTATATCACGTTGGAGGAGCTACTTTGAAGGAAGAAAGCCCGCATAAAACTTTTTTAAATTTTAGAAATAGTCTATTCTCACTTGTGAAAAATGTACCGAAAGACAACCTGTTTTTAATCATTTTTTCACGATTACTACTTGATGGCATTGCAGGTGTTAAATTTTTAATTGAGTTACGTCCTAAACATACCATTGCAATAATTAAAGCACATTTTAGCTTTTACTTTTATTTAACTAAAATGATAGCAAAAAGAAAAGGGTTTCAACAAACTAATTATTATGCAATTAGAAGTATTGTTTGGAAGTACTTTGTACAAAGAAAAAAAACTTTTAAAGACCTTTAATTTCAGTTATCACGACGTTAAAAATCAATGCTTCCTTTTCCTTCACGAAGAACTGTTATTTCACCATCAGACAAATCAATAATTGTAGAAGGAATATTACCGCCGTAACCTCCATCAATTACAATATCAACCCTAGATTCCCATTTTTCAAAAATTAATTCAGGATCTGTAGTATATTCTATTAAATCATCTTCGTCATAAATAGATGTAGATACAATTGGATTTCCTAATTTTTTAACCAACTCTCTAATAATCATATTATCAGGTATTCTAATTCCTACTGTTTTTTTATTTTTAAAAGCTTTAGGTAAATTATTATTTCCTGGTAAAATAAATGTATAAGGCCCTGGTAAAGTCTTTTTTAATATTTTATAGGTTGGAGTATCAATTTGTTTAACATAGTCTGAAAGGTTACTTAAATCATAACAAATAAATGAAAAATTGGCTTTATCCAATTTTATATTTTTAATTTTTGCGATTTTGCTCATAGCTTTCGCGTTGGTAATATCACAACCAACACCATAAACCGTATCTGTAGGATAAATAATTAACCCTCCTTTTTTTAAAATTGCTACAACTTTATCTATTTCACGTTCGTTAGGGTTTTCTTCATAAATTTTTACAAATTGTGCCATTTTACCTTTTAATTTTAAAGTAAAGATACATTTTTGGCATAAAAAAACCTGCAAAAGCAGGTTTAAATTTTCTATTTTTCAATAAGCCTAAATCCTTCTCCGTGAATATTAATTATTTCAACGTTTTCATCTAATTTTAAATATTTACGCAGTTTTGCAATATAAACATCCATACTTCGTGAAGTAAAATAATTATCATCACGCCAAATTTTGGTCAGCGCTAATTCTCTTGGCATCAAATCATTTTTATGCTGTGTAAGCATTTTTAATAATTTGCTTTCTTTAGGTGATAATTTTTGAGGTTCGCCTCCTTTATATGATAAATGTCTGAGTTTTGAATTAAAATTAAAATCTCCAATTTTAAACTCAAATACTTCTTCCTCTTTATTTTTCTCTCCTTCTTTACGTTGCATAATTGCTTTAATCTTATATAACAAAACTTCAGAATCAAAAGGTTTATTTAAATAATCATCAGCCCCTACCTGATACCCTTTTAACACATCTTCTCTCATAGTTTTTGCTGTTAAAAATATAATTGGTATATCTGCATTGGTACTTCTAATATCTTTAGCCAATGAAAAACCATCTTTTCTAGGCATCATTACGTCTAAAATACACAAGTCGTAATCATCATTTTTAAACATGATAAGCCCTTCCAACCCATCAATTGCAAGTGTAACATTGTAATCATTCAATGTTAAGTAATCTTTTAAAACTGTACCAAAATTTGGATCATCCTCTACTAATAAAATTCTTTTGTTTTCCATTATTCTTAAATTTTTAAATCAAGGGTAATTTTATGGTAAAAGTGCTTCCTATTCCTTTTTCACTTTCAACAGAAATTTCACCTTGATGAATTTCAATTATTTTTTTTACGTATGAAAGTCCTAAACCATGTCCTTTCACATTATGAATATTTCCTCTTTCTTCTCTATAAAACTTTTTAAAAATATTTTTTTGAACACTTTTGCTCATTCCAATACCATTATCTTTAACTCTAATAATAATACTTTTATTTGTGTTTTCAGTTGAAATATTAATTTTAGGAACTCCTTTAGAGTATTTTATAGCATTATCTAACATGTTAACGATTACATTCGTAAGATGAAACTCATTCGCTAATATTTCAGTATCGTATGCTTTTAAATCTAATTTAACATAACCTCCTTTATCTTTTATTAATAAATCAACGTGTGTTACAGCCTCTTCTAATATGTCGTGAATATCTACTTTTTCCTTACTAACATCTAATTGATTTTTCTCTAATTTAGAAATTCTCAATACATTTTCAACCTGTGCGTGCATGCGTTTATTCTCATCTCTAATCATTTTTACATAACGCAACACCTTTTCTTGATTACTTATTATTTTTGGATTTTTTATAGCATCTAGTGCTAAATTAATGGTTGCAATTGGTGTTTTAAATTCATGCGTCATATTATTTATAAAATCTGTTTTTATCTCAGAAATTTGCTTTTGTTTTACCAATTGATACAAGGCACTAACAAAAGCTAAAATTATAATGAGAATAAAAAAAGCAGAAAGTGTTAATATTTTATAAATTGAAGATAGTATGAAATTTTTCTTTTCAGGAAATGTTACATATAGCTGAAAATTACTATTTCCATCTTCATCGGCAAACATGGGCACTTTATAACTTTTACCTGCTTCTTTTCTAAAATAACCAGATTTTACTTGTGTTGCTAATCCGTTACTGTAAATTCCATATTTAAAATCGGTATCAATTCCCCTACTTTTTAGTTCATTATTTAATCTGTAGGAAATTTCTTTATTACTAACTCTTTTATGAATGGGCAATCTACTTGTATAAACATCAAATTGACGTTCTAAATATGATTTTTGAGCTCCTTCAAATCTTCCTACTTTAATATAGCGCTCTTCAGGAGGATTGATTCCATTATAATCTTTATCAAAATTTTGATCCTTTACAATTACAATCTCTTCTTTACTAAAAATTTCTTTAAAGTTTATGGTATCATTTTCAAAGAACTCAGTTGGCACTTTATAGTTTTGTTCAATTATACTTTGAGAATAGGTAAATTTTTCATTATTCGTTGTATCAATTTTTTCATAAATAAACTTTCGAATATCCGATGCTTTAAATTTCTCACCTTCTCTATAAATTTCTGATAATTTTAAATAAAAATCTTCAAATTCTCGCTGTTTAATATCTTCTGAAACTTTTGCAAGTGCAAATCTCACATTAGAAGTAAATTGCGCTTCAGTAATTTGTATGGTGTTTTTTATCCAAAAAACTTGAACAGAAATAATACCTATTAAAGCAATACTCATTAAAACAATAATGAGTATAAACACCTTCTTTCCCATTGTTCAAAATTAAACTTTTAATAGTAATTATGTTAAAATTTAACGTAAGTTAACAATAAATTCAACATTTTAACATTTTTTTAAGATATTTTTTAAGATTCAGGTATTGCAGCTATTAAGTCATAAATTGTAGAAACTTGAATTGTTGTACTCTTTAATTTATGATTTCTAATAACAAAATTAGATTTCTTCATCTTAAAATCATCTTCAAACTGATTTTTCATTCTGTCTAAAACTTGTTGCTTAGATACTCCATCACGCTTCATAATTCTATTCATTTTATCTTCAAAATTTGCAATAACAGTAATTATTAAATCACACATTTTACTACTGCCACTTTCAAATAGGATTGCTGACTCATAAATCACAAGATTTGTCTTACATTTTTTTACAAATTCAGCAAAATGTTCTTGTACTTTAGGATGAACCAATTTATTTAACTCTTCTAATTTATTTTTATCTTTAAAAACAATAGAAGATATATATTTTCTATTTAATTCATTATTTATATATGCTTTGCTACCAAATAATGCTATAAGCTGTTTTATTAGTTCTTTATTTGTGTGCATCAATTTTTTGGCTTCTACATCTGCTATATAAACTGTAGCGCCAAGATTACTAAACAATTGTAAAACTGTACTTTTACCACTTCCAATTCCTCCTGTTAAGCCTATTATTTTCATTGATAAAATTTTAAAAGAATCGTTTTATTTTTGAATTAAAAATTCAATCTGACTTGGATTGATTTTTATAGAAGAAATTAAATCACTTTTTTGTTTAATTATTGGTGTTAAATATTGTAATAACGTATCATTTTCATATTGTTTATAGTCATAAACAACTACAAAACTATTTTTTGTTATTTTATTAAAGTTTGAAAGCCCTGCTTGGTAAATAACTTCAATTATATTAGGGAAAGTATTCATTTTAACACCTTCTGGTTTATTAATTATGGTAACAGGAATATTGAAACTTCCCTCGGTAAATTTATCTACATTGGCTTTAACTATAACCTTTGTTGTACTTAAAATAATATTCGTGTTTTTTGGTGGTAATTTTAAATCTATTTCTCTGTTAATATTTTTGTGTACATCACTTAATTGCAATAAGGTATTTGATAATTCTTTAATTGAATCAACATATTTTTCTGGACCAGTTATGGTTACAGAGTCTGGTATAATTTTTAAAGGTTCTGTTAAATTATATCCTAATTTGAATTTAATTTCTAACAGAAGATTTACTGGAACTTTCTTTGATTTATTTTTACCTAACTCTATAAATATGGTATCCTTCAAAACACTAACAACTTCTGTTTCTCCTGATAATTGAGAATTTAAATATGCTTTTTGCTGGTTTGGTACTAAAAAGTAATTTGGATTACCCTTAACTACATTGCTTAAATTAAAAGTAACTCTGTTTTTTTTTAACTTATATTTTAGCAATGAAAAACCTGGAGCTTTTAATACAATATTTACCTCTGAAGTAGGACTATTTTGCAATAACATCCCTGTAGGTATATTTTTATATTCAACGGCAAATACAGCTGTACTATTAGTTATTTTTGACAATTCAATTAACACCCAAATTATTGATGTAAGTAGTAGTATAAATAAAAATACTTTTACTTTCCTTTTATTTGTAATTGATATCCCTGAAGTTTTTACAACTAATTTCATTTTTTATAAATAAGTCTAAATATACAAAAAGTGAGCTTAACAGCTCACTTTTATTTTATATGTAACTATGCTTATTTTTTTTCTTTAGGTGCTTGTAACTTTTTACTAAGCTCCATTGAAATTGCTGATCGTTCAAATTTCATTTTCCCTGCTCCAGTTTCAATTATTACGGTATTATCACTATCTACGATATCTACAATTTTTCCGTGAATTCCACTTGTAGTAATTATTTTATTCCCTTTTGCAATAGAACTTTGAAATTTTTTTTCGTTTTTTTGTCGTTTCATTTGTGGTCGTATCATAAAAAAATAAATAACCACAAACATTAATAAAAAAGGAAGCATGGTTGACAATGTACTTCCATCTGTTTGTAAGAATATAACTGTATACATTTTGTTTTGTTTTGTTTTTAATTTATTATTTTTCTTTAGGTAAAACAGTTCCTTTAACTCTTAAAATCTCTGTTCCTTTTTCGGTATTGGTTGTAAGCGTAATAGATTTGTTATTGTTTCCTCTTTTTCCTCTTGAATTAAATGAAAATTTTAAAACAGCAGAATCTCCTGGTTTTATAGCTTCTTTAGGCCAAACCGGTACAGTACAACCACAAGATGCTTTTGCTTTTGTTATAACTAAATCAACTTTCCCTTTGTTATAAATTGTAAAATCACCTTTTACAATATCACCCTCAGTAATAGTACCAAACTCAAATGCTGGTTTATCAAATTCAATAATTGCTGATCCCAAACTAATTTTAGCATCTCTTTCTTTAGCGGTTTCTAAATTGGTTTCTTTAACTTTTGAAGTTGCATTTTCTTTACATGATATAACTGCTAAACCTAATATAGCAATATAAATTATTGTGATTTTTTTCATTTTTATTTCGTTTAATTTTTGTAAAAATATAAAATTATAATAATCCTCGCCCTATTTTATCTAATCTTTTTGACTCCGTAAAATCTTTCAAAATTTTATCTAACACTCCATTAATAAAAAAACTGCTTTTTTCTGTTGAATAGTCTTTCGCAATTTCAATGTATTCATTAATGGTTACACGAACTGGTATTGATGGGAATTTTAAAAACTCACAAATAGCCATTTTTATCAAAATCATATCTATTTCAGCAATACGATCGGTATCCCAGTTAGGTGTTTTATCTATAACTTCTTTTTCAAACTCAGTATGATTTAGTACAACTTTTCTAAATAAATCAACTACAAACGCCTTATCTCCTTCATCTTTATATAAATTGCCCAATCTAAAAGCTTCTGCTACATTTATTTGATTTAAGGTTTTAACTATCCATGTGTTTACAAAAGGAATATCATCAACCCAACTAATATTTTTGTCTTCAAAATAATCAGCCAATTTTTCATTTGGTGCAATTATTTCTTTAAATAATGCCACAACAAACTCTTTATCTTCCTGAAATGAAGATTTTTTAGAGTTCATATAAGTTGCATACGATTTGCTTTTTTTGGTGAGTTTTAATATTTCATGAACGTATTCATTGTCTAAGTTCCAATAATTTAATTTATTGGCTTCAATATAATTTTTTAATGAAACACTCTCCTCTAACAATTGAAAAATTTGATTTTCAATAAATTTTGTGTTTGGTTTTAATTCTTCAGGAGTTGCTAAAAACTTCTTCTGAGAAATTACAATATGCTTTTTTTCTAAATTTCTAACTTCAACTAATAAACGAAGCAACAATACGTATAAATCAAACATCTTGTCAATACTATTGTATAAAAATTTTTCTTCCTTATCGAGAACATCACTTTTAGATTGTAAGAATGCATAAACTGATTGCATTACCTTTACTCGAATATGTCTTCTATTTATCATTTAAAGAACTTTGATTTTTTTTGTGTTTTTAATAGCGCAAAAGTACTATTATTTTTCAGAAATAAAATGTTGTTTTCGTTTTTTTAAAGCAACGTTAAATCTATCACAAAATATTAAAATTAAAATTTTAATAATGTATATTCGTGCTTTTAAAATTAAAGTGCTTTTAAATACTTTATGAAAGCTTTACAATACTTAAATAAATACTTCTTAAAGTATAAATACCGACTGCTAACAGGGATAGTTATTACAATTTTCTCTAAAGTTTTAGCTTTACAGGTTCCTCAACTTATTAGAGAATCTGTGAATTTAGCCGAAAATTATAAAAATGGTATCGTAACCGATTTACCATTGGTAAAGGCTGACTTGTTAAATAACATACTTTTAATAGTTGGTGCTGCTTTACTTTCTGGTTTTTTTACTTTCTTAATGAGACAAACAATAATAGTTACCTCTCGTTTAATTGAGTTTGACTTGAAAAATGAAATTTATCAACAATACCAACGCTTATCCTTAAATTTTTACAAAAAAAATAAGACTGGTGATTTAATGAATCGTATTAGTGAAGATGTAAGCAAAGTACGTATGTATTTTGGCCCAGCCATTATGTACTCTATGAATATGTTGGTGCTATTTGTTGTTGCAATTATAAAAATGTATAACATTGATACAACATTAACTAATTATACTTTATTGCCGCTACCTATTTTATCTGTTTCCATTTATTTTTTAAGTAGAATTATAAATAAAAGAAGCACTATTGTTCAACAATACCTATCTAAGCTTACAACCAATGCCCAAGAAACTTTTTCAGGTATAAGTATTTTAAAATCTTATGGTATTGAAGATAAAGCAATGCAGGAATTCCAACATATTGCCAATACTTCAAAAGAAAAAAACATACATTTATTTAAAGCACAGGCATTATTTTTCCCTGCAATGATCCTACTTATTGGCCTAAGCAATATTTTAGTGATTTACATAGGTGGATTACGCTATATTGAAGGATCCATTTCATTAGGGGTAATTGCAGAATTTATTATGTATGTTAACATGTTAACGTGGCCAGTTGCTGTTGTTGGTTGGGTAACCTCAATGGTACAACAGGCTGAAGCTTCTCAAAAACGAATTAACGAATTTTTACAACAAGAGCCTGAAATTAAGAATAATTGCCTTACACCTTCAAAAATTGAAGGAAATATAGAATTTAGAAATGTATCCTTTACCTATGATGATACCAATATCACCGCCTTAAAAAATATAAGTTTTAAAATTGAGAAAGGAAAAACATTAGCCATTTTAGGTAATACTGGTTCTGGAAAATCTACCATTATAAATTTAATTGCACGTTTATACGATGTAAAATCTGGTGAAATACTTATTGATGGTAAAAATATTGAACAACTAAATTTAGATAATTTGCGTCAAAGCATTGGCTTTGTACCTCAAGAAGCTTTCCTATTTTCAGATACCATAAAAAACAATATTAAATTTGGTGATGAATCTGCATCTGACAGCAAAATTGAACAAGCTGCAAAAGACGCATATATACACCACAACATTATTGAATTTAATGAAGGGTATAACACCTATGTTGGCGAAAGAGGTGTTACACTATCTGGAGGGCAAAAGCAGCGTATATCTATTGCTAGAGCAATTATTAAAAATCCTAAAATATTAATTTTTGACGATTGTTTATCGGCTGTTGATACCGAGACAGAAGAAATAATTTTGAGTAATTTACATAAAATTAGTAAGGATAAAACAACCATTATAGTTAGCCATAGAATTTCATCAATAAAAAATGCCGATAGTATTATTGTACTTTCAAAAGGAAAAATAATTCAACAAGGCTCGCACAACGAGTTAGTTAATAAAAATGGTTATTATAAAGAACTTTACCAACAACAACTTTTAGAAAAAGAAATTTAAAAATAGTGAGATAAGTCAAATATTTTTATAGATTTGTGTATCAATCTAATTTATAAGATTAATTAAAAATAGAGAATTAATTATGGAAAAAGAACATTTAGAACAAGAAGAGATATTCTCACAGGTTCTTAGAGCAGGAAGAAGAACTTACTTTTTTGATGTAAGAGCAACAAAAGCAGAAGATTATTATTTAACCATTACTGAAAGTAAAAAATTCACACATGATGATGGATCTTTTCATTACAAAAAACACAAAATTTACTTATATAAAGAAGATTTTGCTGAATTTAATGAAATGTTGAAGGCCGCAACAGACTATATTTTAACTGAAAAGGGTGAAGAAGTAATCTCTGAGCGTCACCAAAAAGACTTTAAAAGACCTTCTGAAATTTCAGAAGAGAATAAAGGTACTGAAAGTTTTACTGATGTAAATTTTGAAGATATTTAAGAATTACTAGTTTACTAAAAACCATAAAAAAAACCGACTTATAGTCGGTTTTTTTATGGTAATAAAATTGTTGTTTTACTTTAAAACTTCTTTTACTTTATCTGCTGCTTCTTGAAATTCAGTTGCAGAAATAACATCTAAGCCACTTGCATCAATAAGCTCTTTAGCCTCTTTAGCATTGGTTCCTTGCAATCTTACAATAATTGGAATTTTAATAGCATCACCCATATTTTTATAAGCATCTATAATACCTTGTGCTACTCTATCACAACGTACAATACCTCCAAAAATATTTACTAAAATTGCTTTCACATTTGGATCTTTTAAAATAATTCTAAAAGCCGTTTCAACACGTTTAGCATCAGCAGTACCTCCAACATCTAAAAAATTTGCAGGCTCACCTCCAGATTGTTTAATTAAATCCATTGTACTCATTGCCAAACCAGCACCGTTAACCATACATCCTACATTTCCATCTAAATCTACATAATTTAAACCTGCGGCATTGGCTTCAACTTCAATCTCATTTTCTTCACGTAAATCACGTAATTGAGCTAAATCTTTGTGACGAAAAAGTGCACTATCATCTATAACAACTTTAGAATCAACCGCTAAAATTTTATTGTCAGAAGTTTTTAATACGGGATTAATTTCGAATAATGATGCATCAGACTTTACAAAGGCAGTATATAACGAAGTAACAAATTTTATCATTTCTTTTAAAGCGCCGCCTGAAAGACCTAAATTAAATGCTATTTTACGAGCTTGAAATGGTTGCAAACCAATTAAAGGGTCAATTTCTTCAGTAAAAATTAAATGAGGTGTTTTTTCTGCAACACCTTCAATATCCATACCTCCTTCAGTAGAATACATTACCATATTTCTACCTGTAGCTCTATTTAAAAGTACAGACATATAATACTCTTCTGGCTCATTTTCTCCAGGATAATAAACATCTTCTGCAATCAACACTTGATTCACTTTTTTACCTTGAGGAGGTGTTTGAGGTGTTTTTAACATCATTCCAATAATGTTTTCTGAAATTGTACTCACTTCATCTAAACTTTTAGCAAGTTTAACTCCTCCACCTTTTCCACGCCCACCTGCATGAATTTGTGCTTTTACAATCCACCAATCTGTACCAGTTTCTGTAGCTAATTGTTTTGCAGCTTCTACAGCTTTTTTATGATTATTAGCAACAATTCCCCGTTGTATTCTAACGCCAAAACTGTTTAACAATTCTTTTCCTTGATATTCGTGTAAATTCATCGTTATTTTATTTAAAGAAACCACAAAATTACATTTCTTAATTAAAATACACCTTGTTTTTTATATAAAATTTACAACAATTAATAATAGTTTTTGTCTTTAACATGAATTTAACAAATTTTAATAGTTAAAGAAAAATAGATTAAATAATTTTGCTTGGTTTCTTCTTCCAAACTCATTCTATGAAAAATTATTTTTTGGTGTTTTGTTTCTTTAGCTTTTTAATAAGTTTTTCACAAAATATCAAACGAAAATCTTTAGCTGCAACTCGCGTAACAACACCCCCAAAAATAGATGGTATTCTTAATGATGCTGCTTGGCAAAACTTACCTGTTGCAAAAAACTTTGTAATGCTTAAACCTGGCGATGGAGATCCTGAACCTAGCAACCAAAAAACCGAAGTAAAAGTAGTTTATGATGATGAAGCAATTTATTTTGCTGCTTACATGTACGACTCTCACCCTGAAAAAATTATGCGTCAATTAAGTGATCGAGATAATTTTTCTCAAGCAGATTTTTTTGGAGTGATACTAAACCCTCTTAATGATAGCCAAAATGACACTGAATTTTTTGTTTCTGCCGGTGGTACACAAGCTGATGCAAAAGTTTCAACTGCAAATGGTGAAGATTTTAGTTGGAACGACGTTTGGTACAGTAAAATAAGTTTTGATAGTAAAGGTTGGTATGTAGAAATGAAAATTCCTTATTCTGCACTTCGTTTCTCCAATCAAAAGGTACAAACTTGGGGGTTGAATTTTCAAAGACTTATTCAAAGTAAACGTGAACAATACAGTTGGAATTATATTGATAAATCTGTGGGGAGTATTCCTCAATATTCTGGCTTACTTACCAATTTGGAAAATATTAAAACACCCACTCGATTAAACTTTTTACCTGTTACAACATTAAATACTTCTAGTTTTGAAGGAAAAACTTCTACAAAAGGACAATTAGGTTTTAATATAAGATATGGCTTAAGTGATAATTTTACACTTGATGCCACTATAAACCCAGATTTTAGTCAGGCTGGTTTTGATAATTTAGTTTTAAATTTAGGTCCTTTTGAAGTTCGTTTTGATGAGCAACGCCAGTTTTTTATAGAGGGTGCAGACCTACTTAATAAAGGTGGTTTGTTTTTTTCAAGACGTATAGGGAAACGTCCTATTAATTATTTTGACATATATTCTAACTTAGCTACAGATGAAACTATTATTCACAATCCAGATATTGCAAAATTACTTACAGCTGTAAAAATATCGGGAAGAACAAAAAAAGGGTTAGGTATAGCAGTACTAGATGCTATTACTGATAAAACCGAAGCTATTATTGAAAATACTACCACTAATGAAATTAGAAAAGAAGTGACTGAACCCTTTGCTAATTACAATGTGATTGTAATAGATCAAGAATTTAATAAAAATTCATCTGTATCATTAATCAATACAAACATATCTCGAAGTAATCACTTTAGAAAAGCTAACGTGTCTGCTCTTCTTTTTAATTTAGCAAACAAAGAAAATTCAAAAAAGTTAAATGGATCTGTAAAATACAGTAGCACCAAAGACCCAACAGAAGGTACTACAAACGGATATTCTGCCAACTTATCTTACAATAAAACTAAAGGGAAGTTTCGCTATGGATTAAGAAGTAGTTTGGCTGATGATAAATATGAAATCAATGATCTAGGTTTCCAAAGACGTAATAACTTTAGTTCCTTTTCTGGTAATATTTCTTATCAAATTTTTAAACCAACAAAAAAATTCAATAATTACCGCCTCCGATTGAGTGGCGGCATGTTTAGACGTTTTAAACCAAATGTTTATACCGGAAACTTTTTGCAATTGAATTTATTTGCTACCACTATCAAACAATTTTCATTTGGAGGTAGAATAAATGCTCGAATTGGTGAAGGTAGAGACTATTGGGCTCCAAGAAATAATACAGATTTTTTAGTAACAACACCTCGAGTTGGTTTTTCTAGCTTTGTATCATCCGATTTTAGGAAAAAATTTGCATACAATGCTTCTGTTAGTTACAATAGACATTATGGAGAAAAAGACAACGGTTATTCATTTAGTTTCACTCCAATATATAGAGCGAGTGATAAATTTTTCATGAGCTATTCTTTTAATTATGACATAACATTTGATGAGCGTGGCTATATTACAACTTTAGATGAAGGAGATATTATTTTTGGTTTCCGAAAAATAAAATCGGTTTTAAATACGCTAAGCGGAAAGTATAGTTTTAATGATTTAGCATCTTTAACTATTGCTTTTAGATACAACTGGTCTCCTGTAATATATAGAGACTATTATACAAAATTAGATGAAAATGGATACCTAATTTCAAGTAATTATACTGGTGACAACGACGTGAATTTTAATTCATGGAACTTAGATTTAAGATATATTTGGCAATTTTCAAGAGGTAGTGAATTGTCTATTTTGTACAGAAATTCTATTTTTAAATCCGACAATAAATCCTATTTAACATTTTCTAACAATTTAAATAATTTATTTGAAGAGCCTTTGCAACAAAACTTATCTGTACGACTTGTGTATTATTTAGATTTCAACAAACTTAAATCCTGGTTGTAATACCAATTTATTTACGTATTTTCACACCATTATTTTACACAATGATAGAAGCAAGAAATATTCATAAATTTTACGGTAATTTAGAAGTTTTAAAAGGTGTTAATTTATCAATTAAAAAAGGGGAAATTGTTGCTATAGTGGGACCTTCAGGTGCGGGTAAAACAACGCTATTGCAACTTTTAGGTACTTTAGACAAACCTGCTGCTAACACCAATGCTAAACTTCATATAAACAATACTAATCTATTAGAATTAAAAGATAAATCTTTATCAAGGTACAGAAACCAGCATATTGGTTTCATTTTTCAATTTCATCAACTGTTACCTGAGTTTACAGCACTTGAAAATGTTTGCATCCCTGCTTTTATTGGAAATGTTTCAAAAAAAGAAGCAGAAACAAAAGCCAAAAGATTATTAGATTTTTTAGAACTTTCAAATAGAATTAATCACAAACCAAACGAATTATCTGGTGGTGAGCAACAACGAGTTGCCGTAGCTAGAGCGTTAATTAATAACCCTGATGTTATTTTTGCCGATGAGCCAAGCGGAAATTTAGATTCAGCTTCAGCAAAAAAATTACACGAATTATTTTTTACACTTAGAAGTAAATTTAATCAAACGTTTGTAATTGTTACACACAATCAGGAATTAGCAAATATGGCTGATAGAAAACTAGAAATGAAAGATGGATCCATTATCAATTAAAATTGAATAAATGATTGGTATTATTAGCGCAATGCAAGAAGAAATTCAAGCATTACTGAACAAACTTCAAAATATTTCAACTTCAACAAAGGGAATGAGAACCTATTATACTGGCACTTTATTTGGTAAAAATGTAGTACTTGTTTTTTCTCGTTGGGGAAAAGTTGCTTCTGCCGTAACAACAACACAATTAATTAATGATTTTAATATTCAAGAGCTTATATTCACTGGTGTTGCAGGAGCTATTAATAGCAAACTAAATATTGGAGACATCATTATTGGGAAAAAATTATTTCAGCATGATATGAATGCGAGCCCATTATTTGAACCTTTCGAAATCCCCTTATTAGAAAGAAAATTTTTAGAAACTAAAAACCCTACAAAACTACTAAATGCTACCAATAAATTTCTAGAATCCTACACATCCTATATAAACCCTAACGAAGCTAAAAATTTCAATATAACTCGCCCTAAAGTTGTTTATGAAGATATTGCCAGTGGAGATCAGTTTATTTCAAGTACAGACAGCATAAAACGTTTAAACCATATTTTACCAACTGCATATTGCGTAGAAATGGAAGGAGCTGCAGTTGCACAAGTTTGCTTTGAATACAATATTCCTTTTTCTATTATTCGTGTAATTTCAGACAAAGCCAACAACAATGCAACTATAGATTTTCCTAAGTTTGCAAATTCAATAGCAAGTAACTATGCTTTAGGTATTTTAAAAAAATATTTTGACTAATTTTTTACAACTAGTTATCCATATTTTTATATCTTTGAAAAATCCTTTTTGAACAATGCATTTTAAGCATCCAGAAATTTTATATGCACTTCTGCTACTTATCATCCCGATAATTGTTCACTTATTTCAATTACAACGTTTTGTTAAAGTCCCTTTTACCAATGTTCAATTTTTAAAAAATATAGAACAACAAACTCGTAAAAGTACAAAGCTAAAAAAATGGTTAATTTTAATTACAAGATTACTCTTATTAACATCCTTAATCATCGCTTTTGCACAGCCCTATTTTTCAAATTTTTCAACACAAACAAAATTTAACACTACCATTTATTTAGATAATTCTTTTAGTATGCAGGCTAAGGGAAGTGAAGGGGAGTTATTAAGAAGTATTTCGCAAAAAATTATAAAAGAAAATACACCGCTAAACAATACTATTTCACTAATAACTAACGATGCTATTTTTAAAAATTTAGATGTAAAAAGTTTAAAAAACAAACTTATTTCTCTTAAATATTCAAGTACTAAATTAGATTTAAACACTGTTTTACTAAAAATAAACACCTTAAACAAACACCTAATAAACACTTTAAATAAATCACTACTAATATCTGATTTTCAACGTGCTAATTTTAAAAATAAATCAAGCTTTACAAATGTAAACTCGCCTTTATCTCTTTTAAAACTTACTCCTAAAAAAAATATAAATGTTTTTATAGATAGTATTACCGTAACAAAAAATAATTTAAACGAAATAACCATTAAAGTACTAATTAAAAGCACCTCAAATAATACCTCTGCAATTCCTATTTCACTCTTTAACAATACAAAATTAATTGGTAAAACAACTGCACAATTTAAAAATTCAACAGTTACAACTGTTAAATTTACCATTCCAGATTCACTAGATTTTAATGGAAAACTTTCACTAGTAGATTCTTCGTTGAAATTTGACAACGACTTTTATTTCTCGATTTCAAAACCTGAGAAAACAAATGTACTTTCTATTGGAAATTCATCAGAGTTTTTAGACAGGATTTATACAGAGAAGGAGTTTAACTATACTTCTGTACAACTTCAAAAATTAAACTATAATGATATACAAAATCAACATTTAATTATTCTGAATGAAATTGCTGTTATTCCCCCAGAATTGACACAAAGTTTACAGAGTTTCTCTAAAGATGGTGGTATTTTGGTTATTATACCTTCAAAAAATAGCAATCTTAATTCGTATAATAACATATTTAAAACGTTAGATATAGGTATTATAACCCAAAAAATTGAAAATGAACAAAAAATAACAACAATCAATTATGAGCATCCATTAATAAAAGATGTTTTTGAAAAAAGAGTTTCTAATTTTCAATATCCCAAAACAATAATTTACTATAAAGCCTATTTAAAAAATAGTTCTTCTGTTCTAAAATTAGCTAATAATACATCCTTTATTTCATCAAAAAAGAATAAAGAAGGTATAATTTACTGGATTTCTTCACCTCTAAATAGCAACATATCAAACTTTTTACAATCGCCTTTAATTGTACCCATTTTTTATAATTTTGCGGCAAAAAATCTAAAAATTAACCAGCCATATTATACAATAGCTTCAGAAAATAGCATTGATATAAAAACTACCATTGGGAAAGATGCTATTTTAAAAATTGAAAATAAAACTCAGAAATTCATTCCTTTACAAACTATTTCACAAAATAAGGTAACTCTTAAAATTCAAGGCTTACATTTACAAAGTGGGTTTTACCAAGTTAAAAATAACGATAAACTTATCAAAACAATTGCTTTTAATTACAATAGAGATGAGAGTAATTTAACCTACATTGACTTAAAAAGTTTAACAATTAACAATAAAAATATAGCTATTATAAAATCTATCGACGATTTTTTTAATGAAATAAATAATCAGGAACAAATCAATTGGCTTTTTAAATGGTTTTTAGTATTTTCTATACTATTTTTGTTAATTGAAATGCTTATACTAAAATATTTCAACAAATGAATTTACTCTTAAAATTTGCGATAATTATTGACAATACAAGTCCATTCCATCTCCAAAAAAAAGATATTTTAATTAAAAATGGCATTATTACTAAAATTGCAAATTCAATAAAAAATACCGATAATTACAAAGAAATTAAATTAAACAATCTTCATATTTCTCAAGGTTGGTTTGATACAAGCGTATGTTTTGGAGAGCCCGGTTTTGAAGAGCGCGAAACTATTGAAAACGGATTAAAAACCGCTGCAAAAAGTGGATTCACAGCTGTTGCAGTAAATCCAAATACAAATCCGGTAGCTGACACAAAATCTACTATTGAATTTCTAAAAAACAAAGCTATTTCTGCCGCTACAGAACTATATCCTATTGGGAATTTAACAAAAAATGCACAAGGGGAAAATCTTGCTGAGTTATTTGATATGCAAAATTCTGGTGCTATTGCTTTTGGAGATTATAACAAATCTATTTCCAATGCTAATTTGATGAAAATAAGCTTGCAATACGCCCAAAATTTTAATGGCCTTATTATCAGTTTTCCACAAGATAATGCTATTGCTGGTGATGGATTGGTTAATGAAGAGGTAAATAGCACAAAATTAGGTTTAAAGGGAAATCCTACTTTGGCTGAGGAATTACAAATTGTTCGCGATTTGTTTATTTTAGAATATACCGGGGGAAAGCTACATATCCCTACAATTTCTACAAAAAAATCTGTTCAATTAATTAAAGAAGCAAAAAAGAAAGGCTTAAATGTAACTTGTAGCGTATCTGCACATCACTTAACATTAACTGATAACGAATTAATAAAATTTGATTCAAACACTAAAGTGCTACCTCCTTTGAGAACGTCAAAAGACACAAAAGCATTAATTAAAGGAATAAATGATGGAACTATAGATATTATAACCAGTGACCATAACCCTATTGATATTGAACATAAAAAAGTAGAATATGAAAATGCTAAGTTTGGAACTATTGGTTTAGAAAGTTTATTTGGAGCTTTAAATAAAGTAGTAGCATTAGAAACATTAATTAACTGCTTAACAACAAAACCTAGAAACACATTTAATATTGAAAATAATACAATTAGAGAAGGTACTAAAGCCAATTTAACACTGTTTAACCCTAATTTTGAATATACATTTACTGCAAATAATATATTTTCTACTTCTAAAAATGCTATCTTTTTAAATAAAAAAATGAATGGGAAAGTGTATGGAATTTTCTCAAAAAATAAATTAATACTATAAATTTATTTATATTTACAAACAACTTAAACTTTAATTCTTAATAAATGGAAAATCAAACAGTAAACGAAGGAAAAACAACTGCTATTATTAGTTATATCACTTGGATTGGAACATTAATTGCTTTTATTATGAATACTAATAAGAAAAACTCATTTGCATCTTTTCATATTCGGCAAATGATAGGTTTATCTCTTTTTTCTTTGGCAAACTCATTTGTTATTGGGCAATTTGCTGGTTACTGGGTGACAGGTGCTATAGGTATGGGGCTTTTTGTTCTTTGGATTATAGGTTTTATTGGAGCCATTCAAGGTGAAGAAAAAAGAGTACCTTTAATTGGCGATTTATTTCAAGACTGGTTTAAAGGAATTGCTTAAAAATATTTAAAATATTACTTTTGAAGTCGCGTTTAAAAACGCGGCTTTTTTATGTTATAATTATGGAAGAATTATCCCTAAAATATATTGTTAGAGAACCAAATCATCAAACTGAGAAAACATCGCTATTAATTTTATTACACGGTTATGGCAGTAACGAAGAAGACTTATTCTCTTTTGCAACTGAACTACCTGAAAACCTCTTAATTGTTAGTGCAAGAGCACCACAAAGTTTAGGTTTTGGAAGTTACGCCTGGTACACCATAAATTTCACAGCAGACCAAGGAAAATTTTCTGATATTCCAGAAGCTATTGAAGCTAAAGAAAAGATAGCAACTTTTATTGATGAAATTCAAGAAAAATATCATATTTCTCCCAATAAAACCTTTTTATTAGGTTTTAGCCAAGGAACAATTTTAAGTTATGCCGTGGCTTTAAATTACCCACAAAAAGTTCAAAAAATAATAGCTTTAAGCGGTTATATAAATCCTGAGTTACTTCCAAAAGATACAAATAGTAAAGATTATTCAAATTTAGATTTTTTTATTTCTCATGGAAACGTAGACCAAGTAATTCCTGTTGAATGGGCTAAAAAAGCTCCTGAGTTTTTAAATACTTTAAATATTAAAAATAGGTACAAAGAATACCCTGTTGGACACGGTGTTGCACCTCAAAATTTTATTGACTTTAAAAAATGGATTGAAGAAAGGTTATAAAAACAACTTTTACTACTTATTATTTAATTTATTTTCAATAACATTGTATCTTAAACTTTTATAGTATGGAAATATTAGGCATTGATATAGGTGGCACCGGAATTAAGGCGGCTATTGTTGATGTAACAACAGGTAATTTAACAACAGAAAGGCATAGGATAGCAACACCAAACCCTGCAACTCCAGAAGCAGTTGCAACTACTGTACTGGCATTGGTAAACTATTTTAAATGGAACGGATTGGTGGGGTGCGGTTTTCCTACACCGTTACAACACGGAAAATGTTTATCAGGAGGAAATTTACACCCTTCTTGGAAAGGAGTTCAAGTAGATGAACTTTTTAAAGCAAAAACTGATAATGAATTCTATATTGCAAATGATGCAGATGCGGCTGGACTCGCAGAAATTAACTTTGGAGCAGGTAAAAATGTTCATGGAACTGTTGTAATGATAACTTTAGGAACCGGTATAGGTTCAGGGCTTTTTTTAAATGGTAAACTAATCCCAAATACTGAATTTGGACATATACTGTATAAAAATGGTGAGATTTTTGAAAAATACGCTTCAGATTCTGCTAGAAAAAGAGACAATTTAAGCAGAAAAGAATGGGGAAAGAGACTTCGTAAATACTTCGAACACATTTATTTACTACTATCTCCCGATTTAATTATTGTGGGCGGAGGAGCAAGTAAAAAGTTTGATAAAATTGAAAGTCAAATTGAAATTGACGTACCTATCGTTCCTGCTAAAGCTGAGAATGAAGCTGGCATTATTGGTGCTGCAATGGCGGCTAAATTTCATATCAAATAAAACCTTTAGCCTTCAATTCTAAGTATTTATTAATCACATTTACTGTAAGGTTTTGAGGCTTAGTTAGGATACCATAAATACCTTTACTTTCAAGCTCCTTAACTATTAGCTTTTTTTCATAAGCAAATTTTTCTGCAATTGTTTTGTGATAAATTGTTTGCAAATCTTCTGCATTCTCATTTATCAAACTATCCAACGCTGTATTTTCAAAAAACACAACTACCAATAGATGGTGTTTGGCTATTGCTTTTAAAAAAGGTATTTGACGTTTTAATGACGAAATATGCTCAAAGTTTGTATATAAAATTAGCAAACTTCTTTGCGTAATTTTACGTTTTATAAGTGCGTATAAATAGCCAAAATCTGAATCGGTGTATTTAGTGTTAATGTTGTATAAGGCTTCGTTAATAGTGTTTAAATGCGTTTTTTTATTACTTGCCGCAACAATAGCATCTACTCTTTTCCCAAAAGTTAACAAACCCGCTTTATCATTTTTTCGAAGTGCTATATTTGAAAATGCCAATGTTGCATTGATTGCATAATCAATTAATTTTAGCTCTTCAAAGGGCATTTTCATAACCCTTCCTAAATCAATAATAGAATAAATGGGTTGTGATTTTTCATCTTGATATTGGTTAACCATTAACTGCGACCGTTTTGCAGTTGCCTTCCAGTTAATTGTTCTAACATCATCTCCTGTAATATAATTTTTAATTTGCTCAAACTCTAAGGTATGCCCTATTCGTCTAATCTTTTTCAACCCAAATTCAGTTAAATGATTGCTCATTGCTAAAAATTCATATTTTTTCATTTGAATATACGAAGGGTATACTGCAACCATCTCATTATCCTGAAACATATATCGCCTAGAAACTATTCTAAAAACAGTAGAAATATAGACATTTAGTTTCCCAAAATAATATGCACCTCGTTCAACAGGCCTTACGGTATACTCAAACTCCCAAACACCTTTAGGATTTATAAATGCTTTCTCTTCTAAATCTCTTTTTTGAAATTGAAATGGAAGTTCATCTATAACACTAGCTTCAATTCTAAATTTATAGTTATTTTGTATTGTAATAGGAATTGGATTTTCATCAGAGTTTGAAAATTTTTCAGTTAAAATTCTTCGAGCCTCAACACCTTTATTAACCTTAAAAAGTACATAAATATCAATTGTAAAAAAGGCAATTAAAACAACAACCAACAACCATGCAACTTGGTACAAAATTGAAAACCAAAACGACACTAGAAATGTAATAGCTATTACAGCTACATAAATAAAAAAACGATTGTGAATATATAAGTTTCTAATTAAATTCAATGTGCTATTTTTTAAATATTATCTAGGTACCTCAACAGATTGCACAATCATATCAATCACCTTATCAGCAGTCATACCTTCCATTTCACGCTCGGGAGTTACAATTATTCTATGACGTAAAATAGGTGAAACAACTTTTTTAATATCTTCAGGAATTACAAAATCTCTCCCATTTATTGCTGCAAATGCCTTTGACGCATTTAATACTGCAATGCTTGCTCTTGGCGAACCGCCGAGGTATAAATGTGGATGATTTCTTGTTTTTGTAATTAATTGAGCTATATATTTCATTATTTTTTCTTCAACCAAAACTTCAAAAATCTTACTTTTATACTCTAATAAATCTGTTTCTGATAGTAATGCCGAAATCAATGTTTGAGGTAATATTCCTTTTCTATCCTGATGCGTTTTAAGAATCATAATTTCTTCTTCTAAATTTGGGTAGCCAACATCTATTTTAAACAAAAACCGATCTAATTGTGCTTCAGGTAAAGCATAAGTTCCTTCATGTTCTATTGGGTTCTGAGTTGCCAAAACCATAAATGGAGGTTTCATTTTATAGGTATTTCCATCTATTGAAATTTGTCTTTCTTCCATAACCTCAAACAAGGCAGCTTGTGTTTTAGCTGGTGCTCTATTAATTTCATCTATTAAAACTAGGTTTGAAAATATAGGGCCCTCTTTAAATTCAAATTCAGTAGTCTTCATATTTAAAATTGAAGTTCCTAACACGTCACTAGGCATTAAATCTGGTGTAAATTGAAGTCTGCTAAAACCTGTATCTATTGTTTTTGCCAGTAATTTGGCAGTAATGGTTTTAGCAACACCTGGTACACCTTCAATTAATACGTGACCATCAGCTAATAAAGCAACTATAAGTAGTTCTATAAAATTTTCTTGTCCTACAATAATTTTACCCAATTCTTCTTTAATTTGAATTACGGTATTTTTTAGCTTTTCCAAATCAACTCTACTGTCAAAATTCAAATCGTTATTTTCCATATTGAATTGTTTTTTTAAATTTTTCAATCATTTTATTTAGTTTCACAAGTTCATCACTTGTTATTTGATTTTTTAAATGAATTTGTTCGCAAAACTGAAACAATTTAGCTACACTTTCGTATGAATTTCCACTACGTGATGCCACATATTTATAAAAAGTAGTATCAATGATTGTGGTTGGTATGTGCAATTTAGTTCTAATAAACTCTAATAAATAACTTATTTTATGTTCTGCTATATTTTTATGCTCTTGCTTTTCAAAATACATATTAGCAATTGTTCTTGTAAAGGCAATAGTTTGATTTTTTAGAGGTAATATTATTGGAATACTTCGTTGTTTACGTTTCCCTTCAAAAATTATAAAAAATAAGATTCCTATCAATGTTGTATAGTATGCCCATTTTAAATATTTTGAGTTTAACAAATAATAAATGGGTGATGTTATTTTAGTTTTACCTGTTTTGTAATACGCATCCCATAAAATGGGTAAATCTTCTCTTAAATATGATAAAACATTGGCTGCATGTTGCTGGTTAGGAGATTTTAAAATATTATAATTTGTAAAAACCTCAGGAAAGGTATGAAAATAAAAATGCCCTTTGCCATAAGAAAATTTCACAAAGTTAACGCCTTCTTCTGTACGTTCACCTTTAGCGTTTACATAACCCGAAATACCTAATACAGTAGTGTTTAAAGTATCTATTTTTGTGAATACGTGATTTACAAAAGGTTTATCAAATGTATATTCTTTACCCTTAAAAATTTTATTTTTAAATTTGAAAATTACTTTTTCATCTAAGTTTTTACTTACTAAACGCTCAGTCTTAAAATTTAAGGTGTCAATTTGAATGCCATGTGTAGAAATAAAAACATCATTTCCTCTTTCAACAAATTTTAACAAACGTAAAAACTCAGAATCACCAAAATTTAGTGCTTCATCTACAAAAAAGTAAGTTCCCACACGTGTTGAATCTTCTAAATAAATATAAGGAGGTGTGTGTACCTCTTCTATTTTATTTGGAAATAAATTAGGCATTTCCTTACGTAAAACAAATGTTCCGTAAGGAATTTTATGCTTCGAAACATAACTTGGAAACCAATTAACAGGCTTCTTTTCAGTGCTTTTAAGGTAAATAAACCCAAATATTAAGACTAAAAAGGCTCCAATATATATTTTAGTTTGCTTGTCCAATTTATTTTTTATGAATTAAATTATTTGCTTCAATAAAATCTTGTTCAACACGGGCAAATTCAGTCTCATTTATTACAAAATTTCCATACCATACAAAATCGTATAATCTTGTTAAATTGACGAATGAGTGTTGAATATTCTTTTGTGATATTTCTTTTATATAATCTTCATTCGTCTTTTGCTGTTCCCAAATAATAAGTTCATTATTTTCTAGTTGTTTTAATACATTTAGATAATAATACCTAACAGCCAATCTGTAATTTTTTTGTTGAATTGCTTGTTGAATTAGTTTTGAAATATCTTTAATTTTAATTAACTCTTCTTCTTCAGTAATTGAAACAACAGGGTTATTTTTTGAAGTTAAGCTCGATGATTTTAAATTTACTTTTAAGAAAAATTTCAGCAAAAGAAATAGTACAATACCCAGAATAATATATGGCAGCGCTGAAAGAATTGAGGCAAAAAGACCTTTAGCGTACTTAACTCCAAAAATCCATTCCAAAAAGCGAAATAGTTGACGACCAAGCCAATTAAACACACGTTCAAGAAATGTAGGTTCTTTATTTACATTTTCTTCTTCATAATTAAAATCCTTATCTGTCTTATATTCTTCTAATTTTTTAGAGTCAAATTTCTTTTTAACAATACTACTACTTCTATCATTTTTAACAATAAGTGAATCTGTTTGAGCAAAAATACCAACCGAAAATAGGATAAAAAAAAGAAATAGGATTCTGCTCATAAATTAGTACTCATTAGTCTTGTTACCTAAATTTTCAATTTTTTCAAAAGTGCCTGAAAAGTTTTTTTGCTCATTTAAATCAAAATAAATAAACACTGTAGAAATTAAAGGGATAGAATACAAAATAAATTGAAAAACATACGAAACAACATTCAACATTAAATAAATAGGATCTTTAAAAATTTCGAAAATAGCTGTAGGGTCATCATTTTGCATCATTGTTCCCATTTTAACAAATTGATAAATTAATGCAGGAATTGAAAACGCTTGCCCTAATACCATTAGCAACATCCATACTACAATTAGCACTCCAAAAGTATTCCACCATTCACCTTTTATCAATGTAAATGCATGAGAAAACGTATCTCCAATACTTTTGTTTTCAAATACCATTATTGATGTTGTTAAAGACAATACCGTTCCTAAGTAAACACCTGGTATATAACAAAATACTGCTCCAAAAACCGTTACAATGGTAACCAAAACGCCCAAGCCTAAAAATTTCCAAACATTTTGAATAATATTGGTTTTAATTTCGTCAAATTGTGGTTTTCCTTTATTTTCTATATATGATTTTATAAAGTATAATGAAGCCATTGAAAGCAATGTATACAATAAAATATAAACAAACATTAAGCCAAATACCCATGAGAATATTTTTGAAAAAAATGAACCTGGATTTGCATCAATATTATCAATATCATTAAACATATCAGACATTGCAAACATGTAAAATACTAGTGTTGCAATGGCTATAAGTAAAAATGGTCCAACTATTTTTAACACTGTTAAAAAATATGCTTTCCAGTTTTCACGTATAAATTGAAACGTATCTGTTATAATAGCACCTAAATCTCGTTCTTTCTTAAATTCAATAAAGTTATTCTTTTCCATATTTTTTGTGTTTGTTTAATTTTATAGGATATATTACGTAATAATAAATAATTGCAAAAAATGAAGTGATAATTATAAATAACGCCAGCCAGTCTGGCATTTCTGTATGTCTAGTTACAAACCCTTCTAAAAATCCGGCAACAATAAAAAATGGTATTGTACTCACCATAATTTTTAAACCAGCTTTAAAACTTTGTTTAAAAGAAGCTAATCTTGTATAGGTTTTTGGAAAAAGTAAACCATTCCCTAAAACCAACCCTGCACAACCAGCAATAATAATAACTGAAATTTCTATGGTACCATGAATCCAAATGGTACGTGAAGATTCCCATAGCAATCCTTTTTCATAGAAGAAATATAAAAATGAGCCTAACATTATTCCATTACGCATCATTATAAACAGCGTACCTACAGAAAAAAGCATTCCATAAACAAAAGCTGTCATAGCCACTTTAATATTATTTAAAGTTATTACAATAAACATATTACTTTCTTCCATTTTTTTATACACAGCCATTGGATCTCCTTTCGCTATATTATCAAGCGTAGTATTTACATAATTATCTCCTAAAATTAAACGAACAAAATCACCATTAGCTGATGCCGAATAGGCTCCTATAATTGTAAAAAATAAAAAAGTTAAAAATGCTATAAGTAATTGTTTATGATATTTTACAAATTCAAGAGGGAATTCGGTTTTAAAAAATGTTACTAACCTATTTTTACTTTCTTTTTTAGTTTTATAAATTTTTTGATGCGCTTTTGATGCGATAGAATTTAAGTACCTCTCGGTATTACTTTGTGGATAAAATGTTTTGGCATAGCTCAAATCATCAGTAACTTCAATATATAAATCTGAAAGCTTATCAGGAGAAACTTGTGCTGTTTTATTAAGAACATTTTCAAATAACAACCATTTATTTTTATTCCTTTTTATAAACGATGCTTCACGCATTTTTTTTATTTTTGTTTTTCTTATAGTTCATTATCTTTACAATGAAACTTTGAAGTTAACGAATGTAAAAAATCAAACTGTACTAGCCAAAAAAAGATTAAATATAAATGGATAATTTTCATATAGAAACTGCACAAAATGTAACAATTCAACAAAATGTAGCTTCATTATACAATCGTATTGGAGCTTTTTTGTTAGACCTGCTTATTATTGTAGCGTATTATATGCTTATTGTATTAATTCTTATAGCATTAGATTACAAGCCAACTGAGTCAATTTATACTTTTTATGCATTATTAAGCTTACCTGTTTTCTTTTACAGTTTACTTTTTGAAACTTTAATGAATGGACAAACACCCGGAAAATATGTGAGTAAAATTAGAGTTGTAAAAATTGATGGTTCTAAACCAACTTTTGGAAGTTACCTAATTAGGTGGGTTTTACGTATTATTGATATTAGTTTGGCTTCTGGGTCTGTTGCAATACTAACTATTTTATTAAATGGCAAAGGGCAGCGTTTAGGTGATTTAGCTGCAGGTACCACCGTTATTTCTGAAGTAAAAAGAGTTACCATTAATGATACGTTATTGGTTGACATCCCTGAAGAATACACACCTACTTTCCCCCAGGTAACACTGTTAAATGATAAAGATATACAAACCATAAAACAGTTATATTTAACAGCAAAAAGAAGAGGCAATTATAAAACAATACTAAAACTTCACACTAAAATAATAGAAATTACCGGAATAACAACTGAAATGAAACCTACTAACTTTATTGATGTTGTGCTAAAAGATTATAATTATTTTACACAACAGATGTGATGGATTTTAACTTTTTTAAAACAACTATTTCAAAATTAGAAAATTTACCTGTTGGCGGATTGGAAGCTCAATTTAATTTAGCTCCAAAATTAAGATTGAACTATTCACAAAATAAAATTAAATCACTAAACCCTAAAAAAGCAGCAGTAGTTGCTCTTTTTTATCCAAATAAAAATAATGAAACCTGTTTTTTATTAACACTACGTGCTAAATATAATGGAACTCATTCATCTCAAATTAGTTTTCCGGGAGGAAAATATGACAAAAAAGATAATAACTTAGAAAATACTGCACTACGTGAAACATTTGAAGAAGTTGGAATTCACCCTAATAAGGTTACCATTTTTAAACAAATGACCGATGTTTTTATACCGCCAAGTAATTTTTTAGTAACACCCTTTTTGGGGTATTTAGAGAGGACACCTATATTTACCAAAAATCATGAAGTTGAAAAACTCATTACTGTTACAATTAAAGATTTACTAAAAAACACTTCTATTTCAACAATAAATTTATCTACATCTTATGCTACAAATATAGAAGTACCCTGCTTTGTATTAAACAGTTACATTGTTTGGGGTGCCACAGCTATGATGCTTAATGAAATCAAACAATTAATAAAGAATATTTAAATTATTTTTTTCTTAAATTTGTATTTCATTCAAACCAAACCAACTTAATGCCAATTTTTAAAAAAAAACCATTTGGACATATTTTATATATAAAAAAGTGGATTATTCGTATACTTGGAATTGTATCACACGGTAGATATCGTCGCTTTAATAAACTTCAAATAGAAGGTTCAGAAATAATTAGAGATTTACCTGAAACAAATGTTTTATTTGTCTCAAATCATCAAACTTATTTTGCTGACGTAGCTGCAATGCTGCACGTTTTTAATGCTGCCTTAAAAGGGAGAGTTGATTCTTTAAAAAATATTGGATACATCTGGCATCCCAAACTAAATGTTTATTTTGTTGCAGCTTCTGAAACTATGAAATCTGGTTTATTACCAAAAATATTTGCCTATGCAGGTTCAGTTTCTATTCAAAGAACATGGAGAAGTAAAGGGCAAAATGTAAATAGGCAAGTAAAAATGTCAGATATTAGTAATATTAAAAAAGCATTAGATGACGGTTGGGTAATTACCTTCCCTCAAGGTACTACAACACCTTTTAAGCCTATTAGGCGAGGTACTGCCCATATTATTAAAACTTATAAACCTGTAGTAGTTCCAATTGTAATTGACGGATTTAGAAGAGCTTTTGATAAAAAAGGCTTATTAATAAAAAAACGAAATGTTTTACAATCTATGGTTATTAAAAAACCTATGAAAATTGATTATGAAAACGAAACTATTGATGAAATTGTAAAAAGAATTGAAATAGAAATTGAACAAGATCCATCATCATTAAAAGTAATTACACCAAAAGAATACAAACGTTTGGAAGATGAATTAAATAAGCAACGAAAATTTTGGAAATAAATTAGTTTAAAAAGCCGCTTTCTATTTTTAGAAAGCGGCTTTTTGATTTTATACAAATCCTATTTAATTTAACCAAGCATTTAACATCCATATTGTTTTTTCCTGTTCAGCTATAAAATCGCTCATCATTGAGTTGGTTCCTTCATCATTAGCTTCGTCTGACTCATCTAAAATTACACGTTCAATTTTTAATAATTCAGATAGTGATTTTACAACCAACGTTACCGCCTCTGTACCATTTGTAATATTTCTTCCTACAGGTACTTTTGCTAATTTTGCATAATCTTCAAAGGTATGCAATGGCGTTCCTCCTAGCGTTAAAATACGCTCGGCAATTAAGTCAACTTTCTCTTGAGAATCTGTATAAAATTCTTCGAATTTTACGTGTAATTCAAAAAAAGATTTCCCTTTAATATTCCAATGTAATCCTCTTAAACTTTGATAATAGACTTGAAAATTTGATAACAAACTATTTAAACTTATCACTAAATTCTCTGATTTTTGTTTGTCTAATCCTAATATTGTTGTATTCATAATGTATGTATTTAGGTTTATTAAATATTTTACTAATTTCTATTACAAATTTATTTAAAAATAAACTTAATAATACATAATTATTATTGATAGTTTTAATATCTTTATCATAAATATTTATACTTATGACTATTACCCAATTAAAATATGTATTAGCTGTAGCTGAATATAGAAATTTCACTATTGCATCTGAACATTGCTTTGTTACTCAACCCACTTTGAGTATGCAAATTCAAAAGTTAGAGGAAGAGCTTGGTACAAAAATTTTTAATAGAACAAAAAAGCCTATTCAACTTACTGAAATTGGAATTAAAATTATTGAACAAGCAAAAATTATTGTTGATGAAAGCAATCGGATAAATGATATTGTTGACCAGCAGAAAGGATACATTGGAGGCGATTTTAAACTGGGTATTATTCCCACAATAATGCCTACTCTTTTACCTATTTTTTTAAAAACATTTATACAAAAATACCCAAAAGTAAATTTAAAGATTGAAGAACTCACTACAGACGAAATAATAAAAAAATTAGCTGAAGGACATATTGATGTTGGTATTGCTGCTACCCCTTTAGAAAATGAAACAATTAAAGAACGCGTATTGTATTATGAGCCATTTGTAGGCTTTGTTCCTCCAGAGCATCGTCTCTTTAAAAATAAATTTATTGATGTTGAAACCTTAAATATTGAAGATATTTTATTACTTGAAGACGGGCATTGTTTTAAGGAAAATATTATTAACTTGTGCAGTACTTTTGGGAAAAGTAATCAACATTTTCAACTACATAGCGGCAGTTTTAACACTTTAATTAAATTATCAAAAGAAGGATTAGGAATGACTTTGCTTCCCTATTTACAAACATTAGATTTAAATACCGAGGATAAAATTTATTTACGAGAATTTAATCATCCTGTACCTGCTAGAGAGGTTAGTATCATTTACCATAAATCACAATTAAAAATTCATTTAATAGACTCATTAAAAGATGTAATTGATGGTTTAGTTAGGGGTGTAATTGCATTTAGTGATGTTAAAATAATTAGTCCTATACATAAAAAAAGAGGAGTTTAAAACTCCTCTTTTTTTAATATTTAACTATTGCTAAACAAGTATGCAAATCTGGTTTATTAATTGTAAACTCTTTTAGCCAAAAATACAACTCTTTAATTTCGTAAGGCAGTAATCGGTTAATTGCCTTTTCTAATTCTTTTTTAAATAAGTCTTTATTAAAGCTCACTTTTTCAAGTACGGTTTTTGTATACTCAAACATTGCTCTTGCCATAAATAATATAGATTTTAGTTGGTAAATTAAGAACGTTTTAATAAATAATTTATTGCTCTAAATTACAAAAAAAAAGGATATTATAAAATTAAATATCCGTTTTTTAACAAAAATTTACAGTTTATTTATCTTTTCAAGTAATTTATTAGCTGCTTCCTCTAACTCTAAAGTTATACTTTTAAAATGTGCTTTTGTGTCTTCAACATTTTTTTCGTGAACTTTATCTATTAAGGCATCAAAAATAATAATTGCTTCATCTATTATTGCTTCACTTTTTTTAGTGTTTTCAGTAGGATTTAATAATTCCCAAGTGTAACATTCTCCAATAATATCTCCTAAAACGTAATTAATATCTTTTTTTAAATTTTTTATACTCGCCATAATTATTGCATTTATTTATTTTTGCAAATTTACAAGAATTTGATTAATTAGAATACTAAAGATTAGATTATTTAAATCTAATATCAAATAAATATTAATTATACCATAATTACAAACTCTTAAGTTTTTTTAGCGCATTCTCAATATGTTCTTCGGTTTTAAACTGACTGTTAAAAATGTATTGTACAACCCCATTTTTATCTATCACATAAGTAACACGTCCCGGTAAAAAATCATACTTTTAGACACTCCAAACAGCTTCCTAACTTCATTGTTAACATCAGCTAATAAAACAAATGGCAGGTTATATTTTTCTTCAAATCTTTTGTGAGATGCTACATTATCGGCGCTAATACCAATAACGGTAACATCTAAATCTTTAAATTTTTCAAATTCATCTCTAAATTTACAAGCCTGTTTTGTACAACCAGGTGTATCATCTTTTGGATAAAAATAAATTACCATTGGTTTTCCACTTGTACTGTTTACAGTATAGAGGTTTCCATTTTGATCATTTAATGTAAATGATGGCACTTTATCTCCAATTTCAATTTTTTTCATAGGGTTATTAGTTACTTTACAGTTTAAAAATAGTATTCCAACTACTATTACAACTAAAATAATATATTTTTTCATATTTAAGTTTTAACAAATATCAATTAAAATAATTAAATGGTTAATTTTGTAATATAAAATATGTGCATTCTAGAAATTTCAACTTAAATTAATGAATGCCTATTACATTTGACAATAAAAACTTAAACATAAATAGATGAAAACATTTATTGAGAATTTACCAAAAGCAGAATTACATTTACATATTGAAGGTTCTTTTGAACCCGCTTTAATGTTTGAAATTGCAAAAAGAAATAACATTAAAATCCCATACAATTCAGTTGAAGAAATTGAAGAAGCCTATAAGTTTGACTGTTTACAAGACTTTTTAGACATTTACTATCAAGGTGCAGGTGTTTTAACAACTGAACAAGATTTTTATGATTTAACTTATAGCTATTTGCAAAAATGTGCCAATCAAAATGTGCGCCATACTGAAATTATGTTTGACCCTCAAACACATACTGAACGTGGAATTTCCTTTGAAACTGTTATCAACGGAATTTCTAAAGCCTGTGACGATGCTAAAGAAAAACTAAATGTTACATCCCTATTAATTATGAGTTATTTACGTCATTTAAGTGAAGAGGAAGCATTTAAAACCTTAGAACAATCATTACCTTTTAAACACAAAATAACTGCTGTAGGATTAGATTCTTCAGAAAAAGGAAATCCTCCTTCAAAATTTAAAAATGTATATAAAGCCTCTATCAAAGAAGGGTACATTCCTGTTGCACATGCAGGTGAAGAAGGGTCGGCAGATTACGTTTGGGAAGCTATTGATCTTCTAGGAATTAAACGTATTGATCACGGCAATAACTCTTTACAAGATGATAAATTAATAGCTGAAATTATAAAACGTGATATGGCATTAACCGTTTGTCCGTTATCCAATACCGCTTTACAGGTTGTTGACGATTTAAAAAATCATCCATTAAAAAAAATGATAGATTTAGGATTGAAAGTAACCATAAATTCTGATGATCCAGCATATTTTGGCGGACAAGTAAATAAAAATTACTCAGACATTCAAAAGGCTCTTAATTTAACTAAAAAAGATCTTTATTTGTTGGCGAAAAACTCATTTCAATATTCCTTTTTAGATGAAAATTCTAAAAAAAATTACATCAAAGAATTAGATAACTATTATTTAAACAACGCCTAGTGGAAACTAAAAAAATTACATTAAATGTAATTGGTAATATTAAAACACCTTGGCATACCTTGCAACACATGCCTATACAACCAATTGGTGCTAAAGGTATTAAAGGAGTTGTAGAAGTATATCCCGAATTTGCTGATGGTTTAAAAGAAATTGAAGGGTTTTCACATATTATTTTAATTTACCAACTACACCTAGTTACAAAACCGCAGCTAGAGGTTATTCCTTTCATGGATACTAAATCCAAAGGTGTTTTTGCCACTAGATCTCCAAAGAGACCCAATAAAATAGGTATTTCAACGGTAGAAATTGAAAAAGTTGAAGGGAATAAAATTTACATATTAGATGTAGATATGATAACTAATTCTCCACTACTAGATATTAAACCTTTTTTTGAAGATTTTGATAATAGATTTAACACTAAAAAGGGATGGTTGTCTAGTAAAAAAAATATTGATAAATTTAATTTTAAATCAGATGATAGATTTATATAATTTTAGCTAAAATTACAATAACTATCAATTACAATCGTTACACACTATAAATTAACTTACCCCTTTTACAAACTTTTATGAAAACCAAAATTCTTATATTAATAGTTGTTGTTTTTTCTTCTACAGCATTGTTTAGTCAAACAACCAAAAAGTTTATAGATACAGGTTCTGTAAAAAATCAGTTTGATTATTTAATAAATAAATCATATAAATATAAAGACTATAAAAGCGTAAAAATAAGTTGGTTACACAAATTAAAAGCAAATGTTGCTGATTCAATTTCTACTTTAAAAAAAGAAATAAGAAGTACTAATGCAACCATAAATTCTCAAAACAAGAAAATTGATAGTTTAAAACTCGCTATAAATTCTTCCAAAGAAACAGTTGATAACCTCAATACTAAAATTGACAGTATTTCTATTATTGGTATACAATTTAATAAAGGGACCTTTAAAACCATTGTATTTTCATTCATTGGCATACTTGTTATTTTACTCTTATTTTTTATTACTAGATTTAAACAAAGTAATACTATAACTAAACAAACAAAACAAACACTTAAAGAATTAGATGAAGAGTTTGAAACTCATAGAAAAATAGCTTTGGAACGAGAGCAAAAAGTTAGACGCCAATTACAAGATGAATTAAATAAACAAAAAAAAGAGTAACTTCTTATAAAATTTTATAATAAATTCGCTTATATATTTTTATTATAAATGGATATAAATGAGTTAATTAAATTTGAACTTTCTTTTTTAGGGAGTTCATTGTTAGATGATATTGTGGCTTCTTCTTCTCTATTAAATTTTGAGAAAGATACAGAATTGTTACGCGAAGGGCAGTTTGTAAAAGTAATTCCCATTGTACTTACCGGTTTAATAAAAGTATTTTCACGCTATGAAGATAAAGAATTGCTATTGTATTACATAAAACCATCTGAAAGTTGTGTAATGTCATTTTCAGCAAGTTTAAAAAATACACCAAGTTTGGTTTTTGCTATTACTGAAGAAGATACAACTGTATTGCTACTACCCGCGTCAAAAATTAATGGATGGGTAAAAAAATTCCCTAACTTTAATCAATTATTTTTTGAGCAATACAATGTTCGATACCACGAATTATTAAAAACTATAAATCATCTTTTGTTTGATAAATTAGATGTTAGATTATATAACTATCTCATTGAAAAAAGAGACATCACTAAAAAAAATCCAATTACAATCTCACATCGGCAAATTGCGAACGAATTGGGTACTGCAAGAGAAGTTATAAGCAGACTTCTAAAAAAATTAGAAGGTGAAAATAAAGTGCAACAATTACCAAGTCAAATTAAAATTTTATAATTGGTGACCGTAGTCACTGCATAATTTATACCTTTAAAGTAATTTTACTTATATTTATTAATTAAAACTTATACAAAATGAAAAAAAACATGGGATCTATCGACAAAATTATTAGAGTATTAGTAGCTGTTGTTATTGCTGTTTTATACTGGCAAGGAATTATTAGCGGTACACTTGCAATTGTACTTTTAGTTTTAGGTATTGTATTTTTATTAACTAGCCTAATAAACTTTTGCCCATTGTACACCATTTTTGGTATAAATACTTCTAAAAAAGAATAACTTTAATTGAATTTAGAGTGAAATTATAAACAGCGCAATTTTACATGAATTTGTGATGGAGTAAATTTAAAAAATGTAAATGTGTGAAATTCAAGTTGAGAGCTAAATTTTAACTTTCAAAATAATTTTCGGAGATATTACTTTACTTGTCTTCAGTAGGTAAGGCTTATCGAAGCACAATTCTCTTTGATTTCGACTACGCTCCTTTAGAATTGTATTTAAATATCCTATAAAATTATCTACGCTCCGCAATAGGTTACAAAATTGCGTGGTGTTTCATACAACGTAATAGAAAGTTCTAGTTCTTTTGCAATTTTACTGCGTAATATATTCCAAATAACCACAACAATATTTTCGGCTGTAGGGTTTAACGTTTTAAATTCTATAACCTCTTCATTTAAGTTTTTATGATCAAATTTTTCTTCAATTTCGGTTTCAATTAAATTTTTTAACACCTTCATATCCATTACAAAACCAGTATCAGGGTGTATTTCTCCCTTTACTGAAACTATTAACTCATAATTATGCCCGTGATAATTTGGGTTAGCGCATTTTCCAAATACAGTTGCATTACGTGCATCAGACCAATCTGCATTGTACAACCTGTGTGCAGCATTAAAATGTGCTTTTCTATTTACCGTAACTTTCATAACTATTGTTTTATAAAATCGTAAAAATAATTAAAAATAATTTTAAACCATGCTGTATAAATAATAGGGTTTAGAGTAATGTCATTTTTAACATCTTCAATATCCATCCATTTATACGCTTCAACCTCTTCCCTATTTATAATGGGGTTTTCATTGTAAAATCCTACCATAATGTGGTCTAATTCATGTTCCGTTAAGCCGTTATCAAACGGAGCTTTGTAAATAAATGATGTTTTTTCTTCCAACGCACAAACAAAACCCATTTCTTCATGCAAACGTCTTTTCCCAGCAGCTAAATTACTTTCTCCATCTCGTTGATGGCTACAACACGTATTGGTCCACAATAAAGGGGAATGGTATTTATCTGCAGCTCGTTGTTGTAGCAATAATTCATTTTTATCATTAAAAACAAATACTGAAAAGGCTCTGTGTAATACCGCCTTTTCATGCGCTTCCATTTTTGGCATTAAACCAATCTGCTCATCTTTTTCGTTGACTAAAATAACTTGCTCTTCTTTCATTTTTATTGAATTGGTACAAATTTACAAAAATGAAATTGTATAATTTACTATTGAAAAATTAAATAAATTTTGAACTTTTAATCTTTTCAACTTTCAAACTTTTAAACCTATCTTTGCACCTCAATTTTGATAAATGAGTTTTTTAGAAGAAATACAACGCAGACGAACTTTTGGAATTATATCGCATCCCGATGCTGGTAAAACAACCTTAACTGAAAAATTATTATTATTTGGTGGTGCTATACAAGAAGCTGGTGCAGTAAAAAATAATAAAATAAAAAAAGGAGCTACCTCTGATTTTATGGAAATTGAGCGCCAACGTGGTATTTCTGTTGCTACTTCTGTTTTAGCATTTAATTATAAAGGCAAGAAAATCAATATTTTAGACACTCCTGGCCATAAAGATTTTGCCGAAGATACTTTTAGAACGTTAACTGCTGTTGATAGTGTTATTGTTGTAATAGACGTTGCAAAAGGTGTTGAAGAGCAAACTAAAAAATTGGTAGAAGTTTGTAGAATGCGTAGAATTCCTATAATTGTTTTTATTAATAAATTAGACCGTGAAGGTAAAGACGCTTTTGATTTATTGGATGAAGTGGAGCAAAAATTAGGATTAAGGGTTACACCACTAAGTTTCCCAATTGGAATGGGTTACGACTTTAAAGGAATTTATAATATTTACGAGAAAAAAATTAATATACTTTCAGATAATCACAAACAAACTGTTTCTGAAGGAGTTGAATTTACAGATATATCTGTACCTGAACTAGATGAAATTATTGGAGAAAATGCAGCAAACATACTAAGAGAAGAGTTAGAATTGATTACCGAAGTTTACCCTAAATTTAACAAGGATGCATATTTAAATGGTGATTTACAACCTGTATTTTTTGGCTCTGCACTAAATAATTTTGGAGTTAAAGAATTGTTAGATTGTTTTATTGAAATTGCACCATCACCACAGCCAAAAAAATCTGAAGAGCGTTTGGTTGATTCTAAAGAAGAAAAGTTAACCGGATTTGTATTTAAAATACATGCCAATATGGATCCTAATCACAGAAACCGTTTGGCATTTGTAAAAATTGTTTCTGGCACTTTTAAACGTAACGCTCCTTATTTACACGTACGCTTAAACAAAAAAATGAAATTTTCTAGTCCGAATGCTTTTTTTGCAGAAAAAAAACAAATTGTAGATGAATCGTTTCCAGGTGATATTGTCGGACTTCAAGATACTGGGAATTTTAAAATTGGAGATACTTTAACAGAAGGAGAACTATTAAATTTTAAAGGGATTCCTAACTTTTCTCCAGAACATTTTAGATATGTTAACAATGCTGACCCCTTAAAATCTAAACAATTACACAAAGGCTTAGATCAATTGATGGATGAAGGTGTTGCACAATTATTTACTCTAGATTTAAACGGAAGAAAAATAATTGGTACTGTTGGAGCTTTACAATATGAAGTAATTCAATACAGACTTGAACATGAATATGGTGCAAAATGTAGCTATGAAAACTTACCAGTTCACAAAGCTTGCTGGGTAGAACCTGAAGATGTTAAAAGTGATGAGTTTAAAGAATTTAAACGCGTTAAACAGCGTTATTTGGCAAAAGACAAACAAGGACAATTGGTGTTTTTGGCAGATTCTGCATTTACCATTCAAATGACACAAAGTAAATACCCAACTGTTAAATTGCACTTTACCAGTGAATTTAAATAATTTATTGAATTGCGCTAATTACATCGTGCTTTGTAATAATGTGAAATTTATCATTCTCTAAATCAACCAATACTGCACTATTTTTTCTGTTGATTAATTTAGAAATTTTATCAATTGAAGTTGTACTTTTTACAACAGGAAAAGGGGTACTCATAACTTCTTTAATAGGTTTATTGGCAATATTTTTATCGTCAAAATACAAACTAAACAATTCACTTTCATCAACCGAACCAACAAATCCTTGAATATCAGTAACAGGAATTTGAGATATGTTATTAACTCGCATACGCTCAATTGCATGAGAAACTAACTCTTCAGTTTTAACCGTAATTAATGGAATCTCAATTCTATCTTTAATTAAATCTATTGCTACTAACTTTTCTTCATCTAAAAAACCTCTTTCACGCATCCAATCATCATTAAACATTTTCCCTACATAACGGCTTCCATGGTCATGAAATAATACAACCACCACATCCTCTTTTTTAAAATGTTTTTTTAATTGCAACAACCCTTTTACAGCAGACCCGGCAGAGTTACCAACAAAAATACCTTCTTCTTTAGCTATTTTTCGTGTATAAACAGCTGCATCCTTATCTGTTACTTTGGTAAAACCATCAATTACACTAAAATTTACATTTTTAGGTAAAATATCTTCTCCTATACCTTCAGTAATATATGGGTAAATTTCATTTTCATCAAAAATACCTGTTTCATGGTATTTTTTAAATACTGAGCCATACGTATCTATTCCCCAAATTTTAATAGCAGGATTTTTTTCTTTTAAATACTTCCCAATTCCAGATATGGTTCCTCCAGTTCCAACTCCTACTACAAAATGTGTAATTTTACCTTCGGTTTGTTCCCATATTTCAGGGCCAGTTTGTTCATAATGTGCCAAGGAATTTGACGGATTATCATATTGGTTTACATACCAAGAATTTGGTGTTTCAGTTGCCAATCGCTTAGAAACAGAATAATAAGATCGAGGATCATCTGGCTCAACATTTGTTGGACAAACAATAACCTCGGCTCCTACTGCACGAAGAATATCCATTTTCTCTTTAGATTGCTTATCGCTAATTACACAAATTAATTTGTAACCTTTAATAATAGCTACCAATGCTAAACCCATACCTGTATTGCCTGAAGTGCCTTCAATAATAGTATACCCAGGCTTTAACAAACCTTGAGATTCTGCATCATCAATCATTTTTACCGCCATTCTATCCTTTGCTGAATTTCCTGGGTTAAAAGTCTCAACTTTTGCCAATACCAATGCCTCTATTTCTTCAACTATTTTATTTAATTTTACTAAAGGCGTATTTCCTATAGTTCCAAGTATATTTTTAACGTATTCCATTTTTCTAATTTAGAGTTGCAAATGTACAATGTTTTTATAAAGATATATTATGAAGATGTTTGTTAATTTAAACGATATTATAATTTTATATCATTCAAATTTTATAGTTTTTACAGGACTTATTTTTGAAATTATTATCGATGGAATTATCAACATTAAAAAACACAGTAAAAGTGTACCTAAATTTAATACTATTAAATAATTAATATTTAAATATATAGGAACCGTATTTACGTAATAGGTTTCAGGATTTAAAGAAATAAATTTACCGTATTTTTGAGCAAATAACAATAGTAATCCCAATAAGTTACCCCAAAACAAACCTCTCAAAATTAAATAACCTGCATTGTATAAAAAAACTTTACGAATACTAACATTTGTACTTCCTAGTGCTTTTAAAATCCCAACCATTTGTGTACGTTCTAAAATTAAGACCAACAATGCAGTTATCATATTAATACCTGCTACTAAAATCATAATAGCAATAATTAAATAAATATTGGTATCAAATAAGTTAATCCATTCAAAAATAGCTGGATACTTTTCAATAATACTTTGGCTGTTCAAGGTTGAACCTGTTTGCTGATAAACCTCTTGGCTTTTGTTTTTAATTTCGTTAAAATTAGTTATAAACACCTCAAAACCACCAACCTCATCATTTTTCCACCTATTCATTTTTTGTATATGCTGAATATCGGCCATTACAAAATTCTCATCAAAATCTTGAAATCCTGAATCGTAAATCCCTATTGCTTTTACCACACGAATCCAAGGTGCTTTTGAAGGGTCTTCTTTTACAAAAAGGATATTAAACTCATCTCCTAATTTAATTCCCAATCTATTAGAAATTTCTCTAGATATAAGTACGTTGTTTGAAACTGTTGCCGTATTATAGCTTGGTAAAATTCCTTCAACCAAATAGTCTTTAAAAAATGTCCAATCATAATCTCCTGAAACACCTTTAAAAACAATCCCTTCAAAGTCTGTTTCAGTTCTTATAATACCCGCTTTTGTAGCGAAAACTTGAACCTTACTAATTCCTTTTACACTGGTGAATTTAGGATAAAAATCTTGTTTTTTAGAAACTGGAATTAAGGTGATTTCAGAATTATTATTATCAAAATTTGTAATTTGAATATGACCATTAAACCCAGATAATTTTTCACGTATCTTTTGCTGTAATCCTAAACCTGTAGCCATAGAAATCATCATAATAATAATTCCTATTGCAATAGCAATAATTGCAATTTTTATTATAGGTGAAGATATGCTACTTTTGTATTGTTTTGCAGCAATAATACGTTTTGCAATAAATAATTCGTAATTCAATACACTTATGATTTCTTATCAGTTCAAAAATACATATTTCTTATTGGTTTCTCTATTTTTTTTTAGTTTGATTTCTTGCAATCCATCTAAAAATTCAAAATTCAAAATTACAACCTTACCAAAAAGTGAAACTTCTTCAACTTTACAAATAAGTACCGGAGCCGACCAAACTAAATTGTATTTAAAATTATTAAAAAATAAAACGATTGCTGTAACTACTAATCAAACATCTGTAATTCATAAAAATAATGGTAACTACACACATTTAGTTGATAGCTTATTAAGTTTAAACATTCATGTTAAAACCGTATTTTCTCCTGAACACGGTTTTAGAGGTAAAGCAGATGCGGGTGAAAAAGTAACTGATGGGATTGATGCCAAAACAGGATTACCAATTATTTCGTTATATGGGAAAAACAGAAAACCTTCAAAAGAACAATTAAATGGTATTGATGTGGTAGTGTTTGATATTCAAGATGTTGGCGTTCGTTTTTACACCTATATTTCTACGCTTCACTATGTAATGGAAGCTTGTGCAGAATTAAATATCCCTGTAATTATTTTTGATAGACCAAACCCAAATGGTTATTATATTGACGGGCCAACTTTAGAAACTGAATACAAAAGTTTTGTTGGTATGCACCCAGTACCTATTGTTTATGGAATGACTATTGGAGAATATGCACAAATGATTAATGGTGAAAAATGGATGGAAAATGGTATACAATGCAATTTAACAGTGGTAGCTTTAAAAAATTATACACACGCAAGTAACTATAGCCTTCCTATAAAACCTTCTCCTAATTTACCTAATGATAAATCTATTAACTTATATCCAAGTCTTTGCCTTTTTGAAGGAACCAATGTAAGTGTTGGAAGAGGAACTGAAAAGCAATTTCAAATTTTTGGTTCTCCTTTTATGAAAAATAAAGATTTTACGTATTGTTTTACACCTCAACCCAATTTTGGAGCAAAACATCCTAAACATGAAAATGTTGAGTGCTGTGGTTTAGATTTAAGTACAACTAAACCTCTAGATAAAATTAATATCTCTTACTTAGTTGAAGCCTATACTTCAACACTTGATAAAAGTACGTTTTTTAATACATTTTTTGTAAAATTAGCCGGTACAAATAAATTACAACAACAAGTAGAAAGTGGTGTTTCAGCTAAAGAAATTCACCAATCATGGCAACCTAAAATTGAAGTATTTAAAAAAGTGCGAGAAAAGTATTTGTTGTATGAGTAAATAATTAATATGTTAGTGTATATTACTTAGAACAGTTATTAGAAGCTTTTAGTTTTTAAAGCAAATTCGTTATTAATAAAAAATTACCCATTTAAATTTTAGCATTCGTATTCATAATATTTTAATTAAATTTATAGTATTCATAAAATTTAATTGCTATGTTAAAACGAACCCTTTTTTTTGGTAATAAAGCAACATTAACTACCAAATTAGAACAGCTTGTTATTAAAACCAAAGACCGTGAGCTAACTGTTCCTATTGAAGATATTGGATTTATTGTTCTAGAACATCATGAAATTTACATTTCAATACCAACATTAACAAAATTATCGGCTAACAATGTAGCCGTAATTTTTTGTGATGCGAAGCATATGCCCTCAAGTATGCTTTTAAATTTAGACAACCATTACATTCAGCAAGAATTATTTAAAAACCAAATAAACGCATCACTTCCATTAAAAAAACAACTTTGGCAACAAACCATAAAGTCCAAAATTAAAAATCAAGCCTATTTGCTAGAACAATTAAACAAACCATCTAAAGTTTTACACTATTTTGAATCTAAAGTATTGAGTGGAGATACTGAAAATATGGAAGGTGTTGCTGCAGCTCATTATTGGAAGCACTTGTTTAATTTTAAATTTAAAAGAGAACGTTACGGTGCATATCCAAACTTATTTTTAAATTATGGATACATTATTTTAAGAGCTGCAGTAGCAAGAGCCTTAGCTGGTAGCGGATTATTAAGTACTCTTGGGATACATCATCATAATAAATACAATGCATTTTGCCTAGCCGATGATATTATGGAACCTTTTAGACCTTTAGTTGATGCAAAAGTTATTGCTATTCTTAAAAATTATAATGAAGAAGAATTAACAACACCTATAAAAGCTGAACTTTTAAATGTATTGACTGAAACTGTATATTTTGAAGATACTAAAAGTCCGTTAATGGTTGCTTTATCTAAAACCTGTACTTCACTTCAACAATGCTATACAGGAAAAATAAAAAAAATTAACTATCCTAGTTTATGGAATTAAACGCTTACAGAATTATGTGGTTATTTGTATTTTTTGACTTACCTACTGAAACAAAAAAAGACAGAAGAAATGCACAACAATTTAGAAAAAATTTACTAAAAGATGGTTTTACTATGATGCAATATTCTGTTTATAATAGGCATTGTGCCAGTAGTGAAAGTGCTGATGTACACGAGAAAAGAATTCACATGTTGCTTCCACCTCTAGGCAAAGTTAGTATTCTTAGGATAACCGATAAACAATTTGGTAATATTTTAAATTTTTGGGGGAAGTTTGAAGTTCCAAAAGAACCACAACCGCAGCAATTAGAATTATTTTAAAACCAAAAAATGCTCCAATATTGCCTTAAAAGTACAATAAAGGAGCATTTTAAATTACGATATTTTCAATTAATCTTTTGAGTACCAGAAGCTAACAGCGCAACTAATATCGTTTTCTCTAATCTTTAATCAAACCACAACATATAATTTAAATAATTCTTTTGTAATATAATATCGTTTTCTCTAATCTTTAATCAAACCACAACTCATATAGTCCTTCGCATAAAGTTTCTGCTAATATCGTTTTCTCTAATCTTTAATCAAACCACAACATTAAGCCAATCGCATATTGTTTTTGGTTAATATCGTTTTCTCTAATCTTTAATCAAACCACAACATTGTTCTAATAATGACTTAGTTAGTTTAAAATATCGTTTTCTCTAATCTTTAATCAAACCACAACAAGATTACCCTAGTTATGTAGGTGCTAGAAAATATCGTTTTCTCTAATCTTTAATCAAACCACAACTAATTGCTGAATATCTTTTTTACTCGCTAAATATCGTTTTCTCTAATCTTTAATCAAACCACAACACTGCTGTGGTGTAGCAGCAATAACAGGATAATATCGTTTTCTCTAATCTTTAATCAAACCACAACACGTAAATAATCTATTTCTTTTTTTGCAAAAATATCGTTTTCTCTAATCTTTAATCAAACCACAACAACTGTAATATTTACGGTTATGTTACCTAAAATATCGTTTTCTCTAATCTTTAATCAAACCACAACGAACTCTTTAAACTCTTTAAGAAATTTTTTAATATCGTTTTCTCTAATCTTTAATCAAACCACAACAGTTTGAAAACATTACTACAACATCCGATAATATCGTTTTCTCTAATCTTTAATCAAACCACAACAAATTGATATAACAACAGGAAAAACAAAATAATATCGTTTTCTCTAATCTTTAATCAAACCACAACTTGATAAACGAGGGTAGTCTTTAACCATATAATATCGTTTTCTCTAATCTTTAATCAAACCACAACTTATGCTTGAGTCTTTACGAGCCACCAAGGAATATCGTTTTCTCTAATCTTTAATCAAACCACAACACGATGGAATAGGGGCTATTCATTTACAAGAATATCGTTTTCTCTAATCTTTAATCAAACCACAACATTTACCTCTATATATCCTTCACTTTTTGAATATCGTTTTCTCTAATCTTTAATCAAACCACAACAATCTCATCTTTCCATTTTTCTAAAGTTTAATATCGTTTTCTCTAATCTTTAATCAAACCACAACATTAGCATCCTTAATTACTACACAACCTGAAATATCGTTTTCTCTAATCTTTAATCAAACCACAACATAGGCTGCCCATATTGCCGTTGCGAAATCAATATCGTTTTCTCTAATCTTTAATCAAACCACAACAAAACCTCGCTTTGCTCGGTTTTGTTATAGATTAATTATTTAAAAGAGTTTTAATTTGTCATTCCGACAAAGGAGGAATCCCATTAAAACTTAGCATTATGTGATACCTCGCCTACTCGGTATGACAAAACAAACCCAAAAGCTCTATATTTTTACTTACATATTAAACCATAAAAATTAATTTAAACAGATTACAATACCTCAACTACTTGGCTAACAAAATAAACTGTTAAAATAACCAACCTTTTATATTGTCATTCCGACAAAGGAGGAATCGCATTAAAACTTAGCATTATGTGATACCTCGCCTACTCGGTATGACAGAAGAAGCTATAAACTCCTTTTTTTACTCCACATATCAAACATGAAATTAATTTAAATAAATTACAATACCTCAACTATTTGGCTAACAAAATAAACTGTTAAAATAACCAACCTTTTATATTGTCATTCCGACAAAGGAGAAATCTCATTAAAACATTTAATTTATATCAATGAACTTAAAACTTGTCATTCCGACAAAGGAGGAATCCCATTAAAACTTAGCATTTTGTGATACCTCGCCTACTCGGTATGACAAAACAAACCCAAAAGCTCTTTACTTTTACTCACATATTAAACCATAAAAATTAATTTAAACAGAATACAATACCTCAACTATTTGACTAACAAAATAAACTGTTAAAATAACCAACCTTTTATATTGTCATTCCGACAAAGGAGGAATCCCATTAAAACTTAGTATTATGTGATACCTCGCCTACTCGGTATGACAGAAGAAGCTATAAACTCCTTTTTTTACTCCACATATCAAACATGAAATTAATTTAAATAAATTACAATACCTCAACTATTTGGCTAACAAAATAAACTGTTAAAATAACCAACCTTTTATATTGTCATTCCGACAAAGGAGAAATCTCATTAAAACATTTAATTTATATCAATGAACTTAAAACTTGTCATTCCGACAAAGGAGGAATCCCATTAAAACTTAGCATTATGTGATACCTCGCCTACTCGGTATGACAGAAGAAGCTATAAACTCCTTTTTTTACTCCACATATCGAACATAAAATTAATATAAATTGAATACAATACCTCAACTACTTGGCTAACAAAATAAACTATTGAAATAACCAACCTTTTATATTGTCATTCCGACAAAGGAGGAATCCCATTAAAACTTAGCATTATGTAATACCTCGCCTACTCGGTATGACAAAACAAACCCAAAAGTTCTTTACTTTTACTTTCAAATAAACCATAAAAATTAATATAAATTGAATACAATACCTCAACTACTTGGCTAACAAAATAAACTATTGAAATAACCAACCTTTTATATTGTCATTCCAACAAAGGAGAAATCGCATTAAAACTTAGCATTATGTGATACCTTGCCTACTCGGTATGACAAAACAAACCCAAAAGCTATTTACTTTTACTCACATATTAAACCTTAAAAATTAATTTAAATAGATTACAATACCTCAACTACTTGGCTAACAAAATAAACTATTGAAATAACCAACCTTTTATATTGTCATTCCAACAAAGGAGGAATCCCATTAAAACTTAGCATTATGTGATACCTCGCCTACTCGGTATCACAGACAAAACATTTGAATAACAACCCAATATTTCAAAGAACTTATTACTTCTAATTTTACAATTTCAATTCTTATTCAAAAAGATAATTTAATGACTTAAACGTTGGATTAAACGCTCTAATCAAATTTAACTTTTTTTCTCTACGCCATCCTTTCAATTCCTTTTCACGTGCAATGGCTTGCTGCACCCAACCAAATTTCTGATAATATACCAAATATTTTAAATTGTATTTGGCAGCAAACGTTTTTTTAGTACTTTCTGTATTTTTAATATGCTCTTGTAAGCGTCTATTCAAATTATTGGTTACACCTATATAAAAGGTAGTACGGTATGTGTTTGTAATAATGTACACATAAAAAGAATAAATGCCTTCTGTAAATTCTATCATTTGTATTTAATTATAATAGTATGCGATTCCTCCTTTGTCGGAATGACACGTTTTATTGAAAATTATACTTTTTCTATTTTACCAGAAACTGAAACTTTAATTTTTATTGGGTTAAATGTTTTCCAGCCTGTTTTACCCTCTCCAAAACCTTTAATGTACTGATATGCTTTTCCTAATTCACCATTTAAATTACTCTCAATATGCTTCCTAAAATAATAATCTCCAGAAGTAAATTTCTGAACTCTATATAAATGCTCTTTCAACAAAGTAAACTTGGGATGTTCCCAATTAATTTCATCGTCTTTTAAACCCAACAAAAACATATCATTTATTTGTAAAGTAGTAACTATTTCTTTTCCATTTTCGGGTAATTGAAAAACAGCTTGCTTCTGTTTTTTACGCTCAACTGCTGTCCAAAATGTTACTACTTTCTCTTTCAAGTTATCATCAAAATCTTTATAAATTAACACATGATGATTACTGCGAGGATTTACATGTTGGTTCACTGTACTTTTTAACTGTTCAGCTCCTCCAATATTTTCTCTTAGCCTTATCTTTTTAATTGGCACAGGATTTCCATTTTTATTTGGTAGAAAAATTTGAGGCTGTTTATTTCCATTTTCATCTGTATTATAAAATGTACCCTCTGGTATTTTTCCTTTTACAAAACCACCTAATTTATTAACTTGTTTTAAAATAAGTAATCGAATAGTTTCATCTACTACCTTATTAATATGTTTATGCGTAGACAAACTTTCAATTGGTTTACGCACATGATATGCTTCTATACCATCTGGTGCAGTTCTTTTTCCAAACACAGTTTCTTTATGTAGCTGCCCTCTTGCAGCTACTCCTATATTTTTATAGACAACACCATTTTTCTTTGTTTTGTGTGTTCTTACTGTTAAAATAGTGTTCAATTTTTTATGAGATACTAATATCTGTTCTACAGATTTTTCTGCATCTTGCCTAAAAAATTGCCAAGGCATTGGAAAATCTTTAAATTCATAATCTTTTTGATACCTATTTCTTTTACTTAATTCTTGTAAATGACTTCTTGTAGAACACGCCATAACCAAAGCGTCTATAGCATGATGCCGATGGTCATCTCTTGTTTTAGTATCATCATCTTTATTTAAAATAGTGTTTAAACCCCACTTATGCCGCAATGTTGCGGTCATTTGTCCTGGTGCTACTTGCACATTATTACAGATTTTAGATAAATAATTTTTTGCTTCTTTACTTATATAACGAGTATCGTTTAATTGACGACTTATAAAATCTTCGTCATGTTTTTTCTTTACAAACTGTTTAAACTTTTGATAAGCATTTGGATAATTAGGTTTATTTTTAAAACAACTTAAGGCTTGTATTTTTATTTCTTCCCATTTTTGTTCTCCTTGTTCACTATAAAACTCATAAGGAGTTTTATTTCCTTTAGCTCTATTTTCGTCAGCAAAACAAAGTGTTTTGTTCATAAAGCTATCATTTAAAGATCTGCTCCAAGGGAAAATATGTTCTATTTGAACTTCTCCACTAAAAAGCTCATTCACTTCAATATTTTTACCAGTAAACGGACATCTTTTATCACATTCTTCCCATAGTTTGTATTTTAAAATGGTGATATGGTTTATTCGCTGCCCTAGATTTTCTAATTCTATTTTAATTCTATCATTTTCTTTTTCTAATCTTAGTTGCTCTCTTCTTGTATCATAACGTTTAGACTTTGAAGCCTTCAAATCTCGTGCTAGTTCTACCTTTATTTCATCAAATTTTCCGTACGTATCAATAATTTCATTTACTAATTTTCTAATTTCAAATAGAGCGGTAATTACAACAGGGTTTTTAATACTTTGTATTTCTTTATCTGCTTCCGAATTTATAGGCAATTTTTTTAATAATTCAGTAGTCTCAATAGCGCTACTATGGTGATATAATTTTAATAATTGTTTATCTGAAACATCAAACTCATATTTAAGCATTTGTTTTAGCGGCTCAATATAACCCCCTTTAAAATTAGACCGTACAACACTTGGAACATTATCTAAAATAAATTGTTCATTCTCTATCCATTTATCAGCTAGTGCATTTTTAACACCTCCAAGTCCTACAGCAACATCATACATAAAACCTAGCTTTAGAAAAGGTAAAATATTATGAATTGCTTTTCTACTCAAATTAGAATAGCCTTCTTTTAAATTAAATTTTGAAATTTTAACAGCTTTCTCTTCATTAAATCCCCAATACTTTATTGCGTATTGTTTTAACTTATCTCTATCGTCAAAAAATGATAACACATGCCAAATATCTTCCTGTTCTTTATCTGAAAAATCAAACCATTTTTTACCGAAGAATTTCTTGTTAGATAAATTACTAATGGTATAAGAGCCAACTATTTTATCGTCATTTTTATAATTAAACTGATAATAACCATCCGATTTATTAATAACTTTTCTAATTTCTTTAAAACTAACTTTTTCTTTAGATAGTAATAATTCAACCATTTTCCCTCTATCTTCACTAGTAACTTTTTCATTACAATCTACTGTATTTACCCATTGATAAATTCTAAATAACTCAAATGGAATGGTGTTAATTTGACATTTTGTTTTTTTAGGTTCAAAAGAACAATAGCCTACTAAATGCTTTTGTGAACGTAATGGCCTTTGATGAAATAAAATACCATCTTCCTTATAACCATCTTTTTTACGCCCTCCCAAAACAGTTTTTAATTCATTTGAAAGTTCTGAATAAAATTGTTTTTGATATTCCCAAATAGTTTCAAACTCGTAAATATACATTTGTCTTGTTGTATATCTATTTCTAATGCGTTCTTTATGTCCAGAATAAGGTTTATTTTGTTTTGGGTATATAGTATGTAAATAAGAGCCAAGAGTTTTAGTGTTTTTAATGCTCTCTAGTGTTTCTGAAATACCAATTTTACCTGTTTTGGTATCTCCTTTAAAAATCACACTTTTTTCAATATTATCTACTCCTGCACTCCTACTGTTACTTTGAAAGCCTCTACGTTGAATAAAATGATAGAATATTCTACCTAATTCTTCTAAAGAAATTTTTTCTTGGATTGCTTTTGAACGCAACTCATAGGGATTTAATTTAAACCATTCCTGTAATTGTTTATTTTTAAAAATTTGCGCTTCATTCCACTCTTTAACTAAAGTGTAGTTAATTGGGCAAAGCCCTTTTTTAGCAAGTTCTCGTAACAAGTAGCGTTTGCGTAGACGTCTTCTAAAAAACTGTCGTCTCGTTCCTCTAGCATCAGTTCTACTAGCGTTTTTTGAAGTTTCCCTACCTTCACCTTCACCAATATTTACAACACCTTCTGGGAAAATTCTACTTCCCATTCCAAGTATTTTTTCCTTTTTTTCATCAACCACAGCCCATCCAATAGAGTTGGTACCTAAATCTAATCCTAAAATTTTGGTCATATTATTTTTGTGTTAGCAATTTTTTAAACAGAACTCTAAATTTAAACATTTTTAGAATAAGAAACCTTTTTATTAAATATTTAGAATGAATAAAAATTAAGGGCAAAAAATAAATGCTATCAAATTATTTGCTATATTTGAGTTGTGAAAAAATTATTCTAATCTTTAATCTTATCACAATAAGGCTATATGCCGTAGATGTTAAAATCTTGAGTCCTGCGTACTTTCCGTAGGACTTACTTTTTATATACTGTTTTAACAGGCAAAAATTACTATTATAAAATACTTTAATAACATAAAAATTTACACCGGTGTATTTTTAATTTTCTAAGGTGTTTTTTAACAACTTCTAAGGTGTTTATTTAGAAGAGTTAAACTACAACGGCAACTTCAGTTTTAATGCTTCAATAATATTGTATGTTGCTGGACAAATTTCAATGTTTTTTAACGTTAAATCTGTAATTTGAATAAACTTTTTACGATTTGTATGTGGATATTCTCTACAAGCCTTTGGCCTAACATCATAAATAGAACAAGTATTATCACTCAAATCTAAAAAAGTACAAGGTGCCGTTTTTAACACATAAAAATCATCACCATCTCTCTCTAAATACTGTGAAATAAAATTCACAACCTTCATTTTAAAATGCTTTGATATACGCTGAATATCCTTTTCTGTAAAAATTGGACTCGAAGTTTTACAACAGTTTCCACATGCTAAACAGTCTGTTTTATTAAACTCTTTATCATGTAAATCTTGCATTATCAAATCTAAACGCTTTGGTGTTCGTTTTTTTAATTTAGCAAAATACTTTTTGTTTTCTATGTGTTTTTCTTTTGCTAATTCAGGTAGTTCTTTTAAAAAATTATCCATAGCGCAAATATAAGTAAGTTCCAAATGTAAATACTATTATAATTATTATTAAATTAGCTACTTAAAAAACTTTTTTATGAAGTTATTAAAATTATCACTTCTGTTACTTTTTTTAGTAACTCCTGTTTTTTCACAAACAACTGAACAACTTAAACATTTAGATTCTTATTTTCAAAAAACATTAAAAGAATGGCATATTCCTGGAATGGCAATAGCTATTGTAAATGCAGATTCTATAGTATTTAGTAAAGGATATGGCTATGCCAACATTGAAAAAAAACTAAAAGTTGATGGTAACACTTTGTTTGCTGTTGCATCTAACACAAAAGCTTTTACAGCTTCTTCATTGGCTAAGTTGGTTGAAGATGGGAAATTAAAATGGACAGATAAGGTTATAGATTATATTCCTTATTTTAAAATGTACAATGCTTATGTTACCAATCATTTTACAATTGAAGACTTATTATCTCACCACAGTGGTTTAGCAACATTTAGTGGTGATTTATTATGGTATGGAACTTCAAAAACACCACAAGAAATTATTACAGCTCAACAATATTTAAAACCAATCTCCGAATTTAGAACTGCATATGGCTATTCTAACATTGCTTTTTTAACAGCTGGAGAAATTTTAGCTAAACTTTCAGGTAAATCGTGGCAAAATTATGTAACTGAAAATTTTATTAATCCCTTAGGAATGAGTAGAACTTTAACGTCAACTTCTCAACTAAAACACACCAATAATATTGCAACTCCCTATTATTATAAAAACGGGAAAAACATTGAATTAAAATGGGTGAATTGGGATAATATTGCTCCTGCAGGAGCAATTATTTCTTCGGTAAATGATTTTTCAAAATGGATACAACTCAATATTAATAAAGGAACAATAGCTTCTAAAAAATACTTTTCAAAAAAGAGTTTAAATCGTTTAACTACTCCGCATACTAATTTTAATGTAAATCGTAATGATGAAAAAATTCATTTTAAATCCTACGGGCTAGGTTGGGGATTGCAAGATTATGAAGGCTATAAAATTGTATCACACGGTGGTGGTTACGATGGTATGATTTCTAAATCGTTTTTTATTCCTGAGAAAAAAATAGGAGTTGTAATTTTAACAAATTCATTAAACTGGGCTACAAGTGCTTTAACCAATAAAATATTAGACGTTCTTTTAACGGGTAAAACCAACAAAAAAGATTGGTCTGCATTATACTTATCTTATAAAACTAGGAGAGATAGCATTACCAAAAATAAGCAACTTAAAGATAGTGCATTGAGAGGGAAATTAAATTCAAAACATTTAGCTTTTGAAAATTATACAGGGACTTACAAAGATAAAATGTACGGAACGGTAACCATTAGCTTAAAAAATAAGCAATTGTATTTTACCATGGATAAAACATCTATTTTTTATGGTAATTTAAACCATTGGAATGGTAATATTTTTACCTTTAATTTTAATAAAAATTTATCATCCCTACCAGAAGGAAAACTGTGGTTTGATATTGATAAAAATGGAAAAGTAGCCATACTGCATATTGATGTTCCTAATCCTGATTTTGATTTTACAGAATTTGAATTTATAAAACAGTAAAAACAATATTGAATTTACTACTTTTGCACTTCAAAATATTTGAGCACAAAAAATATGCAACACATTTTAGAAACAGCTGTTAAAAAAGGATTTGAAGAAATTTATGGGGTAGCTATAGAGTCCGTTGAATTTCAAGCTACTAAAAAAGATTTTGAAGGAGATATAACCATTGTTATTTTTGCATTTTTACGTTTTATTAAAGGAAATCCTGTTGAAATAGGCACTAAATTAGGCGAATACTTAAAAGAAAATGTAAAAGAAATATCAGGTTTTAATGTGGTAAAAGGTTTTTTAAACCTCGTAATTACAGATGCATACTTTCTTTCAAATTTTAATACAATTTATAAAACTTCCAATTTTGGTTTTGTTTTACCAAAAGCAACTGAAAAATCCGTTATGGTTGAGTATTCTTCACCAAATACTAACAAACCATTACATTTAGGGCATATTCGAAATAATTTATTAGGCTATTCGGTTGCTGAAATAATAAAAGCATCAGGAAAAAAAGTATATAAAACACAAATTATAAACGATCGAGGAATTCATATTTGCAAAAGTATGCTGGCTTGGCAACGTTTTGGAAATGGTGAAACTCCTGAAAGTACTGGACTAAAAGGAGACAAATTAGTTGGAAACTATTATGTTGCTTTTGACAAAGCATATAAAGAAGAAATCAATCAGTTAATTTCTGAAGGTAAAACAGAAGCAGAAGCTAAAAAACAAGCTCCAATTTTAATTGAAGCTCAACAAATGCTTCGCAAATGGGAAGCAGGTGATACCGAAGTTGTTTCACTTTGGAAAAAAATGAATCAATGGGTATATGATGGCTTTGCAATTACGTATAAAGAATTGGGTGTAAACTTCGATAAAAATTATTACGAAAGTAACACCTACTTATTAGGAAAAAATGTAGTTGCTGATGGATTAGAAAAAGGTGTTTTTTATAAAAAAGAAGATGGTTCAGTTTGGATAGATTTAACAGAAGAAGGCTTAGATGAAAAAATTGTACTAAGAGCTGACGGAACTGCAGTTTATATGACGCAAGATATTGGTACTGCTATAGAACGTTTTAAAGATTACGATTTAGATGAATTGGTTTATACCGTTGGTAACGAACAAGATTACCATTTTAAAGTGCTTTTTTTAATACTTAATAAATTAGGTTTTGACTGGGCAAAAAACTGCTATCACTTATCTTATGGTATGGTTGATTTACCAAGTGGTAAAATGAAATCTCGTGAAGGTACCGTAGTTGATGCCGATGATTTAATGCTAGAAATGACCAATACTGCTAAAAATATTTCTCAAGAGTTAGGAAAATTAGAAGGTTATTCAGAAGAAGAAAAATCTAAACTTTACAAAACCATTGGTTTAGGTGCTTTAAAGTATTATATTTTAAAAGTTGACCCTAAAAAACGTATTTTATTTAACCCTGAAGAATCTGTTGATTTTGCAGGTAATACAGGGCCTTTTATTCAATATACCTATGCCCGAATTCAATCTATTTTAAGAAAAGCTACTTTTAATTACAATGCTACGTTAAATGAAGTAGAAGTTTCTTTACACCCAAAAGAACGTTCATTAATTAAACAATTATTATTATTTCCCGAAATAATTCAACTAGCTGCTAAAAACCATAGTCCGGCTTTAATTGCTAATTACACTTATGATTTAGTGAAGGAATACAACTCTTTTTACCAAAGTGTTCCTATTTTAGGTTGCGAAAATAAAAATGAGAAAATACTTAGAACACAACTTTCGTCCAAAGTTGCAACAGTTATAAAATCTGCTTTCAAATTACTAGGAATCAATGTTCCTGAAAGAATGTAAACGTTTTCGTTTAAAAATTAAAAAGAAGGACGTTAAAAATAAATAATTATTAAATTTGTTACTTGAATAAGCTTATTAAAACCAAAAAAATCATGAAATACGACATTATAATTATTGGTAGTGGTCCTGGAGGATATGTTACTGCAATTAGAGCTTCACAACTTGGATTTAAAGTTGCTGTAGTTGAAAAAGAAAATTTAGGTGGAATTTGTTTAAATTGGGGATGTATTCCTACTAAAGCGCTATTAAAAAGTGCTCAAGTATATGATTATTTAAAGCATGTAGATGCTTATGGATTAAAAGCTGAAGCTATTGATAAAGATTTTAATGCCGTTATAAAAAGAAGTAGAAATGTGGCCGACGGAATGAGTAAAGGCGTTCAATTTTTAATGAAAAAGAATAAAATTGATGTTATCAACGGTTTTGGAAAAATTAAAACTGGCAAAAAAGTTGATGTAACCAATACTGATGGAAATGTTACTGAATATAGTGCAGACCATATAATAATTGCAACAGGAGCGCGTTCTCGTGAGTTGCCAAATTTACCACAAGATGGTAAAAAAGTTATAGGCTATAGAGAAGCTTTAACTTTACCTAAACAACCTAAAAAGATGATTGTTGTTGGTTCAGGCGCTATTGGCGTTGAATTTGCACATTTTTACAATGCTATGGGTACTGAGGTTACTATTGTTGAATTTTTGCCAAATTTGGTACCACTAGAAGATATTGATGTTTCAAAACAATTTGAGCGTTCCTTTAAAAAATCAAAAATTAAAGTAATGACCAATGCTTCTGTTGAATCTATAGATATTTCAGGAAATGGTGTAAAAGCTGTTGTTAAAACTAAAAAAGGTGAGGTAATTTTGGAAGCCGATATCGTACTTTCTGCTGTTGGAATTAAATCAAACTTAGAAAATATTGGATTAGAAGATGTTGGTATTATAACTGATAGAGATAAAATTTTGGTGAATGATTTCTACCAAACAAACATTCCAGGTTATTATGCTATTGGTGATGTGGTTCCGGGTCCAGCTTTAGCACATGTTGCTTCTGCTGAAGGTATTACGTGTGTTGAAAAAATTGCCGGTTTACCTACAGAAACTATTGATTATGGAAATATTCCAGGATGTACCTATGCAACTCCTGAAATTGCAAGTGTTGGTTTAACTGAAGCACAAGCAAAAGAGCAAGGTTACGAACTTAAAGTAGGAAAATTCCCTTTTTCAGCTTCAGGAAAAGCAAAAGCTGCAGGAACTCCAGATGGGTTTGTAAAAGTAATTTTTGATGCAAAATACGGAGAATGGCTTGGATGCCATATGATTGGTGCTGGTGTAACAGATATGATTGCAGAAGCTGTTTTAGGTAGAAAATTAGAAACTACTGGGCACGAAGTGTTAAAGACAATTCATCCTCACCCTACTATGAGTGAAGCAGTTATGGAAGCTGTTGCAGATGCTTATGATGAAGTAATTCACTTATAAAATAAGATACATAAATATTTAAAAGTCCAAACTTAATTGTTTGGGCTTTTTTATTTTAATGGTTTTACAAAATTTGTTATTCTGAACTTAATTCAGAATCTCACCAGTCAAATTAGTGCTTATTATAAGAACCTCTATTTCCACTACACTCAATAACCACTTACTGAGCCCAATCGAAGTACAGTGTGAAATCAATTGTATTTTTAAACAACATCTTTTTTAATTATCAAAGTCCTAATTCTTTAGTTCCTAAACTTATAATTTTATACTATATTTGAAACTTATTAAGTAGCATTATCTATATGAGAAAATTACACCTAATTTTAGTTTTAATAATTGCAATTACATTTTCTTGCAAAGAAGATAAACCTAAAACTCAACCTTCAAAAAATAAAATAACTGCTACAGTAAAACATTATATTTGTATGAATAAGTGTGCAAATAGTGGTGGATCAACTGCTGGTATTTGTGCAACTTGTAATACCCCATATACACATAATCCTGCTTTTCATAATGATGAGTTTTTAAAAAATGGGCCATTAAATGTTCCTAAAGTTGGTTTAGGAGCAAATCCTAAAAGTAACACACCTGCACCTGCTCAAAATGCTTTAGGTGTTTATCACTACACCTGTCCTAACGGCTGCTCTGGCGGATCAGGTTCTGCAAGTAAATGCACTTCTTGCGGAGCAGATTTAGCTCATAATCAAACTTATCATAATTAAATATTTAAAAACACAATGGCTTTTTCATTTTCAAATATCTTAAAATCTAAGAAAAAGGTAGTACCTACTGAAATTCAAAAAATTAAATTTGATGGTGCTACAAAATATGCTGAAAATAAAACGGATGATATGTACTTAGATTTTGAAGAATTAGGAGGCTTTCCTTTTATCAAAACAGTTATTATTGGGTTATTTTCAACAAAAATCAAAAGAGTTGGGTGTACACTTACATTTATTTTTGAAAATGATACATTAACACTAAATTCAGATAATACTGATGTTGAATCAAATCAAATAAAAAATACACCCTTCTATTTTACAGAGATTGATTTTGAACTGAATGATGATGAAGCTGATAAAATTAGGACTCAAAAAGTAATTGAAATTCAATATAATTTTAAAAATAAAATTATTTCATTTAATCTTCTCTAAGCCATTCCCAGGCACTGTCCATATCTTCAATATCAAAATACTTTTCTTTAAACTTGGTGAAGAAATCATCAATAGCAATTAGTACCTCCCAATTTTTTTTAACACTTTTTTTAAAGTGAAAGATGTTATTTAGATTCGATTCTGTTTTTTATAGAAATAGTTTTATTAAAAAAAATGATTAATATTCTTTCTTTTATTTAATTTAGTTCAATTATATATTTACCTTATGAATATAATTACTTGGAATGTAAACGGTATTAGAGCTATTGTTAAAAAAGATTTTTTTGATACCATAAAAAAATTAAACCCAGATATACTTTGCTTACAAGAAACCAAAGCTCAAAATAGTGAAGTTGAAAAAGCTCTTACTCCTTTGGCAAGTACTTATCACATTTATTATAATGCAGCTGAAAAAAAAGGGTATTCAGGAACTGCAATACTTTGCAAAAAAAACCTCTCAAAATAGTAAATAATATGGGGATTGATGAACATGATACTGAAGGAAGAATACAATGTATTGAGTATACAAATTATTATGTAGTTAATGTTTACGTTCCAAATTCTGGACAGCAATTAAAACGATTAACATATAGAAAAAAATGGGATGCTGATTTTTTAACTTACTTGAAAAACTTAAAAAAAGTAAAACCCGTTATTGTTTGTGGTGACTTTAATGTTGCTCACCGCTCAATTGATTTAAAAAACGACAAGTCTAACTATAATAAAACTGCTGGTTATACCCAAGTTGAAATTGACGGATTTGAAACCCTAATTAATAATGGATTTATTGACTCTTTTAGATATCTACATCCTAATGAAATTTCCTATACCTACTGGAGTTATCGCTTTAATGCTAGAGCTAGAAATACTGGATGGCGTATTGATTATGTTTTAGTTACTGAAAATATTATCGATAAAATTAACTCTGTACAAATACTTTCAGCACTTATGGGGTCTGATCACTGCCCTGTTCTTGTTAAAATTAATTTATAGCCTGCAAAATTAATAATATAATCTTATAATCAATTGTTACCTTCTTTAAATTTATTCAGTAAAGCCTCCGTATTTTTTATTTTAATATGATTTCTATCTATTTTAATAATATTTTCATCTTTTAATTTTTGAAGATGCCTGTTTAAAACATTCCGAGCGCTTCATAATTTACTAAATAAACTCAATATTCAATAATACTAAATTCAAGTTGTAAAGGTTGCATTATATCAATTAGCATTGGTATAAATTGATCGCCTAATTTTAAGTACATCTCTGAAAAATTACGTGTTCTCTCTTCTAAACTTTGATTTGGAAATAAATTATCTTGTAATATTTTAATTCTTTCAACAATATCTGAAAGTTTACGCTTTTGAGCTCTTAAAAGTCGTTTTTCTAAATAACTAAGTCCATTTAGCTGCTTTTTTTCTTGTGCGTTTACAGCTCCTAAAAAAGAAATATCGGTTTGTTTTGCTAATTCTTTTAGCTCATTAAATTGTTGTTGTAAAAATTCTTTCTGATGAGTAAAATCTATATTAATGTCTGAAATTTCTTTTATTTTTTTGGAAATAAGTTCTTCTTGTTTTAAAAATAATTCTGGTAAAGTTATATGCAACTTACCTATCTTAGTTAATTGTTTATCAGTTATTAACAGAACAGAGTTTCTTAACAATAAAATTGGAAAAACAACATTTACAGTATCAAAATATTTTTTTAGCTGAAACCAATAAGCCAATTCTCCACCACCACCTATATAACAAAGGTTTGGCAAAATAGTTTCTTGGTACAATGGTCGCATAATTACATTTGGGCTAAATCTATCTGGATATTTTGAGACTTCATTTAAAATTTCACTTTTAGAGAAAACAATATTCGTATTATTTATTAAGTAATTATTGTTTTTAAAAACAATGCGCTCTCGTAAGTTTTTATTGAGGTAAAATAAGTTAATTTCTCTTGGATTAACCTGTATATTATAGTTTTCTTCTAACTTGGTATTGGTAGCTGTAACTTCTTTAAATGACGTTTTATGTAACAATTCATCTTTAATTGTTGGAATAAATTGTTTTTTCAACTCAATATCATCACCATCAATAATTACCAAACCATACATGCCAAAAAGTTCATTTACTAAAAACCTAGTTGCCTTTGATAAATTACGATGTTTTAAGTAAGTATTCTTAAATAATTCTTTTAAATAAGTAGCGTTTTCAGAATCTCCTAACAACTTAGAAAACTCTTCATAAACAGTATCAAATCCTGTTGTTTCCAACCTCCCAACAGCGCCATTACTTTCTATATTCCAAGAAATTTTCTTTCCTTTAAAATTAAAATAATTAATTTCCTCAAAATCGTGATCCTCTGTAGCCATCCAATATACAGGTACAAAATTGTATGATGGGAATTCTTTTTTTAAAACTTTTGTTAAATTAATTGTAGTTATAATTTTATACAAGAAATATAAAGGACCTGTAAAAATATTTAATTGATGCCCTGTTGTTATGGTAAATGTATTTGAATTTTTTAAAATATTTATATTTTGAGCTGTTAAATCACTTATCTCAATACCTTTATTTTGTTTTAAAAGTGAGTTTACTAAAACCTTTCTTTTTTCATTTTCAAAAGAGTCTTGTTTTAATTTAATTTGACTGCTAAACCCTTTTAAATCTGGATATTCTTGGTAAAAGCTTTTTAAGCTTGACTTTTTTTCTATATAATCACAAATCAAATTTGAAAAATAATCCGTTTTTCGAAAAGGAATATAATGTACTTTCATTAATCTTTATTTTTTCTTTGAAACAATGTGTACACATATTCACGTAAACCTCCTGATGGTTGTGTATAAGTGTAATTAAAAGATTTTAATAACTCAAAGTCTTCTCCTAATCGTTCATGAAGCATTTTTTCATTGTAGTTAAAAACATCTAAACCACTACATTTTTTGGCACCTTCTAAATTAAATTCAGCCAAAATTACGTACCCATTTGGTTTTATTATTTTTTTTAATAAATTAAAATATGAATTTTGTTGTTGTTGAGTTGTAAAAAAATGTAGCACTGCCCTATCATGCCATAAATCAATATTTTTTAATTTTAATAACTCTGAGGGATTTGTTAAATCATCAACAATATATTGAACATGAGAAGTTTTATGATTTACTAAATTATTTTTTAATTCAACCAATGCTGAAGATGAAATATCATTAACCACAAGATTCGAATACCCTTCTTTTAATAACTGTGCAATCAATATACTAGCTCCCGCTCCTGCATTAAAAATTTGTGCGTTTTTTGGTAAATTACACAATGTTATTAACTCTAATGACGGTGTTGATTCTTTCTCGTACCATCCTAATTTATCTACAGGTGTTTTTTGATAAGCATTATTCCAATGATTTTCAAAATTATAATTCGACTCTAAACTGTTCTCCATTTATAAAATTAACTTTTGCTAAAAGTAAACAATTTATGCTTTCTGTTTAAATTGCACAAAACATCTAACATATATTTAACTATAATTTATAAATATTATTTCTTTACATTTGAAACCTAATTTATTTTAATATGAAGAAAAGTATTTTTACAATTATTACCGTATGTATTTTGGGAGTCACTTCTGTTTATTCACAAAATATAAAATCACCTTCTGAATTTTTAGGCTATGAACTTGGTTCTCATTTCACAAGACATTCAAAGGTTGTAGCTTATTTTAAGTATGTTAGTAACACTTCAAAAAATGTTAAACTAAAAAAATACGGTGAAACAAATGAAAATAGACCTTTGTATGTATCTTATATTTCTTCAGAAGAGAATATCCAAAATTTAGAAGAAATTAGAAAAGATAATTTAAAAAGAGCTGGTATTTTAGAAGGTAATTCTAATTCAAACATAGGTATTGTTTGGCTTAGTTATAATGTTCATGGCAATGAAGCCTCAAGTACAGAAGCTGCTATGCTTACATTATACACTTTAATTACAAAAAAACAAGATTGGCTAAAAAATACCATCGTAATAATTGACCCTTGTATAAATCCTGATGGAAGAGAAAGATATGTTAGTTGGTATAACCAAACCAAAAGCACACCATACAATACAAATCCTGATGCCTCAGAACATCATGAGCCTTGGCCAGGAGGAAGACCTAATCACTACTTATTTGATTTAAACAGAGATTGGGCCTGGGCAACACAAATTGAAACTCAACAACGTTTAAAAATTTACAACAAATGGATGCCACAAATTCATGTAGATTTCCATGAACAAGGAATAAATAATCCCTATTATTTTGCTCCAGCTTCTGAGCCCTTTCACGAAATTATAACGGATTGGCAACGTGATTTTCAAATAAAAATTGGTGAAAATCATGCGAAATATTTTGATGAAAATGGTTGGAGATATTTTACAAAAGAAAGGTTTGATTTATTTTACCCAAGTTATGGAGATACCTACCCTACGTATATGGGAGCAATAGGAATGACTTACGAACAAGCTGGAAATGGAAGATCTGGATTAGGAATTACCATTGAAAACAAAGAAATACTTACTTTAAAAGATAGAATATCACATCATACCACAACAGGGCTTTCAACTGTTGAAGTTGCTGCTTCCAATTCTTCAAAAATGATTGCTGAGTTTCAAAAGTTCTTCAATAATTCTAACTTAAAAACCAAAAGTTATATTTTAAGAGGTGATAAAGAAAAAATTAATAATGTAATTAAGCTCTTGAACAAACATGAAATAGTAAGTTGTTTTTCAGTAGAAAAATCTATTAAAGCCTACGATTATTACTCAAAAAACACTAAAACTATTAAACTGACTAAAAATGATTTAATTGTTTCTACAAATCAACCAAAAGGAAAAATGGTACAAGTTTTATTTGAGCTAGAAGCAAAACTTTCTACACCTATTACCTACGATATTACAGCTTGGAGTATTCCTTTTGCCTATGGTTTACATGGTTTTTCTTCAGAAGCTTCACTTATAAAAAATACAAAATCTTCAAATTTAAACAGTGTTACGCCTATTCAAATAAACAAAAATACTTATGCCTATATTCACAAATGGAATGAAATTTCTGATGCTGAATTTCTTGGTGATTTATTAGAAAAAAAGTTTAATGTACGCTTAAGCAATAGCGATTTTTCAATTCATGGAAAAAATTATAAAAAAGGAACTATTGTTATTATGAAAGGTGAAAATAAGCATATTGCAAATTTTGATGAAAACATTACAAAAATTGCAAACCAACTCAAAACACCTTTAACTTCAACCTCAACAGGATTTGTAACTTCTGGTTATGATTTTGGATCTTCTTATTTTTCACTAATAAAACCTAAAAAGGTTGCAGTACTTGCAGGAAATGGGACATCATCTTTAAGTTTTGGTGAAATATGGCATTTCTTTGAAACACAATTAAACTATCCTTTAAATAGAATCAACACCAGCTATTTTAAACAAATTGATTTAGCGAAATACCAAGTTTTAATTTTGCCAAATGGTTATCGTTCAACTAAAGAAGCCATGAAAAAAATTAAAACATTTGCTTCTTCGGGAGGTACAGTTATTGCGATAGGTAGTTCTTTAAATAATTTTGCTGACAATGATGAATTTTTATTGAAGAAAAATAATTCTGAAGATAAGGATAGTATTAATCCTAGTGATAATTTAACTCCTTATGGTGAACGTCAACGTACAGATATTAAAAAAAGAATTACTGGAAGTGTTTTTAAAAGTAATATTGACAATACACATCCTTTAGCGTATGGGTACACTACTAATTATTACAGTTTAAAATTAAGTTCAAATGCATTTAAATTATTAAAAGAAGGTGAAAATGTTGGTTATTTTCCTAAAAATTCAAAAAGTGTTTCGGGTTATGCTGGTGAAAAAGCTTTGATAAAAATTCCTAACTCTTTACTTTTTGGCGTTGAACATAAGGGCAAAGGAAAAATAATTTACATGGTAGATAATCCTTTATTTAGATCATTTTGGGAAAATGGTAAGCTATTTTTTGCGAATGCCATATTCTTAAATTAAAAATATCATTTTTAAATATAAAAAGAGGTTGTCTAAAAAGTGTCATTCTGAATGTAAATGAAGAATCTCCTTGAAATTAAACACTTATATATCAAGATGTTGAGATTTTTCACTTTGTTCAAAATGACAAGTATAATTACTTTTTAGACAGCCTCTTTTTTTATGTTATCTGCTTCTTATGCAGGTTCTCCATATAAATCAAATTCAGTAGCAGAAGTAATTTTTATAGCTGCAAATTTTCCAACTTGAACGTAATGTTTTGTTGCATCAATCAATACTTCGTTATCCACATCAGGAGAATCAAATTCTGTCCTACCAACAAACTGATTCCCATCTTTTCTATCAATTAAAACTTTAAATATTTTATCAACTTTTTCTTGATTTAATTCAAAAGAAATCTGACTTTGGATGTCCATTATTTCATTAACACGTTGCTGTTTAACCTCTTCAGGAACATTATCTTCTAAATCAGCTGCCGTAGTATTTTCTTCATGAGAATAGGCAAAAGCACCTAAACGTTCAAAGCGCATTTCTTGTATCCAATCTTTTAATTCTTGAAAATTTTCTTCTGTTTCTCCTGGATAACCAACAATAAGTGTTGTTCTAATTGCCATATTTGGCACAGATTTTCTAAATTCAGCAATTAAATTAGTAGTTTTCTCATGAGAAGTTCCTCTTCTCATTGATTTTAAAATATCATCATTTATATGTTGTAAAGGAATATCTAAATAATTACAAACTTTAGGTTCATTATGAATCACCTCCAAAACATCTAACGGAAACCCTGTTGGAAACGCATAATGTAAACGTATCCATTCAATTCCATCAATTTTAGCTAGTTCTTTTAATAAATCGGCTAAGGCTCTTTTTTTGTAGATATCTAATCCGTAATACGTTAAATCTTGAGCAATTAAAATCAGTTCTTTAATTCCTTTTTTAGCCAATTTAGTGGCTTCAATCACTAAATTTTCAATTGGAGTTGAAACGTGCTTACCACGCATTAAAGGAATTGCACAAAATGAACAAGGACGATCACAACCTTCAGCAATTTTTAAATACGCATAGTGTGTAGGTGTTGTTGTTAAACGTTCACCTATTAATTCATGCTTGTAATCTGCCTCTAAAACCTTTAATAAATTTGGTAAATCGTGAGTTCCAAAATACTCATCAACATTTGGTATTTCTTTTTGTAAATCTGGTTTATATCGTTCGCTTAAACAACCTGAAACATACACTCTATCTACTTCTCCTAATTCCTTTTTGTTTACATAATGTAAAATAGTATTTATGGATTCTTCCTTCGCATCACCAATAAAACCACAGGTATTTATAACAACAATATTACCTTCATCATTTTCATCTTCATGAACCACATTTTTATTGTTTGCCTTTAGCTGTCCCATAAGTACTTCACTATCGTACACATTTTTAGAACATCCTAAAGTAACAACATTTATTTTATTTTCTTTTTTTGATTTGGTACGCATCTTATCTATTTAAGGAGCGCAAAAATACTACTTTTTAGTTGTAAACCAATAGTTTACTATAACTACTTTATTAATAGTCTTTTGGTTGTTTACGAATCTTAGATATTTGCTCAAAAGCATAACCCATTTGTAATAATTTTTGTTCTTGAAATGGCTTTGCTATAAAGGTTAAACTAATTGGTTCACCAGAATTTTGATACCCCATTGGCACAGTTAAACAAGGATATTTTGCAACCGCAGCAAAACCTGCATGATAATTATTTATTGATAAAACAGCATCTAAATTAAGTGAATCCATTGGTTTTTTAAAAAATGTTACACCATTTTCATGTAAATTCTGCTTTATTGTTTTAAATGAGGTAATTGAAGTTGTGTCGCTTACAATTCCATCAAATAATTGTTGTCCGTAAGGTGCTCTTTTTAATGAATCTTGCAGATTTAAATCAATAACATCTTGAACAGAAGTAACTGAAATACTTTTATCTGCATCGTTTTTAAGATAGTGAGGTAAATCGTTTTTCATATCTACATTCAACAAAGTTCTAAAACCTTCTAAGCCTATTTTTGGAGGATCAAATTCTATAATTTCAGCACCCGCTTCTCTTATTTTATGTACTGCAATTGAATAGATTGAATCTGATAATAGTTGTTTAACTATGCCAAATCTTTTACCTTTAAGCGTTGATTTTGATAAATTTTTTAAATAATCAATATTCATATTGTTACCCTTTGTTGCTAGATCTCTAGAATCTTCACCTGTCATAGCTGCCAAAAAAATAGCATTGTCAATTACATTTTTTGTCATTGGCCCAGGAGTATCAAGTGTACTAGAAATTGGAATAATTCCAGTTCTACTTAACAAACCAACGGTTGGCTTTAAACCTACTACAGAATTTTTACTTGAAGGTGATAAAATAGAACCTGATGTTTCAGTACCAACAGCTGCTACTGCATAGTTAGCAGCAACACTTACACCACTTCCTGCACTTGAGCCACCTGTTTCAAAAATTTTTCTTCCATAAGGGTTTAAGGTTTGTCCGCCAATTGCACTATAACCAACCGGACAACCACTACAAAAATAGTATGCCCATTCACTTAAATTGGCTTTACCTAGAATTAGTGCTCCACTTTCTTTTAATTTTTGAACAATAAAAGCATCATCTGTATTTTTATTCTCTTTCAAAGCAAAGGCTCCGGCAGTAGTTGGCATACCTTTGGTATTTATGTTATCTTTTAACAGTATTGGTAAACCATATAATGAATAAGAGGTATCATAAGGTCTATTTTTATCTTTTTCACGTGCTTCTTGAATTACGCTTGGGTTTAATGAAATTATGCTATGCAACGCCAATTGGTTGTTACTTTCAAATTTTCTAATTCTATACAAATAGAATAACACTATTTCTTCATAAGATAAAATTCCTTTTACTACTGATTCTTGAATGGAGGGAATATCTTGTTCAATAATATAAGGCATTAAATTGTTGTAGTCCTCTTCAGAAAAATAAGCTAATTCATTTTCAAAAGGTTTAAAAACTTCATTCATATCTAGATAGTTAGATTGAATGAGTTTTAATTGCATTCTCTTAATTTCATGATTTTGCTGTTCAGCTATTTCTGAAGTTTCATCATATGTAGTAAAAACAACGGGTAATTCTTTCTTTTTACAAGAAATTACAATTAACATAATTCCCAAAATAACTACTATTTTTTTCATCCTTAAAATTTTAAACTTAAAAATTAAAGGTAAACAAAAAAACCTCTTGATGTTATTAATATCAAGAGGTTTCATATTCATTTTAATAATTTCTATTTAAAAAAACTGTCTACAAATTCAATTTTATTAAACACTTGTAAATCATCTATACCTTCACCAACACCAATGTATTTAACTGGAATTTGGAATTGATCTGAAATGCCAATTACCACACCACCTTTTGCGGTGCCATCTAATTTGGTAACTGCTAGTGAAGTAACCTCAGTTGCTAAGGTAAATTGTTTTGCTTGTTCAAAAGCATTTTGACCGGTTGATCCATCCAGCACTAACAAAACTTCATGCGGAGCATCAACTACAACTTTTTGCATAACACGTTTTATTTTAGTCAACTCGTTCATTAAGTTCACTTTATTATGAAGCCTTCCCGCAGTATCAATAATAACAACATCTGCATCTTGTGCTACAGCAGATTTTAACGTATCAAATGCCACAGAAGCAGGATCACTACCCATCTCTTGTCTAACCATTGGAATCTCAACTCTATCTGCCCAAATTTGTAATTGGTCAATGGCAGCAGCTCTAAAAGTATCAGCTGCTCCAAGAATAACTTTTTTACCATTTTTCTTAAATTGTGCAGCCAATTTACCAATAGTTGTTGTTTTACCCACTCCATTAACTCCAACTACCATTATTACATATGGTTTTTTATCTGAAGGAATTGAAAACTCGGTTTCATTTCCTGTATTTGTTTGAGCTAATAAACCCGCAATTTCTTCGCGAAGAATTACATTCAACTCTTCTGTTCCTAAATATTTATCTTTCGCTACTCTAGCTTCTATTCTTTCAATTATTTTAAGAGTAGTGCTAACACCAACATCCGATGATACCAAGATTTCTTCTAAATTATCGAGCACATCACCATCAACAGTTGTTTTTCCGGCAACTGCTTTAGATAATTTTGAGAAAAAAGATGTTTTACTTTTTTCTAACCCTTTATCTAATGTCTCTTTTTTTTCTTTCGAAAATATTCTTTTAAATAAACTCATTTTTTTTAATTGATATGGTAAATATATAAAAGAAAAGCTACCCTCAATAATGAAAGTAGCTAGTATATAAATATATGAACAAATTTTTATTTTTTGCTCAAAAAGTCTTTTACGTTCTTTGGATCCATAATAGCTTCAACAAAAGTATAAGCTCCTGTTTTTGGAGATTTTACCATTTTTATTGCTTTTGATAATCTTTTTGAACCTGTTTGTAACGATGCTACTGATTTCTTTGCCATGTTCCTATTGTGTTATTTGACGTTTCTTTTAGAAACCTCTAATTATTTAATTTCTTTATGAACTGTCATTTTCTTCAAGATAGGATTGAATTTTTTAATTTCCATTCTATCAGGAGTGTTCTTTTTATTCTTCGTAGTAATATATCTAGAAGTTCCTGGTTTACCAGAAGCTTTATGCTCTGTACATTCTAAAATTACTTGAATTCTATTTCCTTTAGACTTTGCCATTTTCTAGTATAATTATTTTTTTAAAAATCCTTTTTCTCTTGCTTCTTTAACTACAGCGGAGATTCCTTTTTTATTAATATTCTTTAAAGCTGATGTAGAAACTTTTAAAGTAACCCATTTATCTTCTTCAGGAATATAAAAACGTTTTTTAATTAAATTAACGTTAAATTTTCTTTTAGTTCTATTCAATGCGTGAGAAACATTATTCCCAACCATTGCTTTTTTTCCTGTAAGTTCACAAACTCTTGACATATCTCTAGTACCTTTTTAATGTATTCTCAAAACGAGATGCAAAATTAAATTTTTAAAACTAAATACACAAACTTATTTTACTAGTTTTTCAAAATTTCTTTTCTCAGTAATTCTAAAGCTTTATTTGAAGCTCTTTCTATAACTTTTTCTCGAGGTTTACCAAAGAAGAATTCTTTTGAAAAAAGCATTGTTGGTGTTGCAATTGCAATAAAAACAGTACCAACTGTTTTATCGGTAATATCGGTTGTAGGCCCAGCATTACCGGTAGTTGCTACGGCATAACTTGTTTTGAATTTTTGTTGAATTCCCTTTACCATCGCCTCTGCAACTTGTGAACTTACAACCGAATATTTTGTTATTAATTCTCTATCAACATTTAACTCATTTATTTTAACAGATGCATGATATGCCACAATTGAACCCATAAAATAGGCTGATGAACCTGCAATTGATGTTATTTTTTTCGCAATATTACCTCCTGTACAACTTTCAGCTGTAGATAATGTTTGTTTTTTACTAGTTAATAATTTCCCAATTATAAACTCTAGTGTTTCACCATCTTCAAACCCAACAATAATATCAGGTATTAGTTTTGTTAATTTTTCAACTTCATTGTTAACCGTTTGTTTTAGTAAATCACTATTCTCTCCTTTTGCTGTTAACCGCAATCGAAGTCTGCCATACGCAGGTAAATAGGCTAATTTTACAAATTTTGGTAAATTATCTTCCCATGTTTCAATACGTTCAGCCACCATACTTTCGCCCATACCATAGGTTAATATTGTTGTATGCAATATAAATGGCAATTGAAATGTTTCTTTTAATTTTGGTAAAACACTTCTTTGCATTAACCCCTTCATTTCATTTGGAACTCCTGGCAAAGATATAACAACTTTACCTCTATAATTAAACCACATGCCTGGCGCCGTACCAAACTCATTTGTTAATGGGATGCATTTTGAAGGTATTAAAGCCTGGTTTTTATTGACTTCAGTAAATGGGTAGTTCATTTTTGAAAACATCTCCTTAATATGCGATAAAATTTTTTGATTTAAAATTAGCTCATCATCAAAATATTCAACCAATGTTAGTTTTGTAATATCATCTTTTGTTGGTCCCAAACCACCTGTAACAATAACAATATCAACATTGCTCTCTGCTTCTTTTAAGGCTTTTAAAATATGTTTTTTATCATCTTGAATAGAAGTTATTTGATATACAGAAATACCAATTTTGTTTAATTCTGAGGCTATCCATTTTGAATTAGAATCGAGTATTTGTCCTATTAATATCTCATCTCCAATAGTAATTATTTCTGCATTCATTCTTATAACATAATTTTGCGCTAAATATACAAATTACAACGCAACCTTTTGTAAAAATTGCATCTCATTAATAAAGATTACATTTTAATTTTAATAACCTCTACAGCTATGATTATAAGTACACAGATAAGTGATAACGAACTTCTTGAAAAAATAAAAGATTGCACTTTAGATCCTAATTTATTTACACACGAAACGCAGTTAAGACTTTCTTGGATATTAATTAATAAATATGGCTTGGATGAAGCTATCACAAAAAACTGTGAACTAAAAGAACAATTTTATATAAAAGCATTAAACAGTAATAAATTTAATCTTCCTTTAAGTAAAGCGTATACTGAAATTTTGTATTTTTTTATGAATAAATCTTCTACAAAAGATTTCGACAAGTTATTGAGAGAGTTCCCACGGTTAAAATACAATTTTAAAAATTTAGTAAAAACCCATTACGGATATAACATCTTAAAAGAACATAGAAAAGAAGAAATAAAACCTTTGGGAACAATTTTATTTACATTTTAAAAGCTATTTAATTTTTATTGAAAATAATTTTTGATCTTTTATTTTACCTGTTAGCACATCATTTTCACTAACTTTACCAACACCTGCAGGTGTACCTGTAAATAATACATCTCCTTTTTTAAGCGTAAAAAATTGGGAAACATATGAGATTAGTTCATCTATCTTCCACAACATTGCATTTGTATTTCCATCCTGTACTAATTTTTCATTTTTATGCAATGTAAAAGTTAAATTATTTAAATCTCCTAAACTTTCTTTAGGTAAAAATTTACCTATAACTGCACTTCCATCAAAAGCTTTTGCTTTTTCCCAAGGCAATCCTTTTTCTTTACAATCTGCTTGAATATCACGTGCTGTAAAATCAATCCCCAACCCTATTTCATCATAATATTTATGAGCAAATTTTTCTTCAATATACTTCCCTACTTTATTTATTTTTACCAATATTTCTACTTCATAATGAATATCATTTGAAAACGGAGGTATAAAAAACGGTTGATTTTTAAGTAGAATAGCTGAATCTGGCTTAAGGAATATTACTGGATTTTCAGGTTTTTCATTAGCTAATTCTTCTATATGCTTGGCGTAATTACGTCCAATACAAATAATTTTCATGTTATTTAATTTTAAAATTAATGCTAGTATTTCTCTTAACTAAAAATCTAAGGAATCCATTTTTTTTCAAAATTTGGTTTCCGTTTTTCTAAAAATGCGTTTCTACCTTCTTTAGCTTCATCTGTCATATAAGCTAAACGAGTTGCTTCTCCTGCAAAAACCTGCTGTCCAACCATACCATCATCTGTTAAATTCATTGCAAATTTTAACATTCTAATAGACGTTGGCGATTTAGCTAATATTTCTTGAGCCCATTCATACGCAGTATCTTCTAATTCATTATGAGGAATTACAGCATTTACCATTCCCATTTCTAAAGCTTCTTGTGCTGAATAATTTCTTCCTAAGAAAAAGATTTCACGTGCCTTTTTTTGCCCAACCATTTTTGCTAAATATGCTGATCCATAACCGCCGTCAAAACTAGTTACATCAGCATCGGTTTGCTTAAAAATCGCATGTTCTTTACTTGCCAAAGTTAAATCACAAACCACATGCAAACTATGTCCACCACCAACAGCCCAACCTGGAACAACTGCTATTACAGGTTTTGGCATAAAACGAATTAGCCGTTGAACTTCTAATATATTTAACCTGTGATAACCATCTTCTCCCACATAACCTTGATGTCCACGTGCCTTTTGATCTCCACCACTACAAAACGAATAAACCCCATCTTTTGTTGAAGGGCCTTCAGCAGAAAGTAATACAACTCCAATTGAAGTATCTTCTTGAGCATCATAAAATGCTTCATACAACTCCTTAGTAGTTTTTGGTCTAAATGCATTTCTTACATTTGGTCTATTAAATGCAACACGAGCAACACCATTACACTTTTTATAAGTTATATCTTCATATTCCTTGACTGTTTTCCAATTTATTTTACTCATTTCAATAAAAATTAAAGTGTAAAAATAATGTATTTAAATGGGTAAAAAAAAGGATTATATCAAAACCTATAGTTTATAAATCTATCTAAACTCCAAAAACAGAATCTAACGGCAAATTCAAAAATACAAATAGATTCTTATTCAAAATTTAACTAGTTTTGTCATATGATTCAGGAAATTCAATTACGAATTAATTTAAATGAAGAAAAACAAGCAGACATTTTAACTAAAAAAGCTGCACTTCTATTACATATAGATGAAACTGAAATTTCGGCTATAAAAATACTTCGTAAATCTATTGATGCTCGTAAATCTATCATTATTTTTAACTACAAAGTAGCCGTTTATATCAACGAAAAACCTGAAAAATCTTCTACTTATATTTTTAATTATAATGATGTTTCTTCAGCCAAAGAAGTCCACATTATTGGTTTTGGCCCTGCTGGAATGTTTGCCGCATTGCGTTGTATCGAATTGGGTTACAAACCTATTGTTTTAGAACGAGGCAAAAAAGTAAATGAAAGAAGACGCGATTTACGTGCTATTAATCAGTTTCATGAAGTGAATGAAGATTCTAATTATTGCTTTGGAGAAGGCGGTGCAGGCACCTATTCCGATGGGAAATTATATACCAGAAGTTTAAAACGAGGTGATGTTCGCAGAATTTTTGAAAATCTAGTATTTCACGGTGCTACTGAACAAATTTTGATTGATGCTCATCCACATATTGGGACTAATAAATTACCAAAACTAGTTACAAATATTCGTGAAACCATTTTAAAACATGGTGGTGAAATTCATTTTGAAAGTAAAGTTATTGATTTTAAAATTAAAAATAACAAGCTGAATTCCATTATATTACAGAACAATAAAGAACTTCCGGTACATGTTGTAATATTAGCAACGGGGCATTCAGCACGAGATATTTATTATTTATTGTATAAAAAAGATATTTCACTTAAAGCAAAATCTTTTGCTATGGGAGTTCGTGTTGAGCATCCTCAGCAAATTATTGATTCCATTCAGTACCACTGCAAAGGAGAACGAGATGAATTGTTGCCAGCAGCTTCTTATAATTTAGTTCAGCAAGTAAATGAGCGTGGCGTATATTCATTTTGCATGTGTCCTGGCGGATTTATTGTACCAGCAGCAACAGCTAACGGTGAAATTGTGGTAAATGGAATGTCTCCTTCTAAAAGAAATAATAAATATGCAAATTCAGGAATTGTAGTTGAAATTAATGCTGAAAAAGATTTGTATAAGTACGAAAAATTTGGAGTACTAAAAGGATTAGAATTCCAAAAAGATTTAGAAAAAATGGCTTTTAATGCTGGTGAAAAAACACAAACAGCTCCTGCACAACGCTTAACTGATTTTGTTGAAGGACGTTTATCTAATAGTTTGAATACAACATCCTATCAACCAGGACTTAAATCTGCTCCTCTGCATTCACTATTACCTAAAATTATTGGAGGAAGATTACGAAAAGGTTTTAAAGCATTCGGACAAAAAATGAATGGATTTTATACGCAAGAAGCTAATGTTATAGGCGTAGAATCTAGAACTTCTTCTCCTATTAATATCCCAAGAAAAGACAATTTAGAACATCCTGAAATTGAAGGTCTTTTCCCTTGTGGAGAAGGTGCTGGTTACGCAGGAGGTATTGTTTCTGCTGCGATGGATGGAGAACGTTGTGCTGAGGCAGCCATACAAAAATTATAGAATTAATTTCTTATCTACTCTACAAATAAAATAATGCTGTATTTTTAAATTATTTATAATAATTAATATTGAAGTTCAACAATATAATTTTAATATTTATATATAAATAATATCTATTGCTTTTAACGATGTAATCAAAATAATTTTTTTAAGTTTAAGGTACAAAAAAATAAATTATGAGCAATTCAAACGAAAGTAAATGCCCTTATCATAATGGGCAAACAAATCAACAACAAACGACCAACAAAGATTGGTGGCCTAATCGACTAAATTTAAACATTCTTCGTCAGCATGCTACTTTATCTAACCCAATGGAAAAAGAATTTAACTATGCTGAAGCTTTCAAAAGTTTAGACTTAAATGAAGTAAAAAAAGATATCAATGAATTAATGGTTAATTCACAGGAATGGTGGCCTGCAGATTATGGTCATTACGGTCCTTTATTTATCCGTATGGCTTGGCATAGTGCAGGAACTTATCGAGTTTCAGATGGTCGTGGCGGCGCATCAACTGGAAATCAACGTTTTGCACCTGTAAATAGCTGGCCAGACAACATAAACCTTGACAAAGCACGTAGATTACTTTGGCCTATTAAACAAAAGTATGGTAAAAAAATATCTTGGGCAGATTTAATGATTTTTGCTGGAAACTGTGCTTTAGAATCAATGGGGTTAAAAACATTTGGATTTGCAGGTGGACGCGAGGATATTTGGGAACCCGAACAAGATGTTTATTGGGGAGCAGAAACTGAATGGCTAGGAGATAAACGCTACACAGGTGAACGAGATTTAGAAAACCCTTTAGCTGCAGTTCAAATGGGTTTAATTTATGTTAATCCTGAAGGGCCTAATGGAGAACCAAATGTAATTGCTTCAGGTAAAGATATACGTGAAACTTTTGCTCGTATGGCAATGAATGACGAAGAAACTGTGGCTCTTGTTGCAGGGGGACATACTTTTGGTAAATGCCACGGAGCTGGTGACACAGCACACGTGGGTAGAGAACCAGAAGCTGCATGCATTGAAGACCAAGGACTTGGATGGGAAAATAGTTTTGGGACTGGTAAAGGAGTAGATACAATTAGTAGCGGGATTGAAGGTGCTTGGACGCCTACTCCAATACAATGGGATAACAGTTATTTTGAAACCTTATTTGGTTATGAGTGGAATTTGGAGAAAAGTCCTGCTGGTGCGTGGCAATGGGTTGCAGTTGGAACAGATGCAGCTACTGCTGTTCCAGATGCTCACGACTCATCAAAACGACATGCTCCAATTATGACTACAGCTGACCTTGCATTAAGAATGGATCCTGCTTATAAACCAATATCAAAGCATTTTTATGAAAACCCAGATAAATTTGCTGATGCGTTTGCTAAAGCTTGGTTTAAATTAACTCACCGTGATATGGGACCTATTTCTCGCTATTTAGGTTCAGAAGTTCCTCAAGAAAAATTAATTTGGCAAGATCCTGTTCCAGTGGCCGATTATAATTTAGTTAATGATATGGATGTTTCTATTTTAAAAGAACAGATTTTAGATTCAAGTTTATCCATCTCTCAATTAGTATCAACGGCTTGGGCTTCAGCATCTACATTTCGAGGTTCAGACAAGCGTGGCGGTGCAAATGGGGCTAGAATTCGGTTTGCTCCTCAAAATAATTGGGAAGTAAATAATCCCATTCAATTAAAAAAAGTTTTAGAAACATTAGAAACTATTCAAAAAAAGTTTAATGTTGTTAATGATAATAAACAAGTATCATTGGCAGACTTAATTGTACTTGGTGGATGTGTAGCTATTGAAAAAGCTGCAAAAGATGCTGGTTACAATATTACTATCCCTTTTAATCCAGGAAGAACAGATGCAACTTTAGAACAAACTGATATAGAATCATTTGAGGTTCTTGAACCAAAAGCTGACGGGTTTCGTAATTATAAAAAAGCAACCTGCACTTTAAGAACAGAAGATATGCTAATTGATAAAGCGCAACTTTTAACCTTAACTATCCCTGAAATGACTGTACTTGTTGGAGGTATGAGAATGTTAAACACCAATTTTGATAATTCTAAATATGGAGTTTTTACAAAAAATCCTGAAACATTAACTAATGATTTCTTTTTAAACTTACTTGATTTAAGTACAGCTTGGAAAGCAATTGATGATACTGAAGAAATTTTTGAAGGTGTAGATCGTGCTACTGGGAATCGAAAATGGTTGGCCACACGTTCTGATCTTATTTTTGGTTCAAATTCAGAGTTACGTGCAGTAGCAGAAGTATATAGCTATAAGAATTCTCAAGATAAATTTCTACAAGACTTTGTAAAAGCTTGGACAAAAATTATGAATCTTGATAGATTTGATTTGGAATAAATATGTTTATGTTGTAATAATAACCAGAATAAAGTATTTAAATAGGAAAAAGTACAGTTTTTTGTAAAAAAATTGTACTTTTCTTTTTTACAATATTGAATATTCTAAAAAAACTATTTAATTTTAGCCTATGAAATTTACCTCACTAAAAAGCATTTACATACTGCTCATTGTTTTCATTTCAAATTATAACTACGCTCAAAATATTCAAATTAAAAAATTTGATTCACAAGAGTTAGAAAATGATAGGTATTTAAAGATATATATCCCCGATAGTTACCAAATTGATTCTACAAAGGTTTATCCTTTAACAATTGTGTTAGATGCTGAGTATTTATTTGATGTTTATGTAGGAAATTCTATCCTATTTGCAAAAAAAGATAAAGCCCCTGAACAAATAATTGTTGGTATCAATCAGAACTACAACGAAGAACGTTACACTGATTGTTCGTATTCTAAAGAAAATAGTTTACCTAACTATGAAGGAGAATCTTTTTATAGATTTATTAGAGGAGAACTTCTTGATTATTTTGAAGAAAATTATCGCATTTCACCCTTTAAAACAATTGTTGGTAATACGCTTACTGCAAATTTTATTAATTATTTTTTAATTGAAGAATACCCTGGATTTAATGCTTTTATAAATATCAATCCATATTACGCATTAGATATGCCAACTATGCTTCAGCAAAAAACAGAAACGCTAAACGATGAAAATATTTATTATTATCTAAGCAATAGCAAGTACAATTCTGAAAAAAGAAAAGATTTAATAAAAGTGACACACTCTGTATTAAATAACATTAAAAATTCAAAATTCAAATATAAATTTGATCAGTTTGATAATAGTTCAAAAACAGCATCTATAGGGCAATCAATGCCAAGTGCTTTGGCATTTATTTTTGAGATGTATTCAGCCATATCAAAAGAAGAATTTGAGAAAAACATAAAAGACCTATCTCCTCCTGATGCTATTGCATATTTAGAAAATAAATATGTAGAAATTGATTACTTATTTGGTAGTAATTTAAAAATTAGAGAGAAAGATATATTTGCAATTGAGTCTATTATTATAGATAAGGAAAACGGTGATTATTTAAAGAATTTTGGCGAAATGATAAACAAATTATACAAAGATTCACCACTTGGCGATTATTATATTGGTAGGTATTATGAAACTGGAGGAAAATACAAACAAGCTTTAAGATATTATAAAAACGGGTATATGAAATTACCTGAAGACGACCCTAACTCTGATGGATATTACGAAAATATTGAACGAGTTTTAGACAAACGCAATGGAACATACATAGAACAAAACGAAGAAAATTAAATTAACTATGAAAAAATTATTACTTTCAATTGCGCTTGTTGCTATTTCACAATTATTTTTTGCACAAGAAGGAAATGTTGTAAACGTAAAAATACCAATCGCCGAAAAATATATATTCACACCTGTTATTGATATTGAAACATCAAATGTGAAAAACCAAGGAAATACTGGTACTTGCTGGAGTTTCTCTACCTCATCTTTTATTGAATCTGAAATTTATAAAAAAACTGGAAAGAAAATTGATATTTCAGAGATGTATACCGTTAGAAATACATACCCTGTTAAGGCTTGGGATTATGTAATGCGCCAAGGAAGAACTCAATTTGGAGAAGGTGGCTTAGCACATGATGTAATTAATTCAATTAAAAATAATGGATTGGTACCCGAAAATGCTTATTCCGGATTAATGGAAAATGCAACCACTTATAACCATTCTAAAATTGTTCCAGAACTAAAAAAAGTGTTAGATGCTTATATAAAAAATGATGAAAATGCTACGTATCCCAATTGGAAAATTGCGATAGATTCTATATTAGATACAGATTTGGGTAAATTACCTAAAAAATTCATGTACGATGGTGTTTATTATACACCTAAATCGTTTTTGGAAATGACTCAATTAAATCCTTCTGATTACGTAACGCTAACTTCTTTTTTACAACAACCTTTTTACACCAAATTCATTCTGAATATTCCAGATAATTTTGCCAATGGTAGTTTTTATAATTTACCATTAGATGAGTTGGTTAAGATTGTTGATAATGCTTTAAAAAAAGGCTATACGTTGGCCTTAGATTGTGATGTTTCTGAGAAAACATTTTCTCAAAAATATGGTATTGCTGTAGAACCAAAAAATATAGATGACAATGAAAAAGCAATGACTTATATAATTACTGAAAAACAAATAACTCCTGAATTTAGACAACAAGAATTTGAAAATTACAATACTACAGATGACCATTTAATGCATATTGTGGGTTTAGTAAAAGACCAACATAATACAGAATATTACAAAGTAAAAAACTCTTGGGGAACTACAGGAAATAGAATTGGGAATGGAGGCTATGTGTATATGAGCAAAGCTTACTTTAAGTTAAAAACAATATCTATCTTAGTAAATAAAAATGCTTTGGATACTACTGTGATTAAAAAACTTAACATTTAAATCAAACCTAACTAGCAAAACCTGTTAGGTTTGATTTAGCATACATATTCACTTTATTTAGTCAAATTTATTTAAACGAATTCCATCTTCAGAAATAGTTATTAATTTTTGTCTAAACAATCCTCCTATGGCACTTTTAAATGCCTTTTTACTCATACCTAACTGATATTTAATATCGTCTGGCGCGCTTTTATCATGTAAGGCAATAAAGCCCTGCTGTTTTTTTAAAGCATTTAAAATTAAAATTTCATTTTTCACAATAGTCTGCTTAAACCCTACTGGTTGTAAGCTCACATCTAACTTTTCATCTTCACGAATTTTTTTAATGTAACCAACTAATTTTTGACCTTCTTCAATTTTTTGATACAATTCATCCTTGTAAAGCAATCCTTCAAACTCTTCATTTATTAATACTGTAAAACCCATTCCTGTATTTCTTACAACCATTAAGTCTACTTTTTCTCCTACTTTTAAATCCATTTTTATTCTTTTAAATTGTTGAAATATGCTTTTAATATTTTATCATTTTCTTCTCTTGGAGTAAATACCTCTAGTAATTTAGGGAATTTCGATTTATTATAAAATTTAGAAAGTTGTGTTTCAAGCTCAAATTCACTCTCTGCTTTAGTATATTCAAAATTATGCATTTTACACAAATATTCAGCTGTTAAATTATGAGGTGTTTCAAAATAATCTAAGGCATTAGACTCTTTTGGCCCCGGAATAAATCTAAAAATACCTCCTCCTCCATTATTTAGTACTATAATTCTAAAATTAACAGGAATATAGTTGTTCCAAAGTGCATTACTATCATAAAAAAAGCTAATATCACCTGTAATAAACACCGTGTTTTCTTCTACTGCAAATGCCGCACCAATGGCTGTACTTGTACTACCATCAATACCGCTTGTACCTCTATTGCAAAATACATGTAACGTTTTGTTTATATCAAACAATTGGGAATATCTAATTATTGAACTATTACCAAGCTGCAATTGTGAATTATTTGAAATTGAAGGTAATACTTTACTAAATACTTTTAAGTCTGAAAACTCACAGGTTTCTAAAAAATCTTGATGCTTTTTTAATCTAATTTCTTTCTTTTGTAACCAATAATTTTGATAATTACTTTTAGTTGTTTTTGTTAAAAAGAAAAACTGACTAAAAAATAATTGTGCTGATATTTTAAAATGGTGTGATAAACAATGAAATGTATCAAAAGCTCTTTTAGCATCAGCATGCCAATGATGTACTGGTTTATACTTACGAAGATGCTGTTTTATTTTTTTTGAAACAATTAATCCACCCAAACTTAGTAAAATATCTGGTCTAAATTTCTCAAGTTCATCATCATTTAAAGGGAAAATTAATTTATCAATGCTATTTATAAATTTGGAATGTGAAATATTCGATGTATTCTCTATTAAAACTAATACTGAAGGATCTTTCACTAAATGTTCTAACTGGGTTTGCAGTAGTTCATCAGGAAAATGCGCTCCAACCAATACCATTTTTTTTGTAGAGGCATTCCATACATCAGCATATTTTTGAAGTTCATCTACTTCCAAAGGAATCTCATCTATTAAGCTAGTTTTCAACTCTTCAACAACAACTTCTTTTTTATAGTTTACGTATTCTTTTTCATACAAAGGCTCATCAAAAGGTACATTTATATGTGCTGGCCCTTTTTTATGTATTATCGTTTCAATTGCTTTTTTTATATTTTCAGTATCATTTTTAGTTCCTAAATTTGCAGAGTATAAAATATGATTTTCAAATACATTTTCTTGTTTAATTGTTTGTCCGTCTCCAATATCAATTAAATGAGAAGGTCTATCTGCTGAAATAATCAGTAAAGGAATATTACTGTAATATGCCTCCGCAATTGCAGGGTAATAATTTAATAATGCAGAACCCGATGTGCATAGCAATGCAACAGGTTTTCTTGTTTGTTGTGCAATTCCTAATGCAAAAAAAGCAGCACAACGCTCATCAACTATAGATAGTGTTTTAATTTTTTCCGAATCATTAAACCCAATAATTAACGGTGCATTTCGTGATCCTGGAGATATTACAATGGTATTTATATTAAAATTTTCACAGTTTTTTACAACTAACTGAGCTAATTTATTTTTTGGAAATTGACGCATTTACATTCTAAATAATTGTTGCAAAGTTACGGAAAGTTATTCTAGTTATAATCTAATAAAAATAAGTTTAACTATTTATAAAACTTTTTTCATTACCGCTGCTTTTAAAACTGTTTCTTGCCACTCCTTTTCTGGTTTACTATCTGTGGTAATACCTCCTCCTATATAAATGGAAGCAATCTTATTATTCACTTGCATACACCGTAAATTAACAAACAAATGCGTGTTCTTTTCTATATTGAGTTCGCCTAAATAACCTGCATAATAAGCTCTATCATAATTTTCATTCTCAAAAATAAATTTAGTAGCTTCTTTTTTTGGCAAACCACAAACTGCAGGTGTTGGGTGCAATGCTTCTATTAAATTTTCTAATAAATCCGTAGTTTTTAAGTCTCCTGCTATATCTGTCCTAATATGAAGTAAATCCCCTGCTTTAACAGTATATGTCCCTGACACTTCAATATTTTTAATACTTCCTTTAATTGTATTTAAAATATAATCTGTAACATACTGTTGTTCTTGCACTTCTTTCTCTTTCCAAACAACATGTACCGTGTTTTTATAACGTTGTGTTCCAGCCAACGCCATTGTATTAAACTTATTTTGAGTTACATTTATCAATCTTTCTGGTGTTGCTCCCATCCACAAACCAATACTTGGATGATACCACAAATACACAAAAGCATTTTTATAGTTATTCAGCATTCTTTTGAATGTATTTTCAATATCAAAATTAGCACATTCAACAGTTTCTTTTCTTGATAAAACTACTTTTTTTATGTGACTATTTTTAAGAAAATCAATCCCTTTTTGTACTAAATGAAGGTGATTTTTTTTTGACTTTTCATTGTGAAAAACTTTATTTGTTGAATCACCTAATGTTATTTTTAAATCCTTATCTGTTGCAATTTCAGAAGTAAGTATACGGCATTTATCAGCTGAAAATAATATTTTTTTTTCATTTTTATTAAAAGGAGCAAAAAGAAAACCTTTCGCATTAAAAGAGTTTAAAAAATGTACTTCTTTATCATTATGAATATAGGCTTTAAGAATTGTTTCATTGGGCTTTCTAAAAATTACCAATGGTTGTTTAGCATTATAAAATCTTAAAGTTTCATGAATAAATTCTGTAGTCTCTTTTTGCAATTGCATGTAATTTAATTGTTGAAACTTATTTGTTTTCTAAAATAAAATTGGTGATTTTACAAATTGAAATCATTCTATTTTTGTCATCTTCAATCTTAATTTCAACCAAATGAATTGTTTTTCCTTTGTGAATAATTTTTGCTGTTGCAGTAACAACACCACTTTTAACACTTCTTAAATGATTTGCTGAAAACTCAATACCTCTAACACTGTATTTATCTCTATCAATTGCTAACAATGATGTTGGACTCCCAACACTTTCAGCTAGTGCCATTGTTGCTCCACCATTTAAAATTCCATCAGGCTGATGTACTCTGTAATTTACAGGCATTGTAGCCACTAAATAGTCATTACCTAAATCTACATATTTAATATTTAACGTTTCCATTAAGGTGTTTTTACACATGTTATTTAATAACTCAAGTATTGATTCTTTCTTACTCATAAAAAATTGTTATGCTGTAAAAATAAGAATTTAAAACTTTAAATAGTACCTTTGCTCAAGAATTGTATTTGTTTAAAATGGCTTATAAAATTAGAGTAATATTAGATGTTGAAAATGATGTAATTAGAGATATTGTTATTAATAAAACTGTTAATTTAGAAGATTTTCATTTAATTATTGCCAAATCTTTTGGTTTTAAAGGGCAAGAAATGGCATCTTTTTATAAAACGAATAACAATTGGGAACAAGGTGAGGAAATACCATTGTTTGACATGTCTGAAAATGGAAATTCTATAGCTATGAACTCATTTTTAGTGAAAGATATTTTTAAAAATGTAGGTGATAAATTAATTTATGTTTATGACTTTATGGCTATGTGGACTTTTTTTGTTGAACTTTCAGGGATTTCTGAAGATGAAATAGAAGATTTCAAAATAACATTCTCTTTTGGAAATACACCTGACCAAGCTCCTGAAAAAAAATTTATTGCTGAAAAATTAGATGATGTTTTTGATGTTTTTGATGATGAAAATAATTTTGAAAATATTGATGATTATGATATTTACTAATACAAATTAACCAAGGTTGGTAATTTTAGTGTATAATATAAATATTTACATTTTCGTAATTTCTTGTCACAAAATCAAATGCTACTTTTAAAATATCTCCCATAGAATTACAATGTTTAAAATTTTTATCTTTTGTATAAGCATTTAAATCCATTTTTAGTTGATTTATTTTTTCGGGTGTAGAAATTTTATCATTACACATGCAATCTAACAATGCATTAATCCTATCTTGAGAACCTTTAATTCTACGTGCAATTGCAGATCGTTCTTCTCTTTTATACTGCTCAATAGATTCTTCTTGTAAATTTTCAGACACCATTTTAACAAATGGATAATTTTCTTTAAAAAACTGAGGAAAATAAACTTTTAAATTCCCCTCAAAACTCTGTTGATCAAAATCCATTGCTCGAATACGGTATTCAACTTGGTCAAAATCATATGAAGCAACAATAACATAGTTATAAGAACGCATATCTCCTAACAACCGAATCATACATCGCTCATTAAATTTTACAAATTCTTTTGACAACCGTTTTTTCCCTTTAACAGAAACTGTTTTCATATTTTCAATTAAAAACTGATCGCCGGGAATTCCTAACACATGCTCTTCAATTAACGTATCCTTATAAACTAAAAAATTAATATTATTGGGAGATAAAATATGTTCTAACTCCAAGCCGTAAACCCTAGAAGCATCTGCTTTTTTCACATACAAATACGTATGGTTATCATTTAAAATATTTCTAACTTTTACTCTAAAAGGTTTAGAGTTACCAAAAGTGCAATAATCTATAGCATCAACGGTTAAAAAGGGTAAAGAATTTTCACTTCCATCTCCGTGTAAAATCATATACATTCTTTTCAAACTTAAATCTATTTCATCACGTTCATGTTCGGCATAATACACTCTTATCCATAAAGTATCATCTCCATTTTTATCATAAACCTCAACACCTCCAACAAAACGAAGCAAGTCATCATAAAACACAGGAATTTTAATATTCCTATTGTATTCTGTTAAATAATTATACAGTTGTTCATTAATTGGATATGCTGGTTTTTTCTTTGAAATTAATTTTTCATCCATGTTCAAAATCTATAGTCACTTCCAAATTTAGTATATTGCTGTAACAATTTTGTATAAATGTCGTCTTAATTTTATACTAAACAAAAAAATATTGGAAACAATCTTATCTCTTCGTAATCTCAATAAAAAATTTGGACATATTCATGCTGTTAATAATTTATCCTTTGATATTAAAAAAGGAAATGTATATGGTATTTTAGGCCCAAACGGAAGTGGAAAATCAACCACATTGGGTATTATTTTAAACGTTGTAAACAAAACTTCTGGCAGTTTTAATTGGTTTAATGGTAATTTATCTACGCATCAAGCTCTAAAAAAAGTGGGTGCAATAATAGAGCGCCCTAATTTTTATCCTTATATGACTGCCATTCAAAATTTAAAATTAGTTTGTAAAATAAAAGAAATTCCTTTTACTAAAATTGAAGAGAAACTAAAAATCGTCAATCTGCATGAAAGAAGAAACAGTAAATTCAAAACGTTTTCTTTAGGTATGAAACAACGATTAGCCATAGCTTCAGCATTATTAAACGACCCTGAAATTTTAATTTTAGATGAACCTACAAATGGATTAGACCCACAGGGTATTCATGAAATTAGAAAAATAATTAAAGATATTGCGACTAACGGAACTACAATTTTACTAGCTTCACACTTACTAGATGAAGTTGAAAAAGTATGCTCTCATGTAGTAGTTATTAGAAATGGTATTAAATTATATGCGGGTAGCGTTGATGAAATAACAGCCTCTCAAGGTTTGTTTGAACTTAAAATTGATGGTGATTTTAAAAAGCTAATTACTTTACTTTCTGATTTTGATGGAATAGCTTCAGTAAAAGTAATTGATGATAAAATAATTGCAACTTTAAGTAAGGAAATTTCAGCCTCTGAAATAAACTCTTTTTTGTTTAAAAATGGATTGGTTTTATCACATTTAATAAAGCGTAAACCAAGTTTAGAGCAACAATTTTTAACATTAACAAACAGTAACTAAAATGCTACGACTTTTAAATATAGAAATTCACAAATTAAAATACAATAGAGCCAGTAGAATATTAATACTAATTTACTTTATTCTATTAACTTCAATAGCTTTAATTGCTGCTGTTAAATTTGATATTGGCCCTATAAAATTTCATTTAGCTGAACAAGGAATTTTCAACTTCCCATACATTTGGCACTTTAATACATTTATGGCCTCCTTTTTTAAATTCTTTTTACTACTTGTTATTGTTTCAATGATGGCCAACGAATACAGTAACAAAACACTAAAGCAAAATTTAATTGACGGGTTAAGCAAAAAAGAGTTTGTCCTCTCAAAGTTTTATACCGTTATATTACTAGCCTTAATCTCAACCATTTTTGTATTTATTGTTTCATTAATACTCGGATATATCTATTCTGATTTTACAGAATTTTCAATAGTTACAACCAATTTAGAGTATTTACTTGCTTTTTTTGTGAAATTAGTAGCTTTCTTTTCTTTTGGACTATTTTTAGGAGTCCTTGTTAAACGTTCTGCTTTTGCCGTTGGAGCCTTGCTAATTTGGGCTATGTTTGAAAGTTTTGTAAAAGGGATGGTCTATTGGAAAACAGAAGATAATGTTGAAAGAATTATGCAGTTTTTCCCTTTAGAAGCAATGAGTAATTTAATTAAAGAGCCTTTTACACGTTTAAGCGCTGTTAAAACTGTTGCTAAACAAGTAGGCGAAAACTTATCAAAAGACTTTTCTGTGCAACCTTTAGACATTCTAATTGTAATTATTTGGACCATTATCTTTATTTATCTTTCTTATGTATTACTCAAAAAAAGAGATTTGTAAATAATTATTAATTTTTAATAGATATTCATACATTTGGAGAATTACTAGCAAGTGAAATCCTGTATGAAAAAATTACTAACAATCCTTTCTTTTTTATGTGTATTACAAAGTTTTTCCCAAGGGGAAGCTAATTTCTGGTACTTTGGTGAAAATGCTGGATTAGATTTTAATAGTGGTTCTCCTGTTGCACTTAATGACGGCCAATTAAATACTTTTGAAGGGTGCTCATCTTTCTCAGATTCAAATGGCAACTTATTGTTTTATTCTGATGGAACTACAATATGGAATAAAAACCACACTGTAATGCCTAATGGTTTTGGGTTAAAAGGACATCCTTCTAGCACACAATCTGCTATGATTATTCCACGCCCCGGAAGCACAAATGAATACTATCTTTTTACTGTTGGATCTGCAGTATCTGGAGGTGAATTTGGATTTAATTATTATACTATTGATATGAATGCTGATGGTGGATTAGGTGATATTGTAGCTGGGCCTATTGATCTTTCTGGACTTAAATCAAATTTATGGACAGAAAAAGTTGCTGCCATTAAAGGAGGTGATTGCAATACTTTTTGGGTGCTCTCTTATGCTGAAAATCAATTTTATGCTTACAAAGTTTCTAGCACTGGAGTTAACTCAAATGCTGTAACTTCAACAACTTCACACACTGCTGATGACAGAAGAGGCTACTTAAAAATAGCTCCAAATGGCAAAAAAGTAGCTATTGCGCATATGGCTGATATGAAACTCCTACTTTATGATTTTGACAATACAACTGGAATAGTAACCAATGAAAAAAGTTTGCCTCTTGTTTTTCCTGAAAATAAACCCTACGGTGTTGAGTTTTCTGCAAATAGCGAAAAGTTATACGTAAATGCTTCAAACGACTATTATAGCAACATATTCTCTGAGTGGAATAATCCTAGTAACCACTTATCAACTTTATACCAATTTAATCTAAGCTCAAATATAATTGAAGATATTATTGACTCTAGAGAAATTATAGATTCTAGAAATTTATATAGAGGAGCACTACAATTAGGTCCTGATCAAAAAATTTATAGAGCCCTTTCTGAAACATATAATATTGGAATACCTTATCTTGGCGTTATTGAAAACCCAGAAAAGGATGGAATTTTATGTAATTATAAGCACAAAGAAATCTCTTTAGGTATTAAAAATTCAACACAAGGATTACCTCCTTTTATTGCTTCAATTTTTTCACAAATAGAGATTACAAGTGTAGATGATCAGGGTACAACAACGGTTTTAAATGACCAAACAACACATGTATGCGTTGGAGATAGCTTTGATATAATTCCTGAACCTTTAACAGGTACTTCAACCTACAAATGGTTTTTTAATAGTGATACTACTCCTTTTTCGAATTCAAAAAATTTAACTTTTACAAATATTAACACCTCTGCAAGTGGTTTATATTCTTTGGAAGTTTCACAAACTGATAGTTGTGGAAACATTATTATCTTAGAAGGTGAATTTTCCATAGAAGTTTATGACGTTCCTGTTGCATACCAACCTTCATCAATTGATCAATGTGATGATGATAATGATGGTTTTTATGCATTTGATTTGGCTGCTTTAAGAGATGCTGAAGTACGGAATGGTCAAAGTTCAACAGAATTTAATGTCTCTTATTTTAGAAACTTGATTGATGCTGATACAAATTCTAATGAAATTACAAATCCATACATAAATTCTTCAGCTTATAGTACAGATACTATTATTGCCAAAATTTATAATGTTCAAAACCCTAATTGTTATAATACCAAAAGCCTTACCATTCAAGTATTTGAAACACCCAAGCCCTCTTTAACAATACCTGTTTTAGGTCAATGTGATTCTAATTTAGTTGGGACAGATATTGACGGTATTGAAATTTTTGATTTAACCTTAAAAGAGCCTGAAATTTTAAACGGACAATTAGCTACAGATTTTACGATTACTTATTTTCTAGATGCTACTTTAAATAATCCCATTCCAAATCCTGCAACTTTTCAAAATACGATAAGAACACAACCTATTTATGTAAAAATAGTAAATACTTTAAATCCTAATTGTAGTGCTGTTACTAATTTTGATATTGAAGTATTTGAATTGCCAACTGTAACATCATCAGCTAATTTAAAGCAATGTGATGATGACACCGACGGATTTAGTACTTTTAATTTAACAGAGGTAAATGAAAAAATTTCTACAAATTCAACCAATGAAAATTTCACCTATTTCACAACATCTTTAGCTGCAGACACAAATGATAATACTAAATTAATAACCAATCCAACTGCATATATCAACCAAAATGTGACAACAGATACGGTTTGGACTCGAATAGAAAACAATAATGGGTGCCACCGTGTTGCTGAAATAAATTTAACCGTTTCAACAACTGGTATTCCTCCTTCTTTTAAACAAAGAGCGTTTTATGAATGTGATGATTTTATAGATGTACTTAATAACGAAAGAGACGGAGTAACATCCTTTAACTTTAGTGGCATTACCAATGACGTAAAAGCCCTTTTTCCTGCCAATCAGCAATTAATTATCACTTATTATAGAAATGAAGCTGATGCTTTATCTGAATTAAACCCAATTGTTGACCCCTCAAATTATAGAAATATAGGATATTCTAGTCCTCAAATTATACACATAAGAATTGATAGTGAACTAGATAATGATTGTCTTGGAATTTGGCCTCGTATTACCTTAAATGTTGAACCTGTACCTATTGCTAATAGCGTAACTATATACAGACAGTGTGATGATGATTTTGATGGGTTTTTTCCTTTTGATACAACAAATATTCAAACAACCGTTTTAAACGGACAAACAGGAATGACTGTTTCTTATTTTGACCAAAACGGAAACGCTTTACCAACTCCACTACCTAACCCTTTTTTAACTAAAAGTCAAACCATTACAATTAGAGTTACCGATAACAATTCTATTGACCCTGATGGTGCTTGTTTTGACGAAACTACATTAGAATTTATTGTTGATAAAAAACCCGTGGCATACACAGTCCCAGATTTTGTTGAATGTGACGATAACATAGATGGTATTATCTCTTTTGACACTTCCACTATTCAAACTACTGTTTTAAACGGGCAAACAGGAATGCTTGTTTCTTATTTTGATCAAAACGGGAATTTACTTCCAAGTCCACTACCAAACCCTTTTATTACTGAAACAAAAACAATTACAATAAAAGTTGAGAATGAGTTAAATGGTACTTGTACAGCTGAAACAACTCTAAATTTTATTGTAAATGAAAAACCTCAATTTGAATTATACCCTACAGCAATTTATTGTTTAAATCTACCTCCTATTACTGTAGAAACATTCAATGCCTTAGATAATTACACTTATGAATGGAAAAATGAAAGTGGCATCATTATAAGTACAAACTTTGATGCTGTTATTTCTAAAGCAGGGAAATATACCGTTATTGCAACTTCAACTGAAGGGTGTCAATCTTTTCCTCAAACCATAACCATTGAAGCTTCAATAATTGCAACTATTACCTTAGATGATATTACAATTGTTGATGATTCAGATAATAATTCTATAACAATCTCAACCACAAATTTAGGAATTGGAGATTATGAATTTGCAATTCAAAAAACAAATGAGTTTATGGGAGCATTTCAAGATGAACCTTATTTTGAAAACCTAATGCCTGGTATTTATACTGTTTTTGTTCGTGATAAAAATAGTTGTGGTATTGCTCAAATTGATGTCTCAGTTATTGGATTTCCTAAATTTTTCACTCCAAATAATGATGGATATAATGATACTTGGCTTGTGTTAGGTGTAAATGAAAATTTCTATGCCAACTCTAATATTTATGTTTTTGACAGATTTGGAAAGTTAATTACTCAAATTGACCCTAAAAGCAATGGCTGGGATGGTATATTTAATGGGAGACAACTACCTGCTACAGACTATTGGTTCTCTGTTGAGTTAATTGACAATAATGGAAATATAAGAAGCAGGAAAGGTCATTTTAGCCTTATTAGAAGATAAAAATACAATATTTTTTCATTTTTTCCTGTTATAAATTATTAATACTAAGAGATTTATATTATATTTATAACTATTGGAAAGAATTTTTGCCATGAAAAAAATAATTGTCTTATTGTTAACACTATTTCCAATTATTTTAGCTTCACAAAATGAAGCTGCTATATGGTATTTTGGAAATCAAGCTGGACTAGATTTTAATAGTGGAGTTCCTGTTGTTCTTACAAATGGACAATTAGATACTTATGAAGGCTGTGCCTCTATTAGTGATTCTTCAGGTAATTTACTTTTTTATACAGATGGTGTTTCTGTTTGGAATAAAAACCATACAATAATGGCAAATGGAACAGGATTGGATGGCAATTCTTCTAGTTCTCAATCTGCAATTATCATTCCTAAACCCAACAACGCTAATCAATATTATATTTTTACAGTTGATGATAACCCATTACCAATAGGCGGACAGTTAGGAATCAATTATTCAACTATTGATATTACCTCTAATGCAGGTTTAGGTGCTGTTATTTCAAAAAATAATTTAGTTAAACAATATGCTTATGAAAAAATAACAGCTGTGCGACACGCAAATAATAATGATTTCTGGGTTATTTCTTTTGTGAAAGATTCTTTTTATGCTTGGCTTGTTAGTGGAACTGGTGTAAATACTACTCCTGTGATTAGTTCAACTGGTATTAGTTCAACAAATGCCTCGCGAGGATATCTAAAAACATCAATTGATGGTTCTAAAATTGCAAGTGCAAATTTTGGAAATAATGGAACTTTAATGCTTTACAACTTTGATGCTTCAACTGGGATTGTAAATAATGAAATACAACTCAACTTTGATGATCCTGCTGATATTCCGTATGGTGCTGAATTTTCAAAATTTGGAACAAAATTATATGCTACTACCTGCAGATTACCTGGATCGGGTGTAGGCCCTCCTGGAAGATTATATCAATTTGATTTGTCAAATGCCAATGCAAGAACATTAATTGAAGACCAAAATGAGTACACACGAGGAGCCTTACAATTAGCAATTGACGGTAAAATATACCGAGCACTTTCAAAGGTAACAACCGCTCAAAACCAAGCGAGTGGCTCTCAATATTTAGGTGTTATAAATGATCCTGAATTGGTTGGGTTGGCTTGTAATTATACTTCTAATGCCATTGATATAACAGTAGCAGGTGCATTTCCTACTCATAAAGTATTTGAAGGATTACCTCCTTTTATGTCTTCTTACTTTTTATTACCTTCCATTACAGCAAATAATGTTTGTTTTGGTGATAGTACACTATTTAGCTTTAATTCAACTACACCTCCTTCAAGTATTACTTGGAATTTTGGGGATCCTTCAACAGGTATTAACAACACTTCTACATTAATAAACCCTACTCATGTATTTTCATCATCAGGAGTTTTTTCAGTTACAGCCGATGTTGTAATAACTGGTGTTCCAATTACACTTAATTTAGAAGTTACAGTCTACAATGTACCAACTATTACATCTCCCGTTTCTCTTATTCAATGTGATGATGACTTAGATGGTATTGTTAACTTTAATTTATTAGAAGCAAATACATTAATTACAACAGATTCACCAACGCCTACTATTTCCTATTTCCTTACTGAAATTGATGCCATAAACAATACAAATCCTATTTCAAATGTAACTACTTTCTCTGGTAGCACTGGTGATGCTGTTTGGGCAAGAGTGGTTAATAATGTTGGATGTTTTGATACAGCTGAAGTACAACTAAATGTAACTTCAACGCAAATCCCTGCCAGTTTAATGGTTACTTTTGATGAATGTGATGATGCAACTGATGGTAATGATACGAATGGACTCACTACTTTTGACTTTAGTAGTGCAACAGTTCAAATTCTTAATGCGCTTCTTCCTACCACAAATCTCTCTGTTTCGTATTATGAAAATATTGCTGATGCGCTTGCTCAACTTAATAGTATTGACCCTACAAACTATACAAACACAACACCTAACTCGCAACAAATTGTAGTAAGAGTTGATGATTTAACTAATGGTTGTTTTGGATTGGGTTACCACGTTACATTAAATGTAAATCTTATTCCCCAATTTGAGCTAGATACCTCAGCTGATTTTTGCAATGATGGTACAACATCAATTATTGGCGTTCAAAATCCTGCTGCTGTTTATACCTACGTTTGGGAAAATAGTGCTGGTACCGTTGTTGGAAATACATCTGCCATATCTGTAACCTCTTCTGATACCTATACCGTTACTGCAACTGATACCACTGGTAATAATTGTCAGAATTCAAAAAGAATTATTGTTAATATTTATGATATTCCGGTAGTTACATCTCCCGTTTCTCTTACTCAATGTGATGATGACCTAGATGGTATTGTTAATTTTAATCTAAATGAAGCCAACTCGCTAATATCTTCTGAAAGTCCATTCCCTAGTTTCTCTTACTTTTTAACCCAAAACGATGCTATAAACAACACAAACCCCATTTCAAATGTAACAACCTTTTCTGGTAGCACTGGTGATGCTGTTTGGGCAAGAGTGGTTAATAGTAACGGATGTTTTGATACGGCGGAAGTACAACTAAATGTAACTTCAACGCAAATCCCTGCTGGTTTAATGGTTACTTTTGATGAATGTGATAATGCAAATGATGGTAATGATACGAATGGGCTCACTAATTTTGACTTTAGCAGTGCAACTGAGCAAATTAAAACAGCCCTATTACCTGAAACAAACTTAACTGTTTCGTATTATGAAAATATTGCTGATGCACTTGCTCAACTTAATAGTATTGACCCTACTAACTATACAAATACAACACCTAACTCGCAACAAATTGTAGTGAGAGTTAACGATTTAACAAACGACTGTTTTGGATTAGGTTACCACGTTACATTAAATGTAAATCCTACTCCTCAATTTCAGCTAGATACCACAGCTGATTTTTGCAATGATGGTACAACATCAATTATTGGCGTTCAAAATCCTGCTGCTATTTATACCTACGTTTGGGAAAATAGTGCTGGTACTGTTGTTGGAAATACATCTGCCATATCTGTAACCTCTTCTGATACCTATACCGTTACTGCAACTGATACCACTGGTAATAATTGTCAGAATTCAAAAAGAATTATTGTTAATATTTATGATATTCCGGTAGTTACATCTCCCGTTTCTCTTACTCAATGTGATGATGACCTAGATGGTATTGTTAATTTCAATCTAAATGAAGCCAACTCGCTAATATCTTCTGAAAGTCCATTCCCTAGTTTCTCTTACTTTTTAACCCAAAACGATGCTATAAACAACACAAACCCCATTTCAAATGCAACTGCTTTCTCTGGTAGCACTGGTGATGCTGTTTGGGCAAGAGTGGTTAATAGTAACGGATGTTTTGATACGGCAGAAGTACAACTAAATGTAACTTCAACGCAAATCCCTGCTAGTTTAATGGTTACTTTTGATGAATGTGATGATGCAACTGATGGTAATGATACGAATGGGCTCACTACTTTTGACTTTAGCAGTGCAACTGAGCAAATTAAAACAGCCCTATTACCTGAAACAAACTTAACTGTTTCGTATTATGAAAATATTGCTGATGCACTTGCTCAACTTAATAGTATTAACCCTACTAACTATACAAATACAACACCTAACTCGCAACAAATTGTAGTAAGAGTTAACGATTTAACAAACGACTGTTTTGGATTAGGTTATCACGTTACATTAAATGTAAATCCTACTCCTCAATTTCAGCTAGATACCACAGCTGATTTTTGTAGTGATGTTACAGCTCCAACTATTGGTGTGCAAAACCCTGCTGCTGTTTATACCTACGTTTGGGAAAATAGTGCTGGTACTGTTGTTGGAAATACATCTGCCATATCTGTAACCTCTTCTGATACCTATACCGTTACTGCAACTGATACCAGCGGTAATAATTGTCAGAATTCAAAAAGTATTTTAGTTAATATGTATGATATTCCTGTTGTTACATCTCCCGTCTCTCTTATTCAATGTGATGATGACCTAGATGGTATTGTTAATTTCAATCTAAATGAAGCCAATTCTCTTATATCTTCTGAAAGTCCGTTCCCTAGTTTCTCTTACTTTTTAACCCAAAACGATGCTATAAACAACACAAACCCCATTTCAAATGTAACAACCTTTTCTGGTAGCACTGGTGATGCTGTTTGGGCAAGAGTGGTTAATAGTAACGGATGTTTTGATACGGCGGAAGTAAATTTACAAGTTATTACAATTGATATCCCCAGTGATTTAATGATTACTTTCGATGAATGTGATGATTTATTTAATGACAACGATACTGATGGTTTTGCTACTTTTGACTTTAGCAGTGCAACTGAGCAAATTCTCAATGCACTTCTTCCTACCACAAACCTTTCTGTTTCTTATTATAAAAATATTTCAGATGCACAAGCTAAATTAAATGCTATAAACCCTAATAGCTTTAGAAATACAATAACGAACTCGCAACAAATTTTTGCTAGAATAGACCACAATTTAATTAATTGCTACAAAATTGAACCTCTTATCTCCTTAAATGTAAATCCTGTTCCTCAATTTGATTTATTAGATACAATTGAGTTTTGTTTTCTTTCTTTAGAATATAGTATTGGTATTGAAAATCCCTCAGACGAATATGATTATCAATGGAGAAACGAGCTGGGAAAAATGATAGGGAGCACTCCAAATATTACAATAAATTCAGAGGGATTATACACTGTTACTGCAACTAACAACAATAATTGTATAAAAACAAGAAGTATACAAGTTAATAGTATTCCTGTAACACCTTTATTAAATTTTGATAAAAATAATATTGTTCTTGCTGACAATTCTGACAACAATACAATAACTGTATTAATAGACAATTTACCTACTAGTACCTATGAATTTGCCATTGATAATAACACTTTTCAATCTAATAATTTATTTGAAAATGTACTAGCGGGTCTACATACCATTAAAATTAGAGATGTTGAAAATTGTCTTGAATCTTCCGTAGATATTTCTGTAATTAATATTCCCAATTTTTTTACGCCTAATGGTGATGGATATAATGATACTTGGCATGTAACAGGTATAGCGTTTCAGCCAACCTCTAATGTTTATATATTTGATAGATTTGGAAAATTAATAGCCATTTTGAATCCCTTAGGACGTGGTTGGAATGGTTTGTACAAAGGAAACCCTCTACCTTCTACAGATTACTGGTATAAAGTAGAATTAGATGATGGAAGAGTTCTAAAAGGTCATTTTAGCTTAATTAGACGTTAGCTATAATTTCTTCAAAATAGCATTTTGTAAGCCATTACTAAAATATGATTTTATTTCTAGAGTTTCTTCTTCTTTATATTTCTAATTTCCAGTAATAATAGATTTTTGTTTAAGCTACAATAACTTCAAATAGTCTATTTTAATTATTTTTAATATCGATTAAAATTATGTGTAAATTTATCACTTCAAAAAAAAAGGTAAAATTTTTCATGTTGTAATAATCATCAATTACAATTGTATTTTTTAATCAAAAAAATTAAAGAATTCTTAAATATAAAGTTAGATAAACCAAAACAATAGAAATTAGTTTATTTTTGCGCTATGCAATTTAAATTAGAATCTAAATTTAAACCTACTGGTGACCAACCTGAAGCAATTATACAGTTAGTTGAAGGTATAAATTCTAATGAAAAATATCAAACTTTATTGGGAGTTACTGGTTCAGGAAAAACATTTACTGTTGCTAATTTAATTGAAAAAGTTAAAAAACCAACTTTAGTTTTAGCACATAATAAAACTTTAGCAGCTCAATTGTATTCTGAGTTTAAACAGTTTTTCCCAAATAATGCTGTAGAATATTTTGTTTCGTATTACGATTATTATCAACCTGAAGCCTATTTACCAACTACAGGAACTTACATAGAAAAAGATTTATCTATAAATGAGGATATTGAAAAACTACGAATTAGTGCTTCTTCTGCCCTACTTTCTGGAAGAAGAGATGTTATTATTGTAGCTTCTGTATCTTGTATTTATGGAATTGGGAATCCTGTAGAATTTAAAAAAAATATTATTTCTATTGAAGTTGATGAAGTTATTTCTCGTACTTCTTTTCTACATCAATTAGTAACAAGCCTATACTCTAGAACAGAAACAGAGATAAGTAGTGGAACTTTTAAAGTAAAAGGAGATACTATAACTGTTTTTCCATCTTATGGAGAACACGCTTATAGAATTCATTTTTTTGGAGATGAAATTGAAGAAATAGAAAGTTTTGATGTTAGTAACAATAAGGTTATTGAAAAATTTGATACCCTAAAAATATATCCAGCTAATTTATTTGTTACTTCTCCCGATGTTTTACAAAACGCCATCCATTCTATACAAGAAGACTTAGTAAAGCAATATGATTATTTCAAAGAAATTGGTAAACATCTAGAAGCAAAACGACTTAAAGAGCGTACCGAATTTGACTTAGAAATGATTCGAGAATTGGGATATTGCAGTGGCATTGAAAACTATTCTCGCTATTTAGATCAAAGAAAACCAGGCACAAGACCTTTCTGTTTACTAGATTATTTTCCTGATGATTATTTAATGATTATTGATGAAAGTCATGTTACAATTCCTCAAGTTCACGCAATGTATGGTGGCGATAGGTCAAGAAAAGAAAACTTGGTAAGTTATGGTTTTAGATTGCCTGCTGCTATGGATAACAGGCCTTTAAAATTTGATGAGTTTGAAGAAATCCAAAATCAAGTTATTTATGTTAGTGCTACACCTGCAGATTACGAATTACAAAAAACGGAAGGTGTTTTTGTTGAGCAGGTAATTAGACCAACAGGTTTACTAGACCCGGAGATTGAAGTACGTACAAGTATCAATCAAATTGATGATTTAATTGAAGAAATTCAAATTAGAGTAGAAAAAGATGAACGTACTTTGGTAACAACACTTACTAAAAGAATGGCTGAAGAATTAACCAAATATTTTAGTAGAATTCAAATTAGATGTCGTTATATTCACTCAGACGTTGATACTTTAGAGCGTGTAGAAATTATGGCAGATTTACGAAAAGGATTATTTGATGTACTTATTGGTGTAAACCTTTTGCGTGAAGGATTAGACCTACCTGAAGTTTCTTTGGTAGCTATTTTAGATGCTGATAAAGAGGGGTTTTTACGCTCACATCGTTCATTAACTCAAACTATTGGTAGAGCTGCTAGGCATATTGAAGGAAAAGCAATTATGTATGCTGATAAAATTACCAAAAGTATGCAACTAACTATTGATGAAACAAACCGAAGAAGAGAGAAACAAATAGCCTATAATACCATAAACAAAATTACTCCTAGCCAAATTATAAAAAGTATTGAAAATACACTGGCAAAAAATACGGGAGCATCCTATCGATATGATATAACTTCAAATATGGCTGCCGAAGAAGAATTATCTTATCTACCAAAATCTGAAATAGATAAAAGAATACGTGAGAAAAGAAAACAAATGGAAGTTGCAGCTAAAGGTTTAGATTTTATGGCTGCAGCAAAATTACGTGATGAAATTAAAATTTTACAAGAAAAAATTAAAAATAAGTAAGCAGTTATCAACGTAATATATCTTTTTAGATATAGTTTATTAATAACTGCTAACTAAACCAACGTTTTAGTTTCCTTTTTTATAATCTTCTAAAAATTTAGCTAATCCTATATCTGTTAATGGGTGTTTTAATAATCCTTTTATAGAAGATAATGGCCCTGTCATTACATCTGACCCTAATTTAGCACAATCTATAATATGCATTGTATGACGTACAGATGCTGCTAAAATTTGAGTTTCAAAACCATAATTATCATAAATTAATCTTATTTCAGATATCAAATGCAATCCGTCTGTTGAAACATCATCTAACCTACCAATAAAAGGCGAAACATATGTTGCCCCTGCTTTTGCTGCTAATAATGCTTGTCCGGCAGAAAATACCAACGTTACATTTGTTTTTATTCCTTTATCAGAAAAATACTTGCAAGCCTTAATTCCGTCCGCAATCATAGGTAGTTTAACAACAATTTGTGGATTTAAAGCTGCTAATTCTTCTCCTTCTTTTATCATTCCTTCAAAATCGGTTGCAATAACTTCAGCACTTACATCGCCATCAACCACTTCACAAATTGCTTTGTAATGGTTTATAATATTTGTAGCACCTGTAATTCCCTCCTTAGCCATTAATGATGGATTTGTAGTAACTCCATCTAAAATACCTAAAGCCTGTGCTTCTCTAATTTGATCTATATTGGCAGTATCAATAAAAAATTTCATGTATTCTTAATTTAATAATTAATTTTATTTTATATGGTTATTGAGCGTAGTCAAAATAATATATTTCACAACTTAACATTAACTCCTCCTTCACTCAGCGACAAAAGTGCAAAGTTACAATTTATAATGATTCATTAATAATTTTTCATAAATTGTATCTGGTAATATTTTTTTTAATACAATTGAAAATTTTTGCATAAAACTCCCTACTTTATAATGAACTTTTGGTTTTGATGTTTTGATGATTTTATAAATAGCTTCTGCCATTTCAATGGGGTCGTTTCCACTATTTACATGAGTATCCATTAAATCCAAATTGCTTTGATAAACTTCTTTATAGGGCGAATTTTCAAAAACTGGTGTATGATATCTTCCTGATGCTATATTGGTAGCGAAATCGCCTGGAGCTACATTGGTAACTTCAATGCCAAAATTTTTAACTTCCATACGAATGGCTTCCGTAACAATTTCTAGCGCACCTTTGGTAGCAGAATAAATTCCTCTAAAAGGCAACCCCATATAACCTGCTATAGAAGTTACATTAATAATCAGTCCACTTTTTTGTTTTCGCATTTGTGGTAATACCGCTTTCATTACATCAATTGCACCAAAAAAATTAGTATTAAACACCTTACGCATTTCACTTGTAGGTGTTTCTTCAATAGAACCAGTAATTCCCATACCAGCATTATTTATCAAAATATCTAACTTTCCTTCATTTTTAATCACTTCTTCAACAGCACTTTTTATGGTATTTACATCATTTACATCAAGAGAAACCAACTTAAAAGGATGATTTTTAATTTTAGTAGAATTTCTACTAGTTCCATAAACAATAAATCCTTTTTGAGATAAATATTCCCCAACAGATTTACCAATTCCTGAAGAACCTCCTGTAATTAAAACAACTTTAGACATAAATTAATTATTAAGGTGTAAAGTTATAAAGTTAAATTAAAGTTGAAAGCTAAAAGCCAAATAAAGTGCATAAAAAAAGGCAAGCTACCTACATCACACTGCTACAACCTAATACCCTTGCTGCGTTCCCGCCCTGGGGGATTCAAAGGGAGCTAGTTGTGTAGGACTTGCCAGCTGCAAATTTACAATCAATTTTTAGTTATAGCAATGATTTTTTTATAATTTTATGTAACATTTATAATTCACTGTTTACTAATAAATTACTTAAAACAATTTATTAATATTAACAATTAGCATTATATACTAAACGGTATTTAGTATATTTGTTAAACTAAAACCTATACTTTAAATATGGAAAACCAAACAACTACACCAAAACAAATAATGTTAAACTATGGTTTAGTATTAGGCCTTACAAGTATTTTAATTAATGTTATTATTTTTGCCATTGGTAAAACTTACGACCCTCACTGGTCTGTAGGAGTTCTAGGATTTATTATTATGATAGTAATATTAGTCTTGGGAATTAAAAAAATGAAAGAAATTAATGGAGGTTACTTAGGCTTAGGCGAAGCCTTAAAAATAGGACTAGGAATTGCCCTTATCTCAGCATTAATCAGTGTTATTTATACTCTAATTTTCACAAATTATATTGAACCAGAATATTTTACAAGAATGGCTGAAGTACAGCAACAAAAGATGTTAGAAGCTTATCCTAATTTTACCGATGAACAGTTAGAAGCTTCTATGGCTATGACAAAAAAAATGTCAGGTCCTTTTGTAACTTCAGCAATGACAATTATTGGTAGTTTATTTTTTGGATTTATAATTGCTTTAATAGGAGGCTTGGTTATGAAAAAAACAAATGAAGAAATTGATAGTATTTAATAAAATCAAAAATTAAATGGATATATCAGTAGTTATTCCACTATTGAACGAAGAAGAATCTTTAAATGAATTATACGATTGGATTGTAAAGGTTATGCAATCCAATCGTTATTCTTATGAAATCCTTTTTATTGATGATGGTAGTACCGATAATTCTTGGAAGGTAATTGAAAAATTATCAGAAAAAGATAGTAACGTAAAAGGAATTCGTTTTCAAAAAAACTATGGAAAATCTCAAGCATTAAATGCTGGTTTTAAAAAAGTTAAAGGCGATGTAGTAATAACTATGGATGCTGATTTACAAGACAGTCCAGATGAAATTCCAGAATTATACCACCTCATTAAAAAAGAAAACTTCGATTTAATTTCAGGATGGAAAAAAAAGCGATACGATTCCAAAATTCGAAAAAATTTACCTTCAAAATTATTCAATGCAGCCGCACGTAAAACATCTGGATTAAAATTACACGATTTTAATTGTGGATTAAAAGCCTATAAAAATGAAGTTGTAAAAAATATTGACGTTAATGGTGAAATGCATCGGTATATTCCTGTTTTAGCCAAAAATGCAGGATATACTAAAATTGATGAGAAAGTAGTTGCACATCAAGCTAGAAAATACGGTATTACAAAATTTGGAATAGACAGATTTATCAATGGTTTCTTAGATTTAATTACCATTTGGTTTTTATCAAAATTTGGAAAAAGACCTATGCATCTGTTTGGGCTATTAGGAACTATCATGTTTATTATAGGATGTACTTTTGCTTTTTATTTGGGGATTGATAAATTATTTTTTAACCCTACAGGTAGGTTAATTACACAACGACCTCAGTTTTACTTGGCTTTAGTAACTATGATTATTGGAACTCAATTCTTTTTAGCTGGTTTTTTAGGCGAAATTATTTTACGCACTAAAACCGACACCAAACGTTACACTATTTCAAGTAAAATTAATTGCTAACAAATTTCTAAAAAACTACTATTTAATAGTATTTTTGCATTAAAATTAATTTTAAAGATTATGAGCACAATTTTAGAAAAAGCCAAGCTTTGGCTGTCCAACACTTTTGATGCCACTACACAACAAGAAATTAAAGAACTCATCACTAATAATCCCGAACAATTAACCGAACGTTTTTACAAAAACTTAGAATTTGGCACAGGCGGAATGCGTGGTGTTATGGGAGCAGGTACTAACCGAATTAACAAATATACTTTAGGTAAAGCTACCCAAGGTTTATCAAATTACTTAAAACAATCGTTCCCTAATAAACCCTTAAAAGTAGCAATTGCTTATGATTGCCGCCACAATAGTCAATCATTCGCTAAAATAGTTGCCAATGTGCTGTCTGCCAATAATATACAGGTTTATTTATTTGAAGATATGCGGCCAACACCTGAATTATCATTCACCGTAAGGCATTTAGGCTGTGATGCAGGAATTGTATTAACAGCTTCTCACAATCCCCCAGAATATAACGGATATAAAGTTTATTGGAATGATGGCGGACAAATTGTTCCTCCAAATGATATTAATATTATCAACGAAGTAAATAGTTTAGATTTTTCTGAAATTAATTTCAATACCAATGAAAACCTAATTGAATATGTTGGTAAAGAAATTGATGATGCATTTATAACTGCTTCTGTAAAAAATGGCACTTTTAATGTAAAAGGAAGAGAAAATCTAAAAATTGTTTTTACTTCATTACACGGAACCTCTATTAAAATAATTCCGTTTGCCCTTGCAAAAGCAGGCTATACAGATGTTAATATTGTTGAAGAACAACGAGAACCAAATGGTGATTTTCCAACTGTTACTTCTCCAAATCCCGAAGAACCAGCGGCTTTAAAAATGGCTACAGATTTAGCCGAGAAAATAAATGCTGATATTGTAATTGGAACCGATCCTGATAGTGATAGAATAGGAATTGCTGTAAGAAATTTAGAAGGTAATATGATTCTTTTAAATGGGAATCAAACAATGAGTGTAATGACCGATTTTTTGATTAAAAATTGGCAAAAACAAGGGCTATTAAATGGAAAACAATTTGTAGGTTCAACCATAGTGTCAACTAATTTAGTCAATAAAATTGCCGAAAGTTATGGCGTTGAAACCAAAGTTGGTTTAACAGGATTTAAGTGGATTGCCAAAATGATACGTGATGCTGAAGGCAAACAAGATTTTATAGGTGGTGGAGAAGAAAGCTTTGGCTATATGGTTGGTGGTTTTGTTCGTGATAAAGACGCTGTAACTGCTACTTTATTAGCTTGTGAAATTGCAGCAAATGCAAAAGTAACTAAAAGTTCATTTTACAAAGAATTACTTAAATTATATGTGAAACATAATTTTTACAAAGAACATTTAATTGCTATTGTGAAAAAAGGAATGGACGGCGCTGAAATTATTAGTAAAATGATGATTGAATTACGTAAAAACCCTTTAAAAGAAATTGACGGTTCAAAAGTAACGTATTTATATGATTATCAAGCTTCAAGTAAAACCAATTTACGAACGGGTAAAGTTGAGCCTATCAATGTTGAAAAATCTAATGTCTTAATTTATCATACTGAAGATGGTACAAAAGTTGCTGCACGACCAAGCGGAACAGAACCAAAAATAAAATTCTATTTTAGCGTAAATTTACCTTTAGACGCTATTGAAAATTCTAAAGCAATTGAAGCCAAATTGGATGCTAAAATTCAACGAATTATTAAAGAAATGAAATTAGATTAATGAATTATTTTAAGAAAATTATAGCGTACGCTAAGCCATATACAAAATTTGCATGGCTTAATATCTTATTCAATATTTTGTACGCTATTTTTAATGTACTAACCATTGTTGCCTTTATTCCTGTATTAAATATTTTGTTTAAACAACAAAATAAAATTGAAGCAGCTCCTGTTTATAAAGGAATTTTCTCTTTAGGAAAGTATGCTCAAGACAGTTTCTATTATTTTATTTCTCAAAAAATTGAAACTGAAGGCGTTATAAATACATTGGTTTTTGTATGTCTACTAACACTATTTTTGTTTTTCTTTAAAAACTTTTTTAGATATTTAGCATCATTTTCGTTATCGTTTTTACGAAATGGTGTTGTTAAAGATTTGCGAGATAGTATTTATCAAAAAATTATTGAATTGCCTATCGCCTATTTTTCAGAAAAAAAGAAAGGTGATATTATTGCTCGTATGACTTCTGATGTTCAAGAAATTGAAAATTCATTTTTAACTTCTCTAGAATCTGTAGTTAGAGAGCCATTAACCATTTTAATTTCATTAATAATTATGTTAGTTATCAGTACTAAACTAACCTTGTTTGTATTTATATTATTACCTATTTCAGGATTTATTATCTCTTCCATTAGTAAAAAATTAAAAGCACAATCACTAAAAGCACAACAAGAAACGGGTAATTTTTTATCGTTTATTGAAGAAACTTTAACCGGTTTACGAGTGATAAAAGGATTTAATGCAGAAGATAAAATAAAAGATAAATTTAAAAATTCCACCAATAATTTTAGACTATTAATGAACAGTGTTTTACAACGTAAAACACTCGCTTCTCCAATGAGTGAATTTTTAGGTTCAGCCACAATCATTTCAATATTATGGTATGGCGGAAAATTAGTTTTAGGAGATCACAGCACGTTACGACCTGAACAATTTTTAACTTATATTGGGTTGTTTTATTTAATTTTAAATCCTGTAAAAGCCTTAACCACATCTTTTTACAACATACAAAAAGGAAATGCTTCTGCTGAACGTATTTTAGATATTTTAGAAACCGAAAATACCATTGTTGATAAACCAAACGCTATTAATAAAAAATCATTTGACAAAAGTATTTTGTTCGAAAACATTTCATTTAAATACAAAGATGAATATGTTCTAAATAACTTTTCATTAGAACTAAAAAAAGGGCAAACGGTTGCATTGGTTGGACAATCAGGAAGTGGAAAATCTACTTTAGCAAATTTAATTACTCGATTTTATGATGTAAATAAAGGAACTATTAAAATTGATGGAATTGATATTAAAGATATTTCTCAAAAATCATTAAGAGGGTTAATGGGTATTGTAACTCAAGATTCTATTTTATTTAATGATACTGTTAAAAATAACATTAGTTTAGGCGTTGAATCTGCCACTGATGCTCAAGTAATTGAAGCTGCAAAAATTGCCAATGCACATGAATTTATTAAAGATTTACCTGAACAATATGAAACTAATATTGGCGATAGTGGCAATACGCTTTCTGGTGGACAAAAACAACGATTGAGTATTGCCAGAGCAGTACTTAAAAACCCTCCAATAATGGTTTTAGATGAAGCAACTTCAGCTTTAGATACTGAAAGTGAACAGTTGGTACAAAAAGCACTCGAAAAAATGATGGAAAACAGAACATCGTTAGTAATTGCTCACCGTTTATCAACCATTCAAAAAGCAAATTTAATTGTAGTAATGAAAAAAGGTGCAATTGTTGAACAAGGTAAACACAGCGAATTATTAGCAAAGAAAGGTGAATACTTTAAGTTAGTTACCATGCAATCACTTTAATAATTGACAATTGTCAATTATCAATGCTGTTATAACTAAGCATTTTTTGCGAATGAAGTTATCAATTTATTTGTAGTTCCTGTCATGAAATTACTTCAGTTTTCTATTGAAAACTTCGTAATGACGAATTCTGAAATTATTAATTGTTAATCTTTTTCAGCCCTAATTTATTAGCTTTTTTAAGCATAAAAGCATAAGCTTCCTCATAATTATTTGCTATTTCGCCTTCTAAAATAGCTTCTTTAATGGCATCTTTAATCTGCCCTATTTCTCTACAAGGCTTTAAATTAAAAGTGTTCATAATTAATTCGCCTGAAATTGGTGGTTGGAAATTACGAATATGATCTCGTTCTTCAACTTCTTTAATTTTTTGACGAACGATTTTAAAATTACGGTGATATTTTTTAAATCGTGAAGGGTTTTTAGTGGTAATATCTGCCTCACACAAGGTCATTAAACTTTCAATATCATCACCTGTATCAAAAACCAGTCTTCTAACTGCTGAATCTGTAACTTCCGTAGCCAACACAATAGGTCTAGAACTTAAAAATACCATTTTTTGAACAAATTTCATTTTTTCATTCAAGGGCATTTTTAAACGTTTAAATAATTTGTATACCATTTTTGCCCCAACAAATTCGTGTCCGTGAAAAGTCCATCCAATTGTTTTGTGAAATTTTTTGGTAGGTGCTTTCCCTATATCATGTAATAAAGCAGCCCAACGCAACCACAAATCGTTAGTGTTTTTAGAAATATTATCTACTACTTCTAGGGTGTGATAAAAATTATCTTTGTGTTTTTGCCCTTCAACTTCATCAACACCTTGTAAATTTGTTAATTCAGGTAAAAACCGTTCTAATAATTTAGTTTTATGTAATAATAAGAGCCCTACTGATGGAACTTTAGATAACATTATTTTATTGAATTCATCTATAATGCGTTCACGTGTTATAATATCAATTCGTTTAGCATTTCTAGTAATAGCTTTAAGTGATTCTTCTTCAATAATGAAATTTAATTGAGATGCAAACCGTATTGCACGCATCATTCGTAAAGGGTCATCAGAATAGGTAATATCAGGGTTTAAAGGTGTTTTAATAATCTTTGCTTCTAAATCATTCAACCCATTAAAAGGGTCTAATAATTTCCCAAAATCAGTCTTATTCAAACTTAATGCCAGTGTATTAATTGTAAAATCTCTTCTGTTTTGGTCATCTTCTAATGTGCCTGTTTCAACTTTAGGATTTCTGCTATCTTTAGTATATGATTCTTTTCGTGCTCCCACAAATTCAATTTCTACATCCTCAAAACGCAACATTGCGGTTCCATAAGTTTTAAAAACTTGGACTTTCGGCTTATTCGGTAATAATTTTGCAACCTCTTCAGCCAAATCAATCCCACTTCCAACTGCAACAATGTCTATATCTTTAGGAATTCCTCTCTTTAAGAAATAATCACGTACAAACCCACCTATTACATAAGTTTCGATTTTTAATTTATCTGAAGCTTTTGAAATATATTTAAATATAGGATGCTTTAGAGCATCTTTATAACTGTTTTTTTCTATCATGTTATTCTATAAACAATAGGTGTCATTAAAAAAAATAAACGCCATTCTAATCTTGTTTCAGAATCTCATCAAACTAATTGTATAGTATAATTTGAACCTAAACAAGTTCAGGTTAACGGAACATCATATTTTTAATAAACTCCTATTTTAGCTTTTAAAATTTATTATTCACGAAGCACTATCAATTCTCCATTTTCAGCTACTTTTAAAATAGTTGAAGACTTCACATTTATTTCCTCGCGATGCAAATTTACAATATAGTCAACGCTATCCAAAATTGAAGTATCAATTTCATTAAAACTTTTAGGAGTCAATGTACCACTTATATTTGCCGAAGTTGAAACAATAGGTTTTCCAAACTTTGCTATTAATTGATTACAAAATTCTTGTTTTACTATTCTAATAGCAACAGTGTTATCACTTGCTACTACATTTTTAGCTAAACCAACCGGATTTTTATAAATAATGGTAGTTGGTTTGTTAGTTTTAGATAACAAATTAATTATTTCTTTAGAAATAGATGAAATATACCTTTTAAGCATTTCAATATTATTCACTAAAATAATTAAACTTTTACTTTCTGAGCGTTTTTTAATTTTAAAAATATTTTTAACAGCTTCTTTTGAAGTAGCATCACAACCAATTCCCCATACAGTATCTGTTGGATACAAAAGTATTTTTTTATTTTTTAAAATTTCTAAGGCCTTATTTATCTCTGTATTTTTCATTAATATTTTCCAAATATTTTATGAATTTTTAATTTTCTTAAAAATGATAGTTTTCTCTTTTCTGGAACACCATTTTTGGTAATGTATTTTAAACTAGCTTCAACCATTCTTAACGCAGATTTACCATCATTATAAGGATGATATTGCTGTGCAATTTTTAATCGTTTTTCTTTAAAATTATCGGCTTTAAGATTTGATTCAATTTTACTTGAAAGGTTTTTATATTCATTAGAATTATCCCAAAGAATATTTTTAGAATTACTTTTAAATGTAATAACAGGTTTATTTAACAGCAAAAACTCATAAACTACAGATGAAGTATCACTCACCATAATATCAGCCATTAGTAAAAACTTAATAATATTGCGTTCTTCTTCAAAAATTATATTAGCTGTTGATTTTGCTAGTTGTTTATATTCCTCAATTAATTCAACAGCCATTAAATCATGAAACTTTATTAAAATTAAATATTTCCTGTTTTTTGATAATTCCTTAAATTCTTCAATTAAAAATGATGCCGAAGTTAATGATGGGGAGAATGTTGGTGCATATAAAACTATTATTTTTGCCTTAAATTTTAATAACAACTCTTTCTTAATTACATTATATTTATGAAGTTCTTCACCATAAATATCTAATTTTGGCCAACCTGTTTCAAGTACTTCAAAATTTTTAAACTTTTGCTTAAGCTCTAAAAATTTCTTTGTAAAATAAGGGCCTTGCGTTAAATACAAATCAAAATAATGTCTAATTCTAAAATGTCCTTTTTTTTCACCTGCCAAGCCATGAAATATTTGGACTTTTAACCCTCTTAAATAATAGGGCACTTCATTTCCTGGCACAAAAATAACATCACTTTTAAATTCTTTCACCTCTTTCATATCTGATGTAAAAGGCTCATTTTGAAAAGGGAATTGTTTTTGAATGGTTTTTCTAACAAACCACAAATATGAAAAGTTTTTTTCTTTTAGAACTTCCATAATAGGCTTTAAAATTCCAAAAGCATACGGATTTTGACAAAAAAGAACCGTTTTCATAAAACTAAACTAACTTATTAGCATTTTTAAGATCTTCTTTAAAATCTACTTCAATACAATTGTATTTGGAAATATCAATTGCTTTAATTTTTAAATTATTTTCTTCAATTGCCATTTCCAATCCTTTTTCAAAATAATCGGTATCATCACATTTTTCCAATTGAGAAATAAAAACGTCCAAATCATTTGAAGATATAAAATTAATCCCCACAGCTTCACCCAAGCCATTTTTAACTTCTTTAGATAGTTTATTTACAACATTATTTTTTAGCGTGTATTTAACTTCCTCTTCTGCTACCCTCATGGTGTTTACAGCTATAAATGAATTATTTTTTTTAATATCGTCTTGTAAAACTGATAGTAATTTTTCATCAAAAACAACATCTCCATTAAACCATAAAATAGCTTTTCCTCTGTGTTTTTTTAACGCTTGTAATAAACTTTTTGAGGTATTTGTTCTATCAAAAAAGGGATTATATACGTAATTCACTTCAGGAAAACGTTCCATAATTAAATCTTTTTTAAAACCTACAACCGTGGTTACATCATTAATATCAAAATACTTGGTAATATTTTTAAGTTGTTTTGCCATAATACTTTCACCATCTTTTAAAAGTGTTAATGGCTTAGGAAAAGGATTTCCTAATCTAGACCCAATACCTGCAGCAAGAATAACTATTTTCAAATGTTTTATTTTAATGTTTTAGAGGTCAGTAGATAGTTTCATACAATTAATTTAATAATTCTATTTGTTTGTGTCAGGTCGAGCGCAGTCGAGACCTATTTATGTGTGATATAGTTCTCGACTGCGCTCGAACAGACAAATTATTTTGCATTACACTTTTTATATTCCGTGTTTTACCATTTCAAATTTACATGTAATTATCTACTGACCTCTATAATGTTTTATAAATTCAAGCAAAAATAAGACATTAAAATTTAATTCTATTTACACAGCAACATCATTTTCACGAAGGGCATCATTTAACGAGGTTTTTTTATTGGTACTTTCCTTTCGTTTTCCTATAATCATAGCACAAGGCACATTAAATTCTCCTGCCGTAAATTGTTTTTTATAACTCCCCGGAATTACCACTGAACGTGCAGGCACTCTTCCTTTTAGCTCAATTGGTTTGTCTCCAGTAACATCAATAATTTTAGTACTCATTGTTAAAACTACTCCTGCTCCCAAAACAGCCTCTTTTTCAACACGTACACCTTCTACCACAATACAACGTGACCCTATAAATACATCATCTTCTATTATTACTGGTGCAGCTTGCAAAGGTTCTAAAACACCACCAATACCAACACCACCACTTAAATGTACATTTTTACCTATTTGAGCACAACTACCAACGGTTGCCCATGTATCAACCATCGTTCCTTCATCAACATACGCCCCAATATTTATATAACTTGGCATTAAAATAGTTCCTTTAGAAATATAGGCTCCATAGCGTGCAACTGCAGGTGGTACAACTCTAATTCCTTTTTCTTTATAGCCTGTTTTGAGTGGAATTTTATCATGGTACTCAAAAATACCTACTTCCTGAGTTTCCATCTTTTGTATTGGAAAATATAGAACCACCGCTTTTTTAATCCATTCGTTAACCTGCCAACCATTATTTGTAGGTTCTGCAACTCGTAACTTTCCACTATCTAATAAACTAATAACACTTCTTATAGCTTGTTTAGTTGAAGTATTTTTTAATAATTCTCTATTTTCCCAAGCGTTTTCAATTTGTTCTCTTAACAACTTCATATTTTAACTTCTTTATATGGCAAATATAAAATTAAAATAGTTTTATATTTCAATTTTTGTAAATTTGAACACTTTTAAAATTTATGTTAGTATTTTGGGTAGAATTTTAGCAATTGATTTCGGAGAAAAAAGAACTGGAATAGCAGTAACTGATGAATTACAAATTATTGCATCTGGACTTACAACTATTCAAACTAAAAATATTTTTTCTTTTTTAACTGAGTATTTAAAAAATGAAAAGGTTGAATTATTTGTTGTGGGCGAACCTAAACAAATGAATAATAAGCCCAGTGAGAGCGAACAGTTTATAGCGCCTTTTGTTCAAAAATTAAAAACAACTTTTCCTAAAATTCCTATAAAAAGAATAGATGAACGTTTTACTTCAAAAATGGCTTTTCAAACGATGATTGATAGTGGTTTAACTAAAAAACAGCGTCAAAACAAAGCATTGATTGACGAAATAAGTGCAACTATAATTTTACAATCTTATTTAAATTATAAATAATAAATGTTAAGGATTACATCTGTATTTATAAGGCGGAAATTTAGAAGAATCTTCAAAAATTTTTTAAACAAAAAAGATATAAAATCTTTAAAAAATAAAGAATTTGTAATAATTGCAAATAATTGCTGGGGCGGTGAAGTTTATCAATGGTATAAAAAACCTTATAATTCTCCTTTTGTTGGGCTATTTCTGTATAGTCCTTGTTTTATAAAGGTTGTTTCCAAATTTGACCATTATATGTCTAAAAAATTAAAATTCACTAAAATATCGAAATATTTAAAAGAAGAACAAAACTACCCAATAGGTTTAATTGGTGATGCTGAAATTCATTTTTTACACTACAAAACAGAAGAGGAAGCTATTGAAAAATGGAATAGAAGAAAAAATAGAATGTTAGAAGTCACAGACAAAAACAATTACTTTTTTAAACTATGCGATATGTATAATACTGATGAAAATATTTTAAATGAATTTCATAAATTGCCCTATAAAAATAAAGTATCGTTTGGTATAAAAGATTACGCTTCATTAAAAGATAAAAATCATATTAAAATAAATGAAGTAGATAAAAAAACTGGAAAGCATGTTCCAAATGGTGTAAAACTATACAAACTCACCTTTTTATACTTTGATATTACAAACTGGCTAAAGAATTAATTTTCATAATTTTTTTAATAAACTAATCTTTGTACTTTTGCAATCCAAAAAAATAATATGATATTACCAATTATTGCATATGGCGATCCTATTTTGAGAAAAGTAGGAATTGAGATTGATAAAGATTACCCTAACCTTGCTGAGCTTATTGAAAACATGAAAGAAACAATGGTAAATGCTCAAGGTGTTGGCTTGGCTGCTCCTCAAATTGGCAAAGCTATTCGGCTTTTTATAATAGACACTTCCCCATTTGCAAATGATGAAGAGTTAGAAGATGGTGAACGTGAATTTTTAGCTAATTTTAAAAAAATATTTATCAATGCTAAAATTGTAAAAGAAGAAGGTGATGAATGGGCTTTTAGTGAAGGTTGCCTTAGCATCCCAGAAATTAGAGAGGAAGTTTTTAGAGAAGAAAAAATTACCATTGAATACGTAGACGAAAATTTTAAAAAACATACTGAAACTCTTGATGGGCTAGCTGCAAGAGTAGTACAACACGAATATGACCATATTGAAGGAATTTTATTTACCGATAAAATTTCATCTTTAAAAAAACGATTAATTAAAAAGAAATTAGAAAATATTTCAAAGGGAAAAGTAAACCCTGATTATAGAATGAAATTTCCCTTATTAAAAAGAAAATAAACTTATGGAATTAAAAGACATAGTAGCAATTACTGGAAAACCCGGACTGTATGAAATTAAAGCACAATCTAAAGGAGGAATTATTGTAGAGTCGTTACTTGATCGTAAAAAATTTCCTATTACAGCTACACATAATATTAGTGCTTTAAATGAAATTGCAATTTTTACATATGAAGAGGAAATTCCACTGCGTATCGTATTTAAAGCCATTAGCGAAAAGGAACATGGGAAAAAAGCTATCAATCCTAAAGAAAGTGGTAAAGTTTTAACTTCTTACTTTCGCGAAATTTTACCAAATTTTGATGAAGAACGCGTGTACACTTCAAACATAAAAAAAGTTTTACAATGGTATAACTTACTAGCTTCAAATAATTTCGATTTCTCTTCAATCAAAGAACAAGAAGAAGAGCAAGAAGAGAATCAAAAAACAAAAGAAGCCTAATTATGCATACAAGAGAACAGCAACTTAAAGCCATAAATCAATTATTGGATATTATGGATGAGTTACGTTCTAAATGCCCTTGGGATCAAAAACAAACATTTCAATCTCTTAGACATTTAACCATTGAAGAAACCTATGAGTTGGGCGATGCTATCCTTAAAAATGACTTTCAAGAAATAAAAAAAGAGTTAGGAGATTTGTTGCTCCATATTGTCTTTTACGCAAAAATAGGTTCTGAAACCAATAATTTTGATATTGCTGATGTAGCAAACTCAATTGCTGAAAAATTGATTTATCGACACCCTCATATCTATGGTGATGTTACTGTTAAAAATGAAGATGAGGTTAAACAAAATTGGGAAAAACTAAAATTAAAAGAAGGAAAAAAATCGGTGTTAGAAGGTGTTCCAACTTCACTTCCATCTATGGTAAAAGCAAACAGAATACAAGAAAAAGTTGCTGGAGTAGGTTTTGATTGGGAAAAACCTGAACAAGTTTGGGAAAAAGTGCAAGAAGAATTAGGTGAACTAAATGACGAAATTAAAAAAGGAAATAACGATAATATTGAAGCTGAATTTGGAGACGTCTTATTTTCTATGATTAATTATGCACGTTTTATTAACGTAAATCCTGAAAATGCACTTGAAAGAACAAATATAAAATTCATAAAACGCTTTCAATATTTAGAAGAAGCAGCTAAAAAAGAAGGCAAATCTCTTCATGATATGTCACTTACCGAAATGGACGTATTTTGGAACGAATCAAAAAAAATGTACAAATAATAATTTCTATTTCTAATCTCTCAAAATATTTTTCTATTTTAGTAATATAAATTCGTTAAAATGGGTAAAATTGTAATAATTACCGGTGGTAGTAAAGGATTAGGTTTTGGATTAGCAAATGTGTATCATCAAAATGGATATCGTGTAATTTCAATATCAAGGAGCAACATTAAAAAACTATATACGGTAGAACAATATCAATGTGATCTTAGTAAAACTGATACTATTGATGGCGTAATGACAGAAATATTCTCACATTTAGATAAAAATAGCACAACCCATTTAACATTAATTAATAATGCTGGAGATTTAGGAACAATAAATACCATAGATAAACTATCTCCATCAGAAATTAATTATACCATTCAGGTAAATTTGGTTGCACCTCTTATTTTAAATGCACTCTTTATCAAATTATCAAAAGATTGGAATTCTAAAAAGCAGATTTTCAATATTTCTTCTGGCGCGGCTGTAAATCCCTATGAAAGTTGGTCACTTTATTGCGCTTCAAAAGCTGGTGTAGATATGATGACTAAAGTTATTTCCAAAGAGCAAAAAGAAATAAATAACGGTGTTAGCGTAGTTTCAATATATCCGGGAATTGTAGATACTGATATGCAAACTAAAGCGAGAAATACCCCTCATGAAAACTTTAAATCTGTGCAACGTTTTATAGATTTTTATAAACATGGCGATTTATTTACACCAAAAGAAGTGGCAGAGAAAATTTATAAACTAGATATTTCTGGTGCATTAAAAAACGGACAAATATTAGATATTAGAAATGTTTAAATTCTTGTTTATGGCGTTCCCCTTTGGGGCAGGCTTTCACTACTCGCTCTTTAATAAAACATTAAAGTAGCTCAAACAAACCGTTCAATCCTTAACGCAAAAGAGGCTGTCTGAAAAGTGTCATTCTGAATGTAAATGAAGAATCTCCTTGAAGTTAAATACTTACATATCAAGATGTTGAGATTTTTCACTTTGTTCAAAATGACAAGTATAATTACTTTTCAGACAGCCTCTTTATAAAATGTTAATTCACTTACAATGTTTTAGCGTTTTTAACTTTTTGTTTCAATAAAGCAATATCTATTACTTCTTTCATTTCTGAAACATAATTAAATTTCAATCCTTTTAAATAAGTTTGTTTAATTTCTTTAATGTCTTTCTCATTTTCTGCTGAAAGAATTATTTCTTTGATGTTGGCTCTTTTTGCAGCTAATATTTTTTCTTTAATTCCGCCTACTGGCAATACTTTTCCTCGCAACGTAATTTCTCCGGTCATTGCCAAATGAGCTTTCACCTTTCTTTGTGTAAATACTGATACTAAGGAAGTTAACATAGTAATACCCGCACTTGGCCCATCTTTAGGTGTTGCCCCTTCAGGAACATGAATATGCACTTTATATTCATCTAATATTTTACTGTCAATTCCAAAATCATTCGCATTTGCTCTAATATACTCCATTGCAATTGTAGCAGATTCTTTCATTACTTTTCCTAAATTTCCGGTAATGGTTAACCCTTTACCTTTTGAAATAATAGACTCAATAAATAAAATATCACCTCCTACTTGTGTCCAAGCCAAACCAGTAACTACACCTGCAACATTATTACTTTCATATTTATCTCGTTCCAAATGTGATGGACCTAATACTTTTTCAATAGTTTCAATAGAAATTTTAACTTCATAATCCTCTTCCATAGCAATAGATTTTGCAGCATAACGCACCATTTTAGCAATTTGTTTTTCCAAACCTCTTACTCCAGATTCACGCGTATAGGCTTCAACAATTTTTTCTAGTTGTTTTTTACCAATTTGCAAATGTTCTTTTGTTAATCCATGTTCTTTTAACTGCTTAGGTAATAAATGACGTTTTGCTATTTCTACTTTTTCTTCAATGGTATAACCTGAAACATTGATAATTTCCATTCTGTCACGTAATGCCCAAGGAATAGTAGATAAACTATTGGCAGTTGCAATAAATAACACCTTAGATAAATCGTAATCTAGCTCTAAATAATTATCGTAAAAAGTAGTGTTTTGCTCTGGATCTAACACTTCTAACATTGCTGAAGAAGGATCTCCATTATGACTAGAAGATGCCAGTTTGTCAATTTCATCTAACACAAAAACCGGATTTGATGTTCCTGCTTTTTTAATATCCTTAATAATTCTACCTGGCATTGCTCCAATATAAGTTTTTCTATGTCCACGTATTTCAGCTTCATCACGTAATCCACCTAAAGACATTCTAACATATTTTCTACCTATAGATTCGGCAATTGATTTCCCTAAAGAAGTTTTCCCTACACCTGGAGGGCCGTACAAACAAATTATTGGAGATTTCATATCTCCCTTTAATTTAAGTACTGCTAAATGCTCAATAATTCGCTCTTTCACTTTTTCTAACCCAAAATGATCTCTATCAAGAATTCTTTGAGCGCGTTTTAAATCAAATTTATCATCTGAATATTCGTTCCAAGGTAAGTCTAACAATAAATCTAAATAATTACGCTGAACAGAATATTCTGCAACTTGTGGATTCATACGTTGTAAACGCCCCAACTCTTTTTCAAATGTTTCTTTAACATCATCATTCCATTTTTTAGTTTTGGCTCTTTCTCGCATTTCTTCCAACTCTTCATCATAAGAAACACCTCCTAATTCTTCTTGAATTGTTTTGAGCTGTTGATGCAAATAATATTCACGCTGTTGTTGATCCATATCAGAGCGTGTTTTAGATTGAATATCACTCCGTAATTCTAAACGTTGTAATTCTGCATCCATCTTTTTTAACGTAAGTAACGCTCTTTCTTTTAAGTTTTTAGTTTCTAACAATTCTTGTTTTTCTGCTACTTTTAAATTCATGTTAGAAGAAACAAAATTGATTAAAAAAGGCTTACTTTCTATATTTTTAATTGCAAAAGTAGCTTCTGTTGGCAAATTAGGATTCTCTTTAATAATACGAACAGCCATTTCTTTAATAGAATCTATAATAGCCTCAAATTCAGGCTCGTTTTCTTCAGCACGATCTTCTATATATGGTTTTGTTATAGCCTGAATATACGGTTCCTCTTGCACAAAACTATCCACTTCAAATTGCTTTTTCCCTTGAATAATTACGGTCGTATTTCCGTCGGGCATTTTTAGCATTCGTAAAATACGAGCAACTGTACCAATTTTATGAATATCATTAATTGTTGGATCTTCTATGGCCTCATTTTTTTGAGCTACAACCCCAATAATTTTATTCCCTTTATTGGCTTCTTTAATTAATTGAATTGATTTATCTCTTCCAGCTGTAATTGGAATTACCACCCCTGGAAATAGCACCGTATTACGCAATGGTAATATTGGCAATACATCAGGAACATCTTCTTTGTTTATTTCCTCTTCATCTTCAGGCGTCATTAAAGGTATTAAATCTGCATCTTCATCTAAAATATGCTGTAATGACATATTGTCTAATTTTAAAAATTTTGAATTGCTCATAGTCTATATCTGGTCATTTTGTCATTAATAATTTCAATCTTAAAGAAAATATCAACTTAAAAATAATTTATTTTTCTGATTATCAATATTTTATATTTAAAATAAATATATTTCTACAACTTAAATTTCAATTGTTATGCCAAATAAGATAATATCAAACAATATTTTTATATAATTTTAAATATAACTGTAATAGTTTATAAATAGTAATGTATTTTATATAGAAATAGATTTTTAAAAGCCCCATTTTACATTTTGAAAAAAACTTTAAATTCGAGTGAATTTCACGACGGAAGTTCATGAAATTACGATTGAGAATAGTGCTTTTATATGTGCAAATACTTCAGCTAACTCAAAACCTAACAATTTTACAACCTACGCATGATTCTTCAAACACGCAATCTATAAAATTTGAATATTTTAATCTTCTGATAGATTTTTTAAAATAAACTTTTAAGTGTTTTTTATTGAATAGATTAGGGAAAGAAAATCTTAGAAAAACTTATATACAAAAATACTTTTCACATATTTCTTCTAACACTCCTTTAGTAAGAGGTTTACTTCTAAACTCTCTAATTTCTTTAATGTTTTTGGCTTTTTCTCTATCATCAGGATCTAGAGAAGTGGTTAACATTACTATTACTACCTCCTCACGGTGTTTTATATCCAATTCATTATATTTATCAAGAAACTCCCAACCATTCATCCCCGGCATGTTGATATCAAGAAAAATTAATCGGCATAGTTTCTCTTCTTCTTTTGAATTAATGAGATTTAAAGCCTGTTTTGCGTTTTGCATAGTCACTATATTTTTAACATAGCCCGTTTGCTCTATAATCAACTTATGAAGGTAATTAACTGGTTCTTCATCATCAATTAGTAATATACAGTTTAATGCTTGTTTCATAAATTATTTGAATTTAAAATTGTAAAGTAAAATGTACTTCCCTTGTTAGGGACAGAGTCTACCCAAATTTTACCACCGTGCAATTCCACAATTTTTTGGCAGAAGGCAAGCCCTAAACCAAAACCTTTATATTCAGTTCGGGCATTTAATTGTTGGTAAATTATAAATATTTTCTTCTTATGTTCTTCAGCTAAACCAATTCCGTTGTCCTGAACAGAAAATTTCCAATAGTTACCTTCCTTTTCTGAAGAAATTTTAATTTGAGGTGCTGTACCTTCCTTCCTAAACTTAATAGCATTACTTATTAAATTCTGAAATAATATGCTTAATTCTAATTCACAACCATATACTTGAGGCAATTTATCAATAATAAATGTAGTATTTGTTTCTGCAATAGAAAAGGCAAAATCGTACTGAATTTCAGTTACTAATTTGTTGCAATCAACCATAGAGAGTTTACGTTCCCTCCCAATACGTGCATAATCAAGTAAACCCCTAATTAAAAAACGCATACGACTAGATGCTTTTGTAATAAATTGAAGGTACTTGTCTGCATTTTTATCTAACCGTCCTTTATACTGTTCGTTCAACAATTCAACAAATCCAGTTACTGTGTTTAATGGCTCTTGTAAATCATGTGCAGCGATATAAGTGAATTGCTCAAGTTCCTTATTTTTATTTTTAATAGCTGTTAGTGATTGTTGAAGTTTATTGACAAGATGAACTCTTGCAGAAACATCTCGTATGGAAGCCGAAATAAATATTTTATTTTCCAATTTAATAGGATTTAAACCAATTTCTATAAAAAATTCACTACCATCCTTTCTTTTTACCAAAAAGTCCTTGCTTTCTGACATTTCTCGTCTTACAGGCGCTCTGAGGTATTTATCAATTATAAGGCGCGTATGTACAATACGTTCTGGAATTAAATATTCTACTTTCTTCCCAACAAGTTCTTCTCTCTCATATCCAAAGAGTTTTTCTACTTGGTGATTTATTTTAACAATAATTCCGTTCTTATCAACCAGCAGTTCTGCATTGGGTGCAAACAGAAACATCTCTTTGTATATTGTTTCAGTATCCAAAAAATTACAATTAATCTTATACAAATTTAAAAAAAAATGATAAATATTCTTTTTTATGAAGATATTTATGATGGAAGTATTACTGATTTCTTTAGATTAAGTAATAATTTTTTAGAGGTCAATAGATAGTTTCATACAATTAATTTAATAAATTCTATTTATGTGTGATATAGTTCTCGACTGCGCTCGAACAGACAAATTATTTTGCATTACACTTTTTATATTCAGTGTTTTACCATTTCAAATTTAGATGTAGTTATCTACTGACCTCTAAAATTTTTAATAAAAAAAATATATTAAAAGTAACCAAAAAAAATTAAATATCTGAATTTAAATGTATTACGAAGTTCGCAACCCTTTTACTTTTACGCTTTCAGTTTGCTCTCTTTACCCGTTTTCCGTTTTCAAAATACTCCCATTTCCCTACTTTCTCATCATTTTCATACACTCCACTATAAATAAGTTTTCCTTGTAAATTATAATATTTTGCAAGTCCTTGTAACTTACCTTTAACATAATTCAAATCATCTAACAAATTACCATTATCTGCAAAACGTTTTGTATTTCCGTGTAACTTTCCATTTCTATAGTTTAAAATTTCAGTAATTTTACCAGAACTGTAGTATGTTTTAACTTCTCCATCCAATAAGCCATTTATATAACTTTCTTCGGATAATATTGTTTTCCCATCAGAATTATAATATATCCACTTACCAATTCTTTTTTTACCTACCATTGCTCCTTTACTTTCCAAAATTCCTTCTACGGTATAAAATTTAACTTTTGCTAAACTGTCTTCTTCTCTAAAGGTTTTAAGGAAATTTAGAACTTTTAGCACTATAATATCTAAAAACACCTACTTCCTTTCCATTTTTAAACTGACCAACATAGCGCACATTTCCATTGTTGTACTTTTTTTTCCATATGCCAATTCTTTCCCCTTTAGAATTGAATTGATTAATTTTAGCTTGAGCCTGTATATTATGTAGGCTCATTGTTAAAATTGTAACGGTATAGATTAATATGTTAGTTATTTTTCTCATTTATCAATTAATACTTCTCAATTGTATTAATCCAATCAAGAAATAATTTGTTTTGTGACTCATTCAATGCAGCATTTTCATGAATTAATAAATAACTAGTTAACGGCATTTCACGGTTTTTTATTACTTCTTTTAACTCTTTTACAATGTGATTTTTTTGGTCTTTATTATATGTTGTCCACTCAGAAAAGTTTAAGTGTTCTTTGGCTTCGTTAATATGCTGAGCCAAATACCATGAAAATGGTGCAATTTTATTGTACCAAGGGTAAACCGTTGAATTTGAATGACAATCTGCGCACGAAGTTTTAATTAGCTGCTGTACTTCATCTGGAATTTGGAGTTCTGTAGTAATATCATTTGTATAATCTTTTGAATTATTTTTTTGAGGTTTAATAAATTGAATTAAAACCAATACAGCTATAATTCCTAAAAGTATTTTTTTCATTTTTATAAATTTAATATTTCTTTTAATTGCTTTTCTGAAACTTTCAACAATTTTGCCTTTAACAATCTAGGTATTAATTCTCTCCACTTATTATTTTGCTCAAAAATTAATTTAAAAATTTGTGTTGCTTCAGTTAACTCTCCATTATTAGCTAAGGTAACTGCATACCAATATTTCATTTCCAAATTATTAGGATTTAGTTGTTGAGCTTTCATATAATATTCTTTTGCTAGCTTATTATTACCTGTCTCAACGGCTAAATCTCCTTTATTCATATACTCGTACGCTGTATGAATTGTTAACAATCGTCTCATTTCTTTTAACGGATTTTCATTATCTTCAACACGTAAATCTACAACTTTATCTTCCCAACTATTTCCTGTGCTTTTTGCTTTTACAACTAAAATTGCAGCTGATTGTTTTCCTCTAATATCTCCACCTTCTTTTTGGGCTGCTTCTAAAGCTATCAATAAGCGTTCTGCCAAAGCACCTTTTGAATTTTTAAAAGCTTTTGCCATTGCTGGCCAAACCGTACTTTTTTCCATTAAATTCGCCTGAACTGAAAAATTATCACCAACAATATGCCCTGCCATTTCTATACAGTTTTTTCCTGTATAGGCAGCTACATTCCCTTGCACATCTAAAATTGCTAATTGCCTAACTTCTCTTCCCTCATCCAATTCTAACAATGATTCTACAGCCATTTTAGGGGTTAAACCGTTTTTCAACAAACTCAACCCTCTAGGGCCAAACGATGGATTTATAAACGATTGTGTTGCCACTACTCCTACTCCTGCTTCTCCCCAAGCAACTAAACTACCTACTGAAAACCAGTGCGATTGTACAGCAACTCCCATTTCACCTGTAACTGTATCTCGTGCTACAATAGAATAAGTATGTGCAAACGGTTCTTTTTTTGAATAAAATTGTTGAGAGTTCCCTTCAAAATTCATCATAAATATTAAAATTATTATACTAAATGACTTCATAATTTGTTATTTTTAGGGTTTAAAGATACTATTCTTTTATATAATTAAAGACATATTTTATGGTGGCTATTTCAAATTTTTGGTTTTATACAATTGCAATTGTAGTGATACTACATATAGTAATTGGTTTTATATATCTAGTGTACAAATTATCTCCTAAAAAAAAGGATAAATCTAAAAATAAATAATCTTATAGTTCCGTTTTATAGCTCCATGATGTTCACATAATGAAAAGGCAAATTTTAAGTTGAATAAAGAGTTTATAAAACAATTCATTTTTATCTTAATTTCATTAATTTTACATTTTTCAACACAAACTAAAAAAATGATTTTAACCAATTTAAATGCCATATCGCCAATTGATGGTAGATACAGAAATAAAGTAGAAAGTTTAGCGCAATTTTTTTCAGAAGAAGCACTTATCAAGTATCGAGTAAAAGTAGAAATTGAATATTTTATTGCTTTATGTAAAATTCCATTACCTCAATTAATCAAATTTAATACTTCTGAGTTTGACAAGCTAAGGGCTATTTACTTAAAATTCTCTTCTGAAGATGCACAAAAAATAAAAGATATTGAGAAAATAACCAACCATGATGTTAAAGCTGTTGAGTATTTTATCAAAGAAAAATTTGATGCGTTAAATTTTCAGAAATACAAAGAATTTATTCATTTTGGCTTAACTTCACAAGACATAAATAATACCGCAACACCGCTTTCAATAAAAGATGCTTTTAATGGTGTTTATTACCCTCAATTAGCTACTCTTATAGAAAAATTAAAAGAATTAGCAACTGCTTGGAAAAATATACCAATGCTTGCCAGAACTCATGGACAACCTGCATCACCTACAAGGTTAGGAAAGGAAATTTATGTTTTTGTAGAAAGAATTGAACAACAAGTAAAACAGCTACAAAACATTCCTTATGCAGCGAAATTTGGTGGAGCAACAGGAAATTTTAATGCTCATAAAGTTGCTTATCCAACTATTGATTGGAAACAATTTGGAACTAGCTTTGTTGAAAAAGTGTTAGAGTTACATCATTCATTTCCAACTACTCAAATTGAACATTACGATCATTTAGCTGGTATTTTTGACGCTCTAAAACGTATAAACACCATATTAATTGATTTTAATAGAGATATTTGGACCTATGTTTCTATGGAGTATTTTAAACAAAAAATTAAAAAAGGTGAAGTGGGTTCTTCTGCAATGCCTCACAAAGTAAATCCAATAGATTTTGAAAATTCAGAAGGAAACTTAGGAATTGCAAATGCCCTTTTTGAGCATTTATCTGCAAAACTTCCTATTTCGCGTTTGCAACGTGATTTAACAGACTCTACAGTTTTAAGAAATATTGGCGTACCCATTGCTCACACAATTATTGCATTTAATTCTACGTTAAAAGGATTGAATAAATTATTAATTAATGAAGAAAAATTTGCCGAAGATCTTGAAAATCATTGGGCTGTAGTAGCTGAAGCTATTCAAACTATATTGCGTAGAGAAGCATATCCAAATCCTTATGAGGCTCTTAAAGGTTTAACAAGAACCAATGAAAAAATTACACAAAAATCTATGTCCGATTTTATTGAAACCTTAGAAGTTTCTGAGATTATTAAAAAAGAATTAAAAGCTATAACACCAAGTAATTATACAGGAATTTAAATGAAAAAATTTATACTTATTTTCGCTATATTAATATCCATAATATCGTGTAAAAACGATGAATTAAATCCCGACCGTTTTAAAACTGGAACTTTTGAAATCCCTGAAGGTAAGGGCTATAAAAAAACAATTATCATTAGACAAGATTCTCTTCAAATTGAAAAATACGAAGACAGAATTGACTCACTTTCAATTGTTTGGAAAAATAATTTTAATTACACACTTCAAATATTACATCCAAAAAATGCCATTGATGAAGAACCTATTCATGTTAAAATTACAAGCCTTAAAAACAATTCTTATGAGTTTGAAGCAGTAATTGGACATTCTAATTTTATACAAAAAGGAACAATTTTTAAAAAATAAATTGATCTATGGAAATATTCTTGCTAGTAGATACTTGGGTAGCATTATTAACACTTACTTTTTTAGAAATTATATTGGGTATTGATAATATTATTTTTATATCTATAACTGCTGGAAAACTACCTTCTAACCAAATTAAAAAAGCTACAAGAATTGGTTTGTTACTAGCGCTTGTATTTAGAATTATACTCTTATTTGGCGTTTCCTATTTAATTTCAATGAAAGAACCTTTCTTTTCTATTGATTTATCTTGGCTAAAGATTGGTATAACTGGTCAAAGCGTTATTTTAATACTTGGCGGACTCTTTTTATTATATAAAAGCACCAGTGAAATTAGAGACAAAGTTGAAGGTATTGAATACTCTAAAAATAGCATAACAAAAAAGAAGCCTTCAACTTTAAAAATGGTGATTATTCAAATTGTAATGGTTGATATTGTTTTTTCATTTGATTCAGTTTTAACGGCAGTTGGTATGACAAATGGTATTCCAGGAGCTTTAATAATAATGATAACTGCTGTAATAATTTCAATGATTATTATGATGATTTTTGTTGTACCAGTTAGTACGTTTGTGAATGAACATCCTACCATTCAAATGTTAGCATTATCTTTTTTAATTTTAATTGGTTTTATGTTAATTACTGAAGGTGCTCATTTATCTAATGCTGAAATATTCCATCAACACGTTGGCGCTATACCAAAAGGGTATCTATATTTTGCTATCGCTTTTTCATTAGGTGTGGAAGCGTTAAACATGAAAGTTAGAAAGAAATAAATAATCTCAATCTAGTAACTATTTCAACTATCTATTTCTAAATATTTTACGTGTATAAAGCGGGTAAATCCATTTGTATTAATGTAATTGTTATTTTTAGATACATTAATACTATTAAATATTTTTTTTTTTGTAATTTTAATAGCCATATTAAAATAAGTTCTTTTTAAAGCACAGAACTTTTATTTATTTTTTTTGAATTTTGTGTTATAAATGTTACATAAGTGTGTGCCATTTATTACTCATTTAGAATACAACCTCAGTTACATTTGCCACAAACTAAAAACAAAAACTATGCAAAGTAAGTATATACTATTTATTATAATTTTTATCTATAACATTCTTAATGTCAGAGCTCAACAAGAAAAATTAATTTCATTTGATGAGGTATTAAATAAGGTTAAAGAAAATAATTACACCATCAAAATTTCTAATCAAAATTTTGAAGTTGCAAAAGCTGATTTTAATCAAACTAATTCCGTTTTATTACCAAATATTGCTATTTCTCATACTGGAATTTCAACTACAAACCCTTTAATGGCCTTTGGTTCAAAGCTAAATCAAGAAATTTTAACACAAGCCGATTTTAATCCAGCACTCCTAAATAACCCCGATAAGGTTAATAACTTTGCTACCAAAATTGAAATACAACAGCCTCTTTTTAATGCTGATGGTTTGTTTATGCGAAAAGCAGCTAGATCAAAAATGAACGCGGTGGAGTTACAAATGTCAAGAACCAAAGACTATATAAAATTAGAGGTTATTAAAGCATATATGCAATTACAAATTGCATATAAAGCTGTTGAAGTACTTGAAAAAGCAACAGAAGCCGCCCTAGAAAATAAAAAAATTGCAGAAAACAACTTTAAACAAGGTTATTTACAAAAAGCCGATGTACTTTCAGTTGAAGTTCATGTTACCGAAGTTCAAAATCAACTACATAACACCAAAAGTAATTTAAAAAATGCTTCCGATTATTTAAATTTTTTAATGGGCGCTACTACAAATGAAACATTAAAACCCTTAACACCACTAGTTCCACATCTAGATTTAGACATCTACAATAAACAATTATCAACAACTAGAGCTGATATTGAAGCTATGGAAAAGAGTACTGAAGCTTATAACAACATGTACAAAGCTGCTAAAATGAGTTATTTACCAAAGTTGAATGCTTTTGGAAGTTATGAAATGTATGACACTAAATTATTTGGAACCAATGCCAAAGGTTATACCGTTGGTGCTCAATTATCTTGGAATGTTTTTGAAGGGTATAAACGTATTGGTAAAACTCAAAAAAGTAAAGCTGAACTTGAAAAATCAGAAATTAGTTTAAACCAATATAAAAATAAAAGTTTGCTAGAATTTAACAAAGCAAAACGACAACTTAAAGATGCAGAAAACAAATTAAACCTAACCAATCTTGCTGTAGAGCAATCTAATGAAGCTCTTAGAATTAGAACAAATAGATTTAAACAAGGATTAGAAAAAACTTCAGATTTATTAAATTCTGAAACTCAATACCTACAAAAACAGTTAGAATATCTACAAACTGTTTTTAATTACAATTATACAAAAGCTTATGTAGAGTTTTTAATAAAATAATGCTATTTGATAAACACTAAGTAATAAAATAAACTTGACCATTAAATTTCTAAAAAAATGAAAAACATTATACGAATAATATTAGCAACAACTTTAATTTTAGTAACAAGTTGCGGAAAAGATAAAACAAAAATAATTGACAATAGACAAACTGTAAATGTAAAAGTAAGCACTCCTTCTCAAGAAAATGGTTCTTATATTACTGCAAGTGGTAAAATTGAGGCTGTTCAAAATGCCACTCTTAGTACAAGAATGATGGGATATGTGAATAACATTTATGTAAAAGTTGGTGACAAAGTATCTAAAGGTAAACTTTTAATTAGTATAAATAGCGCTGACATCTCAGCACAAAAAGCCCAAGTTGATGCTTCAATTACTGAAGCTACTGCTGCCTTTAAAAATGCCGAAAAAGATTACAAACGATTTGTAGCACTTTTTAATGAATCCAGTGCATCTCAAAAAGAAATGGATGATATTACAGCTAATTATGAAATGGCAAAAGCAAGATTAGAAGCTGCGAATCAAATGAAGAATCAAATTAATGCGCAGCTTTCATACACTAACATTACAGCACCATTTAATGGTGTTATCACGGGGAAATTTATTAATAAAGGTGATATGGCCAACCCTGGCATGCCTCTAATAAGTATGGAGACTCCAAGTAAATTTCAAGTAACCGCTTTGGTGCCAGAATCTAAAATTACTTTAATAACAAAAGGAGAAACTGCAACTATTCTCATAAAATCAACAAATAAAACTGTTACTGGTAAGGTAACGGAAGTTAGTACCTCCGCTCAAAATACAGGTGGACAATATCTCGTTAAAGTAATTTTAAACAAAACCAATGTTAAATTATTCTCAGGTATGTATACATCTATACAATTCCCTATCAATAAAACAAGTAAAAACACCAAACAGTCAGCACCAATTTTAGTACCTAAAAAATCATTGATAAAACAAGGTCAGCTAATTGGTATTTATACAATTGGAGATGATAATATTGCCATATTAAGATGGCTTAGAATTGGAAAGTCTTTTGGAGACAAGGTTGAAGTACTCTCTGGCTTATCAGCTACTGAACAATATATAGTTTCAGCTGATGGAAAATTGTTTAATGGAGCTAAGGTTAGTATTCAGTAAGTATTTTACTCGCTCATAAAAATATAAAATTATGCAAGAAGGAATTTCAGGTAAAATAGCACATATTTTCATCAATTCTAAATTAACAATATTATTGATGATAGCCTTAATGGCAATAGGTATTTATAGCTCATTTTTAATACCTAGAGAAGAAGAACCACAAATTATTGTTCCAATGGCTGATGTATTAGTTGGCTATCCCGGAGCAAGCCCTAAGGAAATAGAAAGTCGTATTATTAAACCTCTTGAAAAAGTTATTTCAAACATAAAAGGAGTTGAACATATTCATAGTATTGTTATGAACGGGCAAGCTATGATGGTTATCCAATTTTATGTTGGAGAAAACACAGAAGATTCGTACTTAAAATTATACGATGAGCTAATGCATCATCAAGGGATGTTACCTAAGGGAGCCAGTCAACCTTTAGTTAAAACTCGTGCTATTGATGATGTACCAATGCTTGGGCTTACATTTTGGAGTAAAGACTACACCGATTTTCAACTACGCCAAATAGCTGAAGAAGTTACTTCAGAAATTAAAAAAGTAAAAGATGTCTCAATTACAAAAGTAATTGGAGGTAGAAATAGAGAACTTAAAGTAGTATTAGACATGGATAAAATGGCTGAGCTAAATATAGATCCTCTTTCTATTATGCAAATGATAAATGCTAATAATAGTAGTTCTCAATCTGGGAGTTTTGTCAATAATGATCAAGAATATTTGATAACCACAGGGAAATTTTTAAATTCAGCTGATGATGTAAAAAATTTGGTTGTAGGTATTTCTAAAAATACACCTATATATTTAAAACAAGTAGCAACAGTAATAGATGGTCCTGAAACACCTAGAAGCTACGTTTCATTTGGTTATGGAAAAGGAAATGAATTTTTTAATAAAAACCAAGGAGAATACCCTGCGGTAACCATCTCAGTAGCAAAAGTAAAAGGAGCTGATGCTATGAAAATTTCTGAAAAAATACTTGCAAAAGTTGATTTTTTAAAGGAAAATTTAATTCCTAATGATGTTCATGTTGATATAACCAGAAATTACGGAGAAACTGCTTCACACAAAGTTGGTGAATTACTACTCCACTTGGGAGTTGCTATTTTAGCCGTTACTATTTTAGTTATGTTAGCTATGGGATGGCGCGGCGGATTAGTAGTCTTTTTCTCTGTACCTCTAACTTTTGCATTAACGCTATTTAGTTATTATTTATTAGGTTACACATTGAACAGAATAACGCTTTTTGCCTTAGTTTTTGTTGTAGGAATTGTAGTTGACGATAGTATTATAATTGCCGAAAACATGCATAGACATTTTAAAATGAAGCGTTTACCGTTTATGCAAGCAGCCATATACGCTATTAATGAAGTTGGAAACCCTACAATACTAGCAACTTTTACCGTAATTGCAGCTATATTACCAATGGCCTTTGTATCTGGAATGATGGGACCTTATATGAGCCCAATGCCAATTGGTGCATCTATAGCTATGATACTTTCCTTGTTTGTAGCCTTAACAGTAACTCCATATTTAGGTTATCACTTGTTACAAGAAAAAGAAAAACAGCAAGGTAAAAAAGAAAAAGGAATTAAAACAAATTGGATTTACAAAATATATGAAAAAACTGAACGCCCTTTTTTAGATAATAAAATAAAAAGGTGGACTATGCTTGGTTCTATTGCTTTACTTTTAGCTATATCAATAGGCATGTTTTTTACAAAATCTGTAGCTGTAAAAATGTTGCCTTTTGACAATAAAAATGAATTTCAAATAGTAGTTGATATGCCTGAAGGCACAACGTTAGAACGAACAGCTGCTGTAACAAAAGAAATTGCACAAATAGTATCAACAATACCAGAAGTAGTAGATTATCAAAATTATATTGGAACCTCTTCTCCTATCACTTTTAATGGTTTAGTTAGGCATTATGACGTACGTGCAGGTAGCAATATGGCAGATATACAGGTAAATTTATTACACAAATCTGAAAGAGATTTACAAAGTCATGATATTGCTAAAATTGTACGTACAAAACTTAAAAAATTATCTAAAAAATACAATGCAAATATAAAAGTGGTAGAGGTTCCACCAGGACCTCCTGTATTATCAACTTTAGTTGCAGAAGTATATGGGCCTAACTACAAAGAACAAATTAATGTAGCAAAGCAACTAAAAGATATTTTAAAAAATACAGCAAATGTTGTTGACGTTGACTGGATGGTTGAAGCTCCTCAAACTGAGTATAAGTTAATTGTTGATAAAGAAAAAGCAATGTTAAACGGTATTGCACCTCAGCAAATTGTTGAAAATTTAACATATTTACTAAAAGAATACCCTATTTCTAATTTGTATGATGAAAACTCATTCAATCAAGTTGCAATTGTAATGGGGCTTAATGATAGTGACAAAACTAGCTTGCAAAATATTTTAAATCTCAAAATTAGAAGCAAACAAGGAAATGTTATACCTATTAGTGATTTGGTAAAAGTTGTAAAAGACACTTTACAAAAAACTATATTTAGAAAAGATCAAAAACAGGTTGTCTATGTAACTGCGGATATGGCAGGAGGTTTAGAGAGTCCCGTTTACGCTATTTTAGGAATGAAAGAAAAGCTACAAAAAATTAAACTTCCAAAAGGATATAAATTAAATGAACTTTATATGGAACAACCATCTGACGAAAGTAATTTCACCATCAAATGGGATGGAGAATGGCAAATTACACTAGAAGTTTTTAGAGATTTAGGAACTGCATTTTTAGTAGTTATTCTTATTATTTATATGCTAATTGTTGGGTGGTTTCAAAATTTTAGAACACCGCTGGTTATGATGGTTGCAATACCTCTTTCTTTAGTTGGAATAGTATTTGGTCACTGGATATTTGGAGCTTTCTTTACAGCTACATCATTTATTGGTATGATTGCTTTGGCTGGTGTAATGGTAAGAAATTCAGTATTGTTAATTGACTTTATTGAGATTAGATTAAATGACGGTGTTCCCATAAAACAAGCAATTATAGATGCTGGCGCAGTTAGAACTACACCTATTTTATTAACCACAGGTGCTGTAGTAATTGGAGCTTCAATTATTTTATTTGATCCTATTTTTCAAGGTTTAGCTATATCTCTGGTTGCAGGTGCCATTGTATCAACCCTTTTAACACTTATTGTAGTGCCCGTAATTTACTATATGTCTGAAAAAAACAAATGGAATTCTAAAGAAAATTAATTTTTAACCTAATACTATATTATTATGAAATTGATTATAATTACAGCTGTAAAAGAGTTTGAAAAAGATATTATACATATTCTTAAAAACTCAGATATTACCATTTTTTCATACAATGAAATTATTGGTTACCGAAATATTCCACGTGAAGCCAATATAGATAATTGGTTTCCTGGAGAACGAAAAGAAAATAAATCTATCATGTTTTATGCATTTGTAAAAAAAGAAGAAACAGATGAATTATTTGAACGCATTAAAATTTTCAATGAAAAACAAGAATCGTTATCTAAAATTCATATATCTATTTTAAATATTGAAAAATCTAACTAAAAACTAAAAAAATGAAACAAAGAATTATAAGAGCATTTGCAGGAACATTTATATTGGTTAGTTTACTACTAGCCATAAAACTCAACAATTTAAATTGGTTGTGGGTAACAGCCTTTGTGGGAGCAAATTTATTACAATCATCTATAACTAAATGGTGTCTTTTAGAAGTTATATTATCTAAATTAGGTGTAAAAGATTAATATGTTTTGTACTTTTGTACAACAATTTTATAAGCAATCAAACAGGTTATTAAAAATATTATAGCAATTGCATTTATAACAACTGTATTGTTTCCAATAACAATACAGTTTTCTCATGCTTTAAGTAAACATGAATATACAGCTAGTAATAACCAACAAAAAACATTTTTAGATACTCCAAAAACAAATTGTAGTATTTTTCATCATCAAATAAATGTTAATGCAATTGATTTTTCCGTAAACTTTTCATTTACAGAACCTTCATCTAAATATGAGAAAATTTACTTTGTAAAAAATCAAATTTCCATATTTAATTTTCACTATAAATCTTCGAGAGCACCTCCAGCTTATTGTTAATCAATTATTTTAAAATTTTAACAATAAATCTCAAAAAAAAATGAAAAACTTTATTTTAATCCTATTCATAGGGTTATCTAGTTTGTATATACAAGCTCAAAACAACTTATCTGGAAAAGTAACAGATAACAACAACAAACCACTAAGTAATGTTGATGTTTACATTGGCGAACTTCACAAAGGAACTTCAACAAATGAAAACGGTGAATACTTTATAACCAATTTACCAAATACAACTGTGTCAGTTACTGCTTCCTTTATTGGTTTTCAAAAACAAACTAAAACAATTGACATATCATTACATAACACGTTAAATTTTGTTTTAAATGAAGCTGTTTTTAAAATGGATGAAGTCATAATTTCAACACCATTTAATAAATTACAATCTGAAAATGTAATGAAAGTTGAAAGAGCAAGCATTCAGCAATTAAAAAATAAAGGTGCCGCAACATTAATTGAGGGTATTAGTTCTATACCTGGAGTTTCTCAAGTATCTACAGGTGTTGGTATTGGTAAACCCGTTATAAGAGGTTTAAGAGGAAATAGAGTTTTGGTATATTCTCAAGGATTACGCTTGGAAAATCAACAATTTGGTGAAGAACATGGTTTGGGTATTAATGAATCGAGTATTGAAAGTGTTGAAGTTATTAAAGGGCCTGCCTCACTATTATATGGGTCTGATGCTCTTGGAGGCGTTTTATTTTTTAATCCATTACGATTTGCCGACGACAATACTTTTAAACTAGATATTAATCAAAAATATTTATCAAATACAGAAGGTTCAAGTACTTCATTCGGATTTAGAAAATCATATGAATCATGGAAATTTTTAGTAAATAGCACATATCAATCTCATAGTGACTATAAAATACCCAGTAAATTAAGAGTTACAAATTCTAGATTTAAAGAAACGGTATTTAATACCGGTATTAATTACAACAACAAACTTGTTTCTAGTACTTTACGGTTAAATTTTAACAATACAATTATAGGTATTCCAGAAGAAATTGGCCTGCAAACTTCTACAAAAACACATACATATCCTTATCAAGATTTAACGAATAAAATGATAAGTTTAAATACTATTATTTTTCTACCTAACTCTAAAATAATCTCTACTTTTGGATACACATTTAATGACCGAAAAGAAATTGAGGAACCTAACACTATTGCAAACCCATTACCTGCGTTACATTTAAAACTTAAAACGTATAGTTATGATGTAAAATGGCATTTACCTAAACTAAAAAACTTTGAATCTATTTTAGGAGTTCAAGGAATGCATCAAAAAAATAAAACGCTAGGTATTGATGTACTTATTCCAAATGCACAGACAAACGATTTTGGTGTATTTTTAACTGGAAACTATACCCAAAACGAAAATAGCTTTCAAGGCGGACTTCGTTTTGATAATCGGAATTTAGCTACCCAAAAAAATGTTGATACAGAAAACCATGTGTTTAATGCTATTCGTAAATCCTTTAAAAATATAACGGCTTCTTTTGGATATAAAACTACTTTATTTGGTGCTGTAACTAGTAGATTTAATTTTGCAGCAGGTTTTAGAGCTCCTAATCTAGCAGAACTAACTTCAAACGGGGTTCATGAAGGTTCTAACAGATATGAAATTGGAAATAACAATTTACAAAGTGAACACAATTTTCAATCGGATGTTGCTTTAGAATATAAATCTACACATTTTGAAATTTTCGCAAACGGATTTTATAATAACATCAATAAATACATATACATTACTCCTACTGGGGCAATGCTTAACAATAATTATGTTTATAATTATGTACAAAATAATGCAGAATTATACGGCGGTGAATTTGGATTTCACATTCATCCACACCCAGTAGATTGGTTACATTTTAATAGTAGTTATGAAATGGTAATAGGTAAACAGAGTAACGGCACTTATTTGCCTTTAATTCCTGCTAATAAACTTACTAATACTTTACGTGTTGAATTAAATGAGAAAAATTGGTTACAAAACGCATTTACTGCAATTACTTTAGAAAGTCATTTTAAACAAAATAAAATAGGTGATTTTGAAACGCCAACAAATCAATATAATTTAATAAATATTGGTATTGGAGGAATCATTAAGCTTAAAAAAATAGATTTTAGCTTTAATTTTAATGTAAATAATTTAGCGAATATTTCTTATGTTTCCCATTTATCCAGATTAAAAGTAGATGGTATCCCAAATATTGGAAGAAATTTTATTACAAGTGTAAAATTTAGCATATGAAAATTCTCATATTAAGACCATTTTTAATAAATATTCCGCAAGAAATAATAATTATTTAAAACATTAATTAAATTAATGTGTAGTATTAATTTGCTTTTATTGTTATTTTCTTAAATTATCTTAAATTTTTAAAAATAGAAATTTATTTATTTTAACTAGTTGTTCAAAACTTTTGAATTATCTGTAAATCTTTCTAATAAACAAAAAAATCAATTGTTTATGTTAATTTTTTCGTAACTTTAGTTACAAGTAATTCAAAAGTTTTTTCGTATGAAAAGAACATCTCTTCTTCGTTTGTTGTGGAATCAACAAAATACTCAGGGATTTATTTCAAAAAAAGCAATTATTGAAATAGCAAATTTATTAAACATTTCAACTATTGAAGTTGAAGGGGTTATTTCCTTTTATCATTTCTTTCACCAAAAACCAACAGGAAAATATATTATTTATTTAAATAATAGTATTACCTCTGAATTTAAAGGTTTTGAAATTATTAAAACAACTTTTGAAAAAGAAACAAGATGTGTGTTTAACAAATATAACAATAATCCGTTGTTTTCATTATTTGAAACTTCTTGCATAGGGTTAAGTGATCAAGAACCAGCTGCTCTAATTAATTTTTATCCATTTACAGATTTAACTCCAAAAAAAGTAATTTCTATAATTAAAAAATTAAAAAATAATATACCAATAGAAACCTTTGCTGACAATCCAATAAGTAAAATTCAATATGTTCCAGAAGAAGATAAAACTGTTTTTTTTAAGAAATATATTACAGGGAACTCCATAAAAAATCTAAAAAAAGAAACCAGTGAATCTATCTTAAATAAAATTTCAAAGGTTAATTTAAAAGGTCGTGGTGGTGCTTTTTTCCCAACGGCATTAAAATGGAAAGCATGTAAAAATAATACTTCCTCTAAAAAATATATTATTTGTAATGCCGATGAAGGCGAACCTGGCACTTTTAAAGATAAAGCCTTACTTATAGATTTTCCCGGACTTGTTATAGAAGGAATGATTATTGCTGCCTTTGTTGTTGGTGCAAATGAAGGAATTATTTATTTAAGAGGAGAATACAAGTATTTACTTTCAAAAATAGAAAAAACAATAGATGAATTTTATAAAAATAATTTCTTAGGAAAAAATATTCTTGGTATAACAAACCTTAACTTTGATTTGAAGGTTGAATTGGGTGCAGGCGCTTATGTATGTGGAGAAGAAACCGCTTTAATTGAATCTCTTGAAGGTAAACGTGGAGAACCTAGAATTCGAAAATATTTCCCTACAGATGTTGGATATCTTGGGAAACCTACTATTGTTAACAATGTTGAAACACTTGCAAACGCAGCAAGAATTGTAGAGTTAGGAACTAATTATTTTCAAAATATTGGAACTGATAAAAGTAAAGGAACTAAATTATTAAGTATTTCTGGAGATGTAGCAAAACCAGGGATTTATGAAGTTGAATGGGGAATAACTGTTAAAGAATTACTACGCCTATGCCAAGCTACTTCTCCAAATTACGTCCAAATTACAGGTCCTTCTGGAGAATGTATTAACGAATCTGAATTTGACAGAAAAATTTGTAATGAAGATTTAGTTTGTGGCGGAGCAATTATGGTTTTTAATAAATTCAGAAGTATAATACAAATTTTAGAAAATTTTACTAAATTTTTTAAATCAGAATCTTGTGGAATTTGTACTCCTTGTAGAGCAGGAAATCAAATTTTATTTGAAAAAATTCAAAAACTAAAAAAAGGTTTATGTACGGCAACAGATTTACAAGAAATAAAAGATTGGGGAAATATTATGAAATTAACCAGTCGTTGTGGCTTAGGAAAAACATCTTCCAATACTTTTTCAACAGCAATTGAAAAGTTTAATGATTACTTTAAACTCAAAATTTTAAATGAAGATGAAAGTCAAAATGTTGAATTTGACATGGAAAATGCTATTCAGGAATTTGATAGTGTAATTAAAAACAATCATCATTAATTTAAAAAATAAAAATTATGCAAACTGTAAATTTTAAAATTGATGGTAGAAATTGTGCTGCTGAAAAAGGGAAAAATTTAATTGAAGCCGCTAAACAAAATGGTATTTTTATTCCAACGTTATGTCATTTTAAAAATATAGACCCTTTAGGAACTTGCAGAATCTGTTCTATAAAATTAAATGGACGAAGTATTGCAGGATGTACTATCCAAGTGGAAGAAGGCATGGATATTGAAGTGAATTCTGTAGAAATGCTCGATGCCCGAAAAGCAATATTAGAAATGATGTTTGTAGAAGGCAATCATTTTTGCCCTTCTTGTGAAAAAAGTGGCGATTGTGCCATGCAAAATTTAGGGTATGAAATGGGAATTAGATATACTCGTTTTCCTCACTTATTTGTTGATAGATTAGTAGATGCAAGACCTGAAAGAATTGTAGTTAATCAAAATCGTTGCATACGTTGTAAACGCTGTGTTGAAGAAGTAAAAACCAATGACGGTTATGCTGTTTTTAACTCCATCAATAGAGGAAATGAAACACTTATTGGTATAGATTACAATCAAGAAGCAAAATTATCGGATAGGGAAGCTTTACGAGCCATGGATATATGTCCAACCGGATCTATTCTCGTTAGGGGGAAATCATTTGTAAAACCTTTTGGACATCGAAAATACGATTATGGACAAATAGGTAAAACCATTCCTTTTGATAAAACTAAAATAAACCATACTAATGGAAATAAAAAGATAGTAGCAACAACTTCGCTAGCTGGTTGTTTTGGTTGCCATATGTCTATGCTTGATGTAGATTTAGGTATCCTTGATTTATTCGAAGTGATTGAATTTAACAAATCTCCAATTACAGATATTAAAAAATTTAGTAAACATTGTGATATTGGCTTAATTGAAGGTGGTTGCTGCAATACAGATAACATTGAAATATTACGGGCATTTCGTGAAAACTGTGACATTTTAGTTTCAGTTGGTGAGTGTGCTATTTGGGGCGGTTTACCCGCTAACAGAAATACAATTCCTTTAGAAGAATGCCTAAAAGAAGCGTATTTAAATTCTATGACTAGTGAAGATAACGAAACTTGTATTCCTAATCATGAAGATATTCCTAAAATTTTAAACAAAGTATATCCAAATCATGAAGTAGTAAAAATTGATTACCATATCCCTGGTTGTCCACCAAATGCAAACCATATTTGGAGTGTTGTAAAAAATATTCTATTTAATGAAGAATTTTCGATAGCGTATCCAGAATTTAAATACGATTAACCCTAAAATCATCTAAAATGAGAAAAATAATTATTGAACCTATTACCCGAGTTGAGGGACATGGAAAAGTAACCATTAAAATTGATGAAAATGGCAAAGTAGTTAATGCTTATTTACATATTGTTGAGTTTAGAGGGTTTGAAAAATTTATTCAAGGGCATCCGTATTGGGAAGCTCCAGTTTTAGTACAACGTTTATGTGGTATTTGCCCAGTAAGTCACCATTTAGCTGCTGCAAAAGCAATTGACCAATTAGTGGGTGTTGATCCTGAAAACTTATCTCCAACTGCTACTAAATTAAGACGGTTATTACATTACGGACAAGTTTTTCAATCTCATGCCTTGCATTTCTTTTATTTAGCTTCACCCGACTTACTATTTGGCATAAATGCTCCCGCTGAAAAAAGAAATATTGTTGCCGTAGCTGCAGAAAATAGGGAATTAGCAAAAAAAGGGATTTTAATGCGAAAATTCGGGCAAGAAATAATCAAAGCTATTGCCGGTAAAAAAATACATGGAATTATGGCAGTTCCTGGTGGTGTTCATAAAACATTTTCAAAAGAGGAAAGAGCTTATTTTTTAGATGGAATTCAAATTCCTAATATAGATACTATGATTGAGTGGTCTAAAGAAATTATTGATTTTATAAAATCATATCACCAACAAAATAGTGACTGGATTAATAATTTTGCTACCTACCCATCCAACCATTTAAGTTTAGTGAATAAAGAAAATGGCGCTATGGAGTTATATGATGGTAGATTACGATCTATTGATTTTGCAGGTAATGAGTTATTAAATATTGAAGATATTGAATATAAATATCATTTTAAAGAAGCTGTTGAACCTTGGTCATATCTAAAATTTCCATATATGTCTAAATACGGTAGAAAAGATGGGTGGAATCGTGTAGGGCCGTTGGCTAGACTAAATACTTGTACTTTTATACCAACTCCTTTAGCAGAAATTGAGAGGCAACTTTTCAAACAACAAAGTAACAATTTAGTAAATAATATGACTATGCATACACATTGGGCTCGTTTAATTGAAATGCTTCATTGTGCTGAATTGATGAAAGAATTATTATTAGATGATGAATTAATGTCTGATGATTTAGTTAGAGAAGGTATTCCTAGAACCAAAGGAATTGGGATTATTGAAGCGCCTAGAGGAACTCTAATACATGAATATCATACAGATAATAATGGAATTATTACCAAATGTAATTTAATAGTTTCTACTACACATAATAATGAAGCTATGAATAAAGCAGTTAAACAAGTTGCTGAAGATGTTTTAACTGATGTTCCTGAAATTACCGAACCAATGTTAAATCAAATTGAAATTGCTATAAGAGCTTATGACCCTTGTTTAAGCTGTGCAACACACGCCTTAGGTGAAATGCCTTTAATTGTTCAAATTGAAGATAAAGATGGAAATATTATTGACGAAAAAATTAGATAATATATTAATAATTGGTATCGGAAATAATACCAGACAAGACGATGGCCTTGGTTGGAGTTTTTTAGATGCTTTAGAAAAAGAGGGGTTTAATAGTCATAATTTGTTATATAAATATCAATTAATGGTGGAAGATGCTGAAATTATTTCAAATTATGAAACTGTAATTTTTGTAGATGCCTACAAAAAATCACTTAAAAATGGTTTTCTATTTGAAAAACTAAACCCAGCACTAAAATTTGAATTTTCAACACATTCCGTTCCTCCAAGTCAATTGTTGTGTTTATGCAAAGATATTTATGAAAAAACACCTAACGCTTTTGTTTTAAAAATTGAAGGGTTTAAATGGGAATATCAAATTAATTTAAGTGCTAAAGCAAAACAAAATTTAGAAAATGCATTAACAAAAATTAAAGCCCTAAATTCCAAAGGCGGTGAGAACTAATCTACGAGAACCTCCATAATTTCTATGTTCACATAAAAATATTCCTTGCCAAGTTCCTAAATTTAATTTTCCGTTGGTAATAGGTATTTGAATAGAGCTACTTAAAACTGATGCTTTAATATGTGCTGGCATATCATCAGTACCTTCTAGTGTATGAGTAAAATAATCGTTATTATCTGGAACTATCCTATTAAAATAATTTTCAAAATCTGTTCTAACAGAACTATCGGCATTTTCATTAATAGTTAAACTTGCTGAAGTATGCTTTATAAAAACTTGTAATTGACCAACTTCAATATTTCCAATCTCTTCAAATTGATTTAAAATAATACGTGTTATTAAGTGAAATCCTCTATTAAAAGGCTCTAATTGTATTTCTTTTTGATAAAATTTCATCATTATTTATTTAAAACTACACTTACAATTTCATCGGCAATTGCTAAACAGGAAGTCGCTGCTGGCGAAGGGGCATTTAACACGTGAATGTTTCCGTTATGTTTCATAATTTTAAAATCATCAACCATATTACCATCGTAATCAATTGCCTGTGCTCTCACTCCTGCTCTTGATGGCTGCACATCATTTGGCGTAATACTAGGCATCATATGTTTTAGTGCATTTACAAATAAACGTTTTGAAAAGGCTCTTTTATATTCATCAATTCCTTTGCGCCAATTCTTAAAAAATAATTTCCAAGTACCACCAAAAGTTAAGGCATCAAAAGTATCTCTAAAGCTAAAACTTGTTCTTTTATAACCCTCTCGTTTAAAGGTAAATACCGCATTTGGACCACATTCAACTCCACCATTAATCATTCGTGTAAAATGAACTCCTAAAAAAGGATATTTTGGATCAGGAACTGGATATACTAAATTATTTATTTTATGTGAAGCTTCATCGGTTAGTTCGTAATAATCACCTCTAAAACCTACAATATGCATATCTAATTTTAAATCATCTTTTTCTGCATTTCTATCAGATTGTAACCCTGTGCAGAAAATTACTTTTTCAGCAGTTAAATTACCTAATGAAGTATGAACAATTGTTTCATTCTCTTTTGAAGAAATATTTTCTACTTTACAATTGATTAGTAATTTACTTTTTGAATTTAAATTCTCAACTAATTCTACAAGTTTATTTGAAACTGCTACATAATCAATAATACCTGCTGTTGGTACCCAAATAGCTTTAACAGCTTCAACAAAAGGTTCTTTTTCTTTTATTTCTTCAGAATTTAAAAATCGTATTCCTTCGGTTTCATTTTCTATTCCTTTAGCATAAATATCTTCTAAAACCGAAATATCTTCTTGTTTTGTAGCTACAATTACTTTTCCACAAATATCGTGTTTAATCTCATTTTTTTTAGCAAACTCAATGAGTTGATTTCTTCCGTTTTTACAATTAATTGCTTTGTAAGAGCCAGGTGTATAATATATTCCAGAGTGCATAACTCCAGAATTTCTTCCTGTTTGATGCATCCCTACTTTAGCTTCTTTTTCTAAAATTACTATTGATTTTTTAGGAAATTTCAATTGTAATTTATAGGCTGTAGCCAATCCAACAATTCCTGCTCCAACAACAATAAAATCGTACTTTTTATTTAACATATTTTGAGCCTTTCATAAAGCTTAAAGTTACAAAACCCGCAATAAAAAAGACTGCTAAAATTAAAATAAATAATCGTAATGAATTTGTGTATGATGTAACTATCCCTGCCAATGCCATACCAAAAACAATGGCTAATTTTTCAGTAACATCATAAAAACTAAAATACGTTGCGTGATCTTGAGTTGTATCTGGAATTAATTTGGAATACGTTGATCTCGACAGCGTTTGAATAGCCCCTAAAACAAGTCCTATAAACCCTCCTAAAGCATAAAATTTCAAATACACATCCGGATCTTCTCTATGGAGTGTATAAGCCCCCACACAGGCAACACTCCATATTAATATCGTTATTTTTAAAGCTTTAATATTCCCAATTTTTTCTGACAACCTTGAAAAGGCAAACGCTCCTACTATTCCAACTAATTGTATTAATAAAATTGTAATAATTAAATTACTGGTTTCTAATCCTAAATCTTTCGTTCCAAAGATAGAAGCCAACAAAATAACAGTCTGAACCCCAATACTATACAAGAAAAAAGAAATTAATAATATTTTTAGCTGGCTTTGTTTTTTTATCTCTTGGAGCACTATTTTTAGCTCCCTATATCCTTTAAAAATATAATCTTTTTCAGGCTTTCTTTTAAAAGGATTATTAGGTAAACGACTAAAAGTAACTTGTGCAAAACCTAACCACCAAATACCAACGGTAAGAAATGAAACTCGCGCAGGAAATGTTGAATCTGTAATACCATATATTTCTGGTTTCATAACCATCGATAAATTAAATGCCAATAACAAAACTGAGCCTATATACCCAAGCATAAACCCTTTTGCGCTTACACGGTCATGGTCTTTTGGTTCAGCAACTTCAGGTAAATATGCATTGTAAAAAACAATACTTCCCCAAAAACCAATACTCGCTAAAATGGTGAATACAATACCAATCCAAACATTTTCTTTTCCTGTAAAAAAGTAAAGTGACATAACTGAAAAGGAGCCCAAAAAACAGAAAAATTGCATAAATCTTTTTTTATTCCCTGTATAATCAGCAATTGCTGATAAAATAGGAGATAAAAATGCTACTATCAAAAACGAAATTCCTAATGCATAAGAATACGCCGTTGTATTATGCCAATCTGTTCCTAAAAACTGAATAATTCCACCATCTGATTCTGTAACTGATTCATAATAAATGGGAAAAACAGCTGTGCCAATTACCAATGAATATACTGAGTTTGCCCAATCATAAAATGCCCAACCATTGATTAATTTTTTGTCGCCTTTTTTTAACATATCTATCAAATAAAAACCGTTCTCAAATTTGAGAACGGTTTACAATATACTATAATTTTTTTATGATAAAAAAATTGATTTCAGACTTATGGTTGTTGCGTATTATATTTTTTTGCTAAAGCAATAGCAGTTGGCAAGTAAGCTTTTAAGTTTTTAATCCGAGTTTGATCTGATGGATGCGTACTTAAAAATTCTGGAGGTTTACTTCCTTTAGATTGTTGGCTCATTCTAATCCATAAATTAATAGCCTCATTTGGATTATATCCAGCCATAGCCATAAATACCATACCTAGTTTATCAGCTTCTGTTTCATGAGTTCTACTATAAGCCAACATTCCTACAGTAGAACCTACTCCGTAAATAGTATTCCACAATGCTCGCGTTTTTGGATCTTTCTTATTGCTTGCCAAAGCAACGGCTATTCCTCCTAATTGCTGTCCATAAGCACTTGTCATTCTCTCTTGTCCATGTTTAGCAAACGCATGAGCAACTTCATGTCCCATAACAGCTGCAATTCCATCAGTATTTTTACAAACAGGTAAAATTCCTGTATAAAAAACTACTTTTCCTCCAGGCATACACCAAGCATTTATTGTTTTATCTTCAATTAAGTTAAATTCCCAGCGATAACTATTTGCTTCTTTAACCATGCCGTTTGCTCTCATAAACTTATCTACCGCTTTTGAAATATTCATTCCAACATGTTGTAATTCATTGGTCTTTTTTACATTTGTTGAAATTTTATTTTCTTTCAAAAACCCTTCATATTGAGCAAAACTTGCGGGTAAAATTTGAGCATCACTTACAATATTAATTCTTTTTCGCCCTGTAATTGGTACGGTGCTACAACTTACCATAAATAGTAAAACTACAGTTAGAGCTATTATTTTTTTCATTATATTTTTTTTATTTCTTGTGCTTTTTATAAAATTACAAATTATATCTTTATACGCAAATATAAATGATTATATGTATAATTCAAGTAGTGAACAAAACACTGTAATAAAAGCAACTAATATTCCCAAAATACCATCCTCAATTATTACTACAGGAAAAGTTCTACAATTTATAGCTCCTCCTTTAGCTACAAAATTTGCTATAAAACTATTTGGAACTCCCATTCGGTTTAAAACCCCAGAACGTGAAAAAATGATGGCTAATAGTGCCCAAAAAGAATTTTTATTTGTTCCTGAAATTAATAAGAACATTATGGTTTATACGTATGGGTACTCAAAAAGAAAAGTTTTACTAATTCACGGATGGTCTGGCAGAGGAACTCAATTGTATAAAATTGCCGATAAATTATTGGAAAATGGTTTTATGACTATTAGTTTTGACGGTCCTGCACATGGAAAATCTACAGGAAAAACTACCATGATGAGCGAATTTGTAATTGCTGCTAAATCAATTGAGAAAAAATATGGCCCTTTTGAAATTGCCATTGGTCATTCTTTAGGTGGTATGGCTGTTTTAAATGGGGTGAAGCAAGGGTTAAAAATTAAAAAAGCAATTATCATTGGATCTGGTGATATTATTACTGATATTATTACAGATTTTGTTAAAAAATTAGAATTGAAACCAGAAATGGTTTACAGAATTAAAAAACTTTTTTATAAAAAATTTGGAGAAAGTATTGATAATTATTCTGCAAGTTTTGCTGCTAAAAGTCTAAAAATACCAACTTTAGTAATTCATGACACTGATGATAAAGATGTACCTGTTAGTTGTGCACATAATATACGACAAAGCCTAGAACAAGGTGAAATATTAATAACAAAAGGCTTGGGACATCGGCGTATTTTAAAAGACAACCTAGTTATTCAAAGAATTATTGAATTTATAAATAGAGAATAAAACCATGAAAAATATATTTTTGACTATCTTATTATTAACAAACATTGTAATGAGTTACTCACAAGAAAAAAAGAAAAAAATGATTAAAAAGGTAACTAAAACCGAAGAAGAGTGGAAACAAACATTAACTGCTCAACAATACTTTGTCTTACGTCAAAAAGGAACTGATGCTCCAAGTGAAAGTGGCTATACTTCAACATTTGAAAAGGGAACATATCACTGTGCTGCCTGTGATTTACAACTATTTAAATCAAATAGTAAATTTGAATCTCATTGTGGATGGCCCTCTTTTGATGATGCTATTAAAGGAACTGTAGAGTATGTTTTAGACAAAACGCATGGAATGATACGTACTGAAATAATTTGCGCCTCTTGCGGAAGTCATTTAGGTCATGTTTTTGAAGATGGCCCTGAAGAAACTACGGGAAAACGCTATTGCGTTAATACCACATCAATTAAATTTGTTAAAGGAGAAAAATAATTGATTTCAACCCTAAACTCATTAATTTTTTAAGTGCATTTTTCTTATATTTGCATTTCTAAAAAACGAAGTGAAAATCTATGTTTAATAATTTAAGTGATAAATTAGATAAAGCCCTTCATGTACTCAAAGGACATGGAAAAATTACCGAAGTAAATGTTGCCGAAACTTTAAAAGAAGTTCGTAGAGCTCTTTTAGACGCTGATGTTAATTTTAAAATAGCGAAAAATTTCACCAACACCATTAAAGAAAAAGCGATAGGACAAAACGTACTAACAACGTTAAACCCTAGCCAATTAATGGTGAAATTGGTAAAAGATGAACTAACTCGTTTAATGGGTGGTGAAACTGTTGGTATAAATCTTTCAGGAACACCAACTATTATATTAATGTCTGGTTTACAAGGTTCAGGAAAAACAACTTTTTCTGGTAAACTTGCTAACTATTTAAAAACAAAAAAATCAAAACAAGTTTTACTTGTTGCTTGTGATGTATATAGACCTGCTGCAATAAATCAATTACAGGTTGTAGGTGAACAAATTGGTGTAGAAGTTTATGCTGAAATTGAAAACCAAAATCCTGTTGAAATTGCTAAAAATGCCGTAAAACACGCGAAAGCTACTGGTAAAAATGTTGTAATTATTGATACTGCTGGTCGTTTAGCTGTAGATGAGCAAATGATGACTGAAATTTCTAATATACACAAAGCCGTAAATCCTCAAGAAACATTGTTTGTTGTAGATTCTATGACTGGACAAGATGCCGTAAATACTGCAAAATCTTTTAATGATATTTTAAATTTTGAAGGCGTTGTACTTACAAAATTAGATGGTGATACACGTGGTGGAGCAGCTTTATCAATAAAAACAATTGTAAATAAACCTATTAAGTTTATTGGTACTGGAGAAAAAATGGAAGCTATTGATGTTTTCCATCCAGATCGTATGGCTGAACGCATCTTGGGAATGGGAGATGTTGTTTCACTGGTTGAACGTGCTCAAGAACAATACGATGAAGAAGAAGCAAGAAAAATCCAAAAGAAGATTGCCAAAAATCAATTTGGTTTTGATGATTTCTTAAAACAAATCCAGCAAATCAAAAAGATGGGTAACATGAAAGATTTGATGGGAATGATTCCTGGTGTTGGAAAAATGATGAAAGATGTTGATATTGATGATGATGCTTTTAAAAGTATTGAAGCTATTATTCACTCTATGACTCCTGAAGAGCGTAGCCAACCTAAAACAATAAATGCAAGTAGAAAAAAAGATTAGCAAAAGGTTCCGGAACATCAATTCAAGAGGTAAATCAATTACTCAAACAGTTTACTCAAATGAGTAAAATGATGAAAATGATGCAAGGTGGTGGTAGTAGACAAATGATGCAAATGATGAAAGGAATGGGAAAATAATAATTAAATAGGCAAACAAAATATGTTTGCTTTTTTTATATCAAAGAATTAAAATTTATACTATGATTTTACTAGACGGAAAAAAAACAGCAGCAGATTTAAAAATTGAAATTGCCGAATCAGTAAAACAACTAAAAATACAAGGAAATAAAACACCTCATTTGGCAGCTATTTTAGTTGGTTCTGATGGTGCTAGTATGACTTATGTTAACAGTAAAGTAAAAGCATGCGAATTAGTTGGGTTTAATTCAACATTGATTAAACTTCCTGAAGAAACTACAGAAGAAAAATTATTACAAGAAATTAGCAACCTTAATAACAACAATGATATTGACGGATTCATTGTTCAACTTCCTCTTCCAAAGCATATTGATGAACAAAAGGTTTTAATGGCTGTAAATCCAGATAAAGATGTGGACGGTTTCCACCCTACCAATGTTGGAAGAATGGCTTTAGACATGCCTTGCTTTTTACCTGCAACTCCTTTTGGAATATTAGAATTATTAGAGCGATATAAAATTGAAACATCAGGAAAAAATGTTCTTGTAATAGGAAGAAGCCACATTGTTGGCAGACCAATGAGTATTTTAATGAGTCAAAAACGAAAAGCAGGGAATGCTACCGTAACAGTTGCTCATAGCAGAACTAAAAATTTAAATGAATTCACTTTAAATGCTGATATTATAGTGGCTGCGTTAGGTATTCCTGAATTTTTAACTGGTGATATGGTTAAAAATGGTGTAACTATTATTGATGTTGGTATTACAAGAGTTGTTGATGCTACTAAAAAAAGAGGCTATCGTTTGGCTGGTGATGTTCATTTTGAAAGTGTAAGCCCTAAATCAGCCTATATTACACCTGTTCCAGGTGGTGTAGGCCCAATGACAATTGCAATGCTTCTGAAAAACACCTTATTAGCTTGTGAGCGAAAATAATTAATTCTTTTATTAGTATATTGGTCTTTTAATATACTTTTAACTTGAAAGATTCAATATTTCTAAAAGATAATCAAGATTTTATAATGTTCGGCAATCAACACTTGGTTGCCTTACTTTTTTTTATCACGTTTGGTTATGTGTTAATAAAGTGGGCAAAAAAGCAACCTAGAGAAAAACAATATTTCGTTGGAAATATTTTTGCCTTTTCGCTTTCAATAACTGTAGTAATTTGGATTTTTTTAAAAATTTATGTTAGAGGTTTTGACATTAAAGAAGACCTGCCTTTTCACCTCTGTAATTTTGTTGCTTTATTATTACCTGTTTTTACATTAACTAAAAAAAAGATTTATTTTGATATTATCCTTTTCTGGATTTTAGCAGGAACATCTCACTCAATTATAACACCTGATTTACTCAATGGATTTCCAAATTTTATTTTTTTAAAATATTGGTATGTACATGCAGGATTAATTATTTTTGTTTTATATGCTGTGTTTGTGCTTAATTTAAGACCAAATTTAAAAAGTGTTTTTTACTCTTTTTTAGCTTTACAATTGTATGCAGGAATATTATTTATTATCAACAAAAATATAAATTCAAATTATTTTTATACAAACTTTAAGCCATACGGACCAACAGCTTTAGACTATCTTGGCGAATGGCCTTATTATATTTTAACAATAGAATTACTTTTAATCCCTTATTTTTTAATTATATATCTACCTTTTTATTTAACCAGAGAAAAAACTAAATTAGGTTTCTTCTCTATTAACCAAATTAACCGAAAATGCAGGTAAACAAACTGCCAAATACTCACAGGCTTCATCAAAAGGGTTTGAATACCGAACTCTTGCCCCTTTTTCAATTTTAATAGATTGACCAGCCTCTAGCACAACAATATCTCCATCTATATTCAATTGCTTCTTCCCTTTAATTATATAGGTATACTCATCAAAATCAGGAGTTTGAAAAGGTTCGCTCCATTTAGGAGGTGCTATCATATGAGCAATACTTAATTCACATTGGTTACTCAAACCAAAGTGTTCTTCTATCAATTTACCATCTGTAGTTGGAACTACGAATGGAGATTTTTGAACTTTATATTTTTTCATTTTAAAAATTTATTTATCAAAAATAATTAATAATTAGTTAACTACCTGTAATACGTATAACTTATTCAATAATACTCTATAAATAAAGTAGAACTAATATATTTAGCAAAAAATTGGCATAAAATGTTAAACTATAATCATTATAAAATTGTAATTTTATATACACCAACCATACTTTAATACTTATTAATTTAAAACTACTTAAGATGAAACTAACATTTTTAGGAGGTGCAGGAACAGTTACTGGTTCAAAAATTTTACTAGAGGTAAATTACAAAAAAATATTAATTGATTGCGGTTTATTTCAAGGTTTAAAAGAATTACGTAAAAAAAACAGAGAAGAGTTGCCTATAAATTTAAATGAATTAGACCTAATTTTTTTAACTCATGCACATTTAGATCACTCGGGGTACTTACCTGTTCTTATAAAAAATGGCTACAAAGGTAAAATTTATTGTACAAATGCAACCAGAGATTTAACAAAAGTTATATTACTTGACAGTGGTAAAATACAAGAAGAAGATGCAAAAAGAGCCAATAAATACAGCTATTCCAAACACAAACCCGCCCAACCATTATATACTATAAATGACGCAAAGAATACTATTTCACACTTTAAAACATTTGAAACAGAAAAATGGCACACTATAGATAAAACTATAAAATTTAAATTTATAAATAGTGGTCATATTTTGGGAAGTACATTTATTCAACTAAGTATTAATGGGAAGATTATTGTTTTTTCTGGAGATATTGGAAGAAAAAAACCTATCATTTTAAATAAATATAAATATATCAATAAAGCCGATTATGTAGTTATTGAATCTACTTATGGAAATAGATTGCATGAAAATTATGCAATAAAAGATAAACTACTCAAATATATTAAACACACATATTTAAAAGGAGGAACTTTAATAGTCCCTACATTTTCAGTAGAAAGAGCCCAAGAGATTATTTATCTTTTAAGCATTTTAAAACGTGAAAATGTATTGCCAAATATTCCTATATATTTGGATAGTCCAATGGGTGTTAGCGCCACAGAAATATATTACAAATATATCAATGACCACCATTTAACAGTTGATGATATTAAAAGTATGGAGTCTACCGTTGAATTAATTAGCGATGTAAGCGCTTCAAAAGCTGTAGTTAATGATAAGAGCCCTAAAATAGTTTTGGCGGGAAGTGGTATGATTACTGGAGGAAGAGTGTTACATTATTTAGATAAACTTATTTCTGATAAAAAAAACAGCATCTTAATTGTTGGGTTTCAAGCTGAAGGTACTCGAGGAAGAGCCTTATTATCTGGTGATACCGAAGTTAAATTTTTTGGGAAATATCATAAAATAAATGCCGAAGTTTTTAAAATAAATGCGTTTTCAGGTCATGCAGACCAAAACGAATTATTAGATTGGCTACAACATTTTAAAACTCCTCCAATCCTTACAATTATAAATCATGGCGAGCCGCATCAAAGTCAGGCACTAAAAGTTAAAATTAAATCTGATTTAAAATGGAATTGTACCGTTGCTAAAATGAATAAAGTATATAATTTCGCTTAGTTTACTCTTTTTTCATCAGTTTTTTAACACTCTCAGGAATAGGTATTCCTTCTTTTAATTTCGGGTCTGAAATGGGATTTTGTATGGTTGAAGTTATTGGAATTTCACCAGCCCAAATAGATAAATTATAGTCTTCCTTTTCATCAGATGGAGGTTCCTTTCTAATTTTAGCTGAAGCTTCTACAATTGGTATTTTTAAAATTTTAGTCGCTTTTAATTCTTTTTTACTCGGCAAACGTACTTCTTCCCAACGAAAAGGAATTATTTGATCTGAAATTATTTTAAGAGCCTTGTATCTTTCATTTTCACTTGTAACTAGAGTAGCTTCACCAAAAATTGTTACAGATTGATAGTTTAATGAATGATGAAATGCTGAACGGGCTAAAACAATTCCATCAGTTTGCGTAATATTAATAGACAGTGGTACTCCTTTTTCTAATTCCAGTAACATTCTACTAACTGTTGCTCCATGAATATAAAGGTTATTATTATCTCTACCGTAAATTGTTGGAATTATTACAGGATAACCTTCATAAACAAAGGCTATCTGACAAATAAAATGATTGTCTAAAATTTTATAAATAGTTTCTTTATCATAAAAACCTCGTTTAGGAGACCTTATTACTTTTGTTTTTTTTGTAACTTTCATTTTAATTAAACCAGATAGTAAAATATTTTATCTTTGCCATATCTGGAATTTGATTAATAGTAATTTCCTCTCTACTAAAACTATTTAATCCTAATTCTCTTTTGTCAATTGCAACGGTAGCATTAAGCTCATCAATAAACAACATGGCAGATGTTAAGGTGGTCTCTACATTATTTATAGTATAATTTTCATTTATATCTTTAAATGTAGATTTAAGAGAAATTCCTTTATCTGTTTTATAATTTGAATCAAATATTTCAATACTTTTAATCTTTGATAATGTATCACTTTGATTAGAAGGTGTTATTTGTAATAATTTTTTCCCTTTTTTTGAATAAATAATATATTCATCATCACCCATAGAAAATAACTTTTTATCTACACGTAAGGTATCTAATGATAGGTTTGAAACAATTGAATCTTTACTAAAAATTGTATTTAATTCCTGTACCTTAGTTCCTTTATTTAAAAGACCTACTCTTCCTTTTTCCACCAAATATTGATTCTGTTTTGTACACTGAAAAAACAAAAAAGAGATTAAAAATATATATGATAGTTTTTTAATAATTGACATAAAAATTTGATTTATATTGTAGCTTTATTTTTAACGTATTTATTACTTTTTTATTTAAAAAAAATCAAAATTATAATACTCTTTTCAATATTCCCAGTACACCTCTAATAAATGTTGCACTAGTTACAACTTTTAAAATAGGATTCATTCTTGTACTCTTTCTTGAAGTACTTGTCCTCCTAGTTCTATTAGCTTCCTTTTTTTTATTTTCAACTTCTTCTTTTTCATGTATTCTTTCAATTTTTTTGCTCAATATTTCAAAAGCACTATTTCTATCAATAGTTTCATTGTATTTATAATACAGTCTAGATTCCTCAATAAGCTGTTTTAACTCACTTTTGGTTAAAATATCCATTCTACTCATAGGTGCTCTCATCATTGTTGCTGCCAATGGTGTAGGACGTCCTTTTTCATTTAAAACTGATATAAAAGCTTCTCCAATCCCAAGTTGTGTTAGGGTTTCATCTACATCATAATATTTCGAATTGGGATAATTTTCAGCAGCTAATTTAATGGCCTTTCTATCTTTTGCTGTAAAAGCTCTTAATGCATGTTGAATTTTTAATCCAAGTTGAGCCAATACATCTTCAGGTATATCTTTTGGATTTTGAGTTACAAAAAATATACCTATCCCTTTAGATCTAATTAATTTAACAATACTCTCTATTTCTGAAAGTAGTGCTTTCGAAGCTTCTTTAAAAATTAAATGTGCCTCATCAATAAATATAACCAACTTTGGTTTATCACTATCTCCCTGTTCAGGAAATGTTGAGTATACTTCAGCTAATAATTGCAACATAAATGTTGAAAAAAGTTTTGGCTTATTTTGAATATCCGTCAATCTCAAAATTGAAATATAGCCATTCCCTTTACTATTCTTTCTCACTAAATCTTTTACATCAAAAGAACGCTCTCCAAAAAATAAATCGCCCCCTTGTTGATCTATCTCAATAATTTTCCTTAAAATTGCACCAGTACTTGCCGTAGATATTCTACCATATTCAGCTTGAATTTCTTCTTTTCCTTCATTCGTTGCAAATTGTAGCACTTTTCTAAAATCTTTTAAGTCTAATAATGGTAATTTATTATCATCGCAATATTTAAAAATAATAGATACTATACCACTTTGTGCTTCAGACAAGTCTAAAATTCTTGAAAGTAATACAGGCCCAAATTCTGAAACAGTGGCTCGTAATCTAACTCCATCTTGAGTTGAAATAGTTAAAGGCTCTACAGGAAACTTCTTCCCCTTAAATGGTAACCCTATTGCGGTCATTCTTTCATCAATTTTAGGATGCCCTGGACTTGGTTGTGCTAAGCCGCTCAAATCTCCTTTTATATCCATCAATAATACAGGAATTCCTTTTTCAGAAAGATTTTCAGCCATTACCTGTAAAGATTTTGTTTTACCTGTACCTGTTGCTCCAGCAATTAAACCATGCCTATTCAATGTTTTCAATGGTACTTTAACATAAGCATCTTTAATTGTTTCTCCATCTAATATCGCTGAACCAAAAACAAGAGCATCACCTTTCGTTTTATAACCTTCGGTTATTTCGTTAAAAAAATCTTCTCTTCTACTCATGCCAAGAAATATATTTTGGTTAAAAATAAGACTTAAAAGTCAAATTAAAAATTTCAATAGAATTTTTATTGAATTTATTTATTATTGGTACTAATGAGTATATTTGTCGTATGATTGACAAAAACACACAGCAACTTATAGATAAGGGTGAAATGTTACCATTAATGGAAGAATTTTACACCATACAAGGTGAAGGATTTCACTCCGGAAAAGCCGCCTATTTTATTAGAATTGGAGGATGTGATGTAGGTTGCCACTGGTGTGATGTTAAAGAAAGTTGGGATGCAAACTTACACCCTCCCACTAAAACCAATTTAATAATTAATAACGCAACAAGCCAAGCAAATACAGTTGTTGTTACTGGAGGAGAACCTTTAATGTGGAACTTAGATTACTTAACAGATACATTAAAAAACAACAATATTAAAACGCATATTGAAACTTCTGGTTCTTATAAATTATCTGGAACTTGGGATTGGATTTGTCTTTCTCCAAAAAAAATGAAATTACCCTTAAATGAAATTTATAAAATAACAGATGAGCTAAAAATTATTATTGTAAACAAACAAGATTTTAAGTTTGCTGAAGAACAAGCTAGTAAAGTTTCAAAAAATTGCAAACTATTTCTACAACCTGAATGGAGTAAAAGAGCGCTTATGACTCCTCAAATTGTTGATTATGTAATGAAAAATCCCAAATGGAAAATATCATTACAAATACACAAGTACTTAAATATACCTTAGCTCTTTTTTAGTGTTTTAATGGTAATTCCATAAATTTTATCAAATTGTTCTTCTAAAGTCATTTCAGAATTATCAATTTCAATAGCATCTTTGGCTACAATTAAAGGAGAATCTTTTCTAGTAGAATCAATATGATCTCTATATTCAACATTCTTTAAAATTTCATCAAAAGTAACGTTATCACCTTTAAGAATTAATTCCTTAAATCTTCGTTGAGCGCGTTTTTCAATAGAAGCTGTTATAAAAAATTTCAATTCTGCATTTGGAAAAACAACGGTTCCTATATCTCTTCCGTCCATAACAACACCTTTATTTTTACCCATTTGCTGTTGTTGTTCAACCAATTTTCTTCTAACTTCTGATACTTCTGAAACTTTACTAACAAATTTTGATACTTCTAAGCCTCTAATTTCGTTTTCAACATTTTTATGATTTAAATACATTTCTGCGTACCCCAATGTTGCATTGAATTTAAACTGTAAATTAATTTTATCCAAAGCTAAAATTAGTTTATCTCTATCAAAAAAATGTTCCGAAATAAAATTGTGCTGCATTGCATATAAAGTAACCGCTCGGTACATAGCACCAGAGTCTACATAAACATATTTAAGCTCTTTTGCCAATTGTTTAGCAATTGTACTTTTTC